>NZ_JBDJNL010000002.1:0-444685 GCF_039674445.1 Brucella sp. TWI432 | reverse complement strand
CAGCTGAAAACCTAGTCTTCCTTTCCGCGTTCGATTTGAAAAGGGCAAGAGATACAAAAAATGTCGCATCTCTAAATTGCCCATGTGTCGCATCTGTATATCGCCGTTATATGATTAAATTGCATAATATGGATTATGGAACAATCGGACGTATCATCATGCCGTTTTAGCGGCGTTTAGCGATATAAAGATGCCCTGGTACTGGCGAGCCTTGCTCACTGCGCACAGTGATATCTTCGCAGCGAATGCAGTCCATTCCATGCTCAGACAACTGCGAGCGGACATAAGACTGTGCATGTGCAAAACGCTGGAAATCACCAACCATGAAGTGACGATCCGCAAATCGCGCATCGCTTTGCGTTTCGCTGGAAAAGCAGAAATATCCGTCTGCCTTAAGATGCCTGGCAACGCCCGCAAAAAACGCTTCGAGTTCCCCCATATAAGGCAGCACATCGGTCGCGACGATCAAATCCCAGGCGTCTTCCTGCGTGTTTTCAAGAAACTTGACGGCTTCGCCCACAAAAAGCGCATCATAATCGCCTTTGTCATAAGCGACTTCGATCATGTTTTCAGAAATATCAACGCCAGTCTTGTGTTCGGCCATATCATCAAGCGCATCGGCTGAAAGCCCGGTGCCGCAGCCAAGATCCAGCATGCGTTTTGCCTGAAACTCTTCATCCATTTCGAGAAGCATTTCACGCAACTGCAATGGCACATCATAGCCAAGCTGATCGACAAGAATTGTGTCGAACATCTCTGCATGCTGATCAAACAACGTCGACACATAGGCATCCGGCGCTTTTGGCGGAACGGATCCGCGCCCCATGCTTGCGAGGCGGACCGCAGCACCACCATGATCGTCGGGATCAATGCGCAACACGTCCTCATAAGCTTTGGCCGCAGCATCCAGATCGCCGGATTTTTCGAGCGAAAGCGCGAGATTATAGGCTTCTGCAAGCGCTTCCTGATCGAAAGTCTCTTTGTTCTTGTCCGCCATAAAACTTGCCTTTCCCGACACGACCGATTGGAATTTCTCTGTAGATTTTCTTTCCCGGTATGACAAGCAAACCGCAAAAAGATAATGCGCGAAGGCCCCTACTCCGCAGCAGCTGCTTTTATCGTGGCGCTGGGTTTATGCTCTGCAAGCCTGCGCGCAATAACAGCGCAGGCCATAAGCTGAATTTGGTGAAACAGCATCAGCGGCAGCACGACACTGCCAACATTCGCACCTGCAAAGATGGCGCTTGCCATTGGCGCACCACTGGCAAGGCTCTTTTTGGAGCCGCAGAACATGATGGTGATACGATCGGCACGATGAAAGCCCAGCCACTTGCTGCCATACCACGTCGCCAGCATCACGATGACCAGAAGCATTATATTCACACCAAACATCACGCCGAGATCATTCCACGAAACCGTGCGCCAAAGGCCTTCAACAATGGCCTCGCTGAAAGCCAGATAGACGACCATAAGGATGGAACCGCGATCGACAAAACCAAGCGCTTTGCTATGGCGACGCATGAAATGACCGATCCATGGCTGCAAAATCTGCCCCAGCACAAAGGGCGCAAGCAATTGCAGCAAAATCGACTGGAGCGCATCGATCGAAATTCCACCGCTGCCTTTAACAGCAAAAAGCAATCCCACCAGCAATGGTGTCAGAAACATACCGAAAATATTGGATGCGGACGCCGAAACAATCGCTGCCGACACATTACCGCCAGCCATTGACGTAAAAGCGATGGATGATTGCACAGTGGACGGCAAAACACAGAGATAAAGAATGCCAAGGTAAAACGGAGATTGCGCGAGCCCCGGAATTGTCCAGCCAGCAACAAGTCCTAGAATTGGGAAAAGAACGAATGTTGCGCAGCCTACCACCAGGTGCAGCCTCCAGTGAATGACACCGGCAATGACGGCTTCACGCGATAGCCGCGCACCATGAAGGAAGAACAAAAGCCCCACCGCGACCTTGGTCGCAATGGCAAACCAAACAGCAAAATCACCCTGCACAGGAAGGACTGATGCAAGCACAATCGTTGCGATCAACATGCAGGTGAACTTATCGGGTAGAAAACGCATTATCTCGTCAGTCCTTCAGCGCATCAATCTGAAAGCCCCCGTTTCGAATGGGTTGGGGCGCTTTCATCATCAGCAATTATTTCCCGCTTGTAATAGCCCCATCAAAAGCAGGCACAACACGAAAGGACAGGCTGGAGGGCTGATCCGTTCACTTTTCAGGGAGTTTGCAACATAATTCCACCAAAGCGAGCGGCTTTGAAAAATCAATCTACATTGTATCCGTCAGGATTCTTCGATTGCCAGTTCCACATGTCTTTGCACATTTCGCGCAAATCTTTCTGAGCAGTCCAGCCAAGAAAATCACGCGCAAAAGCCGGGTCAGCATAGCATTCTGCCACATCACCGGGGCGGCGCGGTGAAAGCTCATATTTGATCTCACGGTTTGAGACGTGCTCAAAAGCCTTAACCACATCAAGAACACTGTAGCCGTGCCCTGTCCCGAGATTGACAGAGAAACACGTCGGTTCATCCAGCTTTTTCAATGCTTTCAGGTGTCCGGCCGCAAGATCAACCACATGAATATAATCACGCACGCCGGTGCCATCGGGCGTATCGTAATCATTGCCCCAGATATGGAGCTTTTCGCGGCGACCGGTTGCCACCTGCGCAATGATCGGCATCAGATTGTTTGGAATCCCTTTGGGATCTTCACCGATCAGACCGCTTTCATGCGCACCTACCGGATTGAAATAGCGCAAAATAGCAATTTTCCAGCTCTTATCACTGTTATAAAGATCGCGCAGCATCTCTTCGATGATCAGCTTTGTCCGCCCATAAGGATTGGTCGCAGAAAGTGGCTGGTCTTCGGTAATCGGCAGCTTTTCCGGTTCGCCATAAACTGTTGCCGACGAGCTGAAAACAAGTGTCTTAACACCCGTCGCTTCCATTGCCTGCAACAAACGCAGCGTGCCAACCACATTACAATCGTAATAATGCAGCGGCTTTTCGTTCGATTCACCAACGGCCTTGAGGCCAGCAAAATGAATAACGGCCGTGCATTTATGGCGCTTAATAATCTGTTCAAGAAGCGCACGATCCCGAATGTCGCCCGGCTCACGGATCGGTGCCCGGCCGGTAATTCTCTCTACACGGTGGAGTGATTCCGGGCTGCTGTTATCAAAATTATCGACCACAACAACATCATGGCCAGCTTCAATCAACTGCACGCATGTATGCGAACCGATATATCCGGCACCACCCGTTACAAGAATCGTCATTCTCTCAATACCTGCTTGTTGAACATATCGCCTTGATATGCGATCCCGGTCATTGTGCTGACTATGCCAAAACCGAAGCGGACTGCAACCCGGTCCATACAATTCTCGCAAATTACCCGAACAGTGCCTCATCACTTTTTATGGAGCGAAGATGGAACCTTCCCGCAATATTGACCGTCTTCTCGAAATCATGATCGCCCTGCGCAATCCAGAAACTGGCTGCCCATGGGACGTTGAACAGACATCGCAATCGATTGCACCCTATACGCTTGAAGAGGTCTATGAGGTTCTCGACGCCATCGAACGCGATGATGTGGATGATTTGCGCGAAGAGCTTGGTGATCTGTTGTTGCAGGTGGTGTTTCATTCGCGCATGGCGGAAGAACAGGGCCAGTTCGCCTTTGGTGATGTGGTCGAAGCCATCACGCGCAAAATGATCCGTCGCCACCCGCATGTATTTGGCGATGAAGAAGCCAGAAGCGCAGGCCTGGCCAAGGGATCATGGAACCGCATCAAGGCTGAGGAAAAGGCAGAGCGCGCAGAACGCCGCGCAAAGCTTGGTTTGGAAACGGTCGAGAAAACCCGCTATCTAGATGACATTCCGAAGGCCTTCCCTGCCCTGTTGCGCGCATTAAAGCTCCAGCAAAAAGCTGCCAAGGTTGGCTTCGACTGGTCTGAAGCAGCCCCCATCCTTGACAAGATTGCCGAGGAAACCACAGAACTCAAAGAGGCAATGGCATCTCACGACAAGGCCCATATTCAGGAGGAATATGGCGATCTTCTTTTCGCGATGGTCAACCTCGGCAGGCATCTGGAAATCGACCCCGAAACCGCATTGATCGCCACCAATGACAAGTTCAAGCGCCGCTTCGATTATATCGAAAAATCGCTCAAAGAATCCGGTGGCAATCTCGAGTCAGCCCAGCTTGATGATATGGAAGCCATTTGGATCGAGGCGAAGAAAAAGGGGCTTTAATCAGCCCCTTTCCTCACGACTTATCTTCCCATTTTGGGCGGGTCATCTGATAGACCTCTTGCGTGGTCGCATAATCCATATAGCCAAGGCGTGTTACCGGCTTGGCTTTTCGGATGTCGAATAGGCCGTCTGTCAGCACGGATTCATCAATGTGAACACCAACAACTTCGCCGATCACCATGTAATTATCGGTTCGCCTGCCCTCTTTGTCCTGCAAATTTCGAACTTCAACGGCCACACATTCAAGGGCCGCATAGGCCTCTTTTACAAAGGGCGCTGCGATAAGTTTGCTTGGGGCGGCAGTCAGTCCGGCATATGAAAACTCGCTGATACCGCGCGGGGCATTTACCGATGTTGCATTCATATGCTCTTTAAGATGATCACTGACCAGACTGGCTGTAAATTCACCCGTTTCCTCAATAAATGTCACGCTGTCTTTCACCCCGCTGGATGAAAACATGATCATCGGCGGCGTGTCACATACTGCATTGAAAAAGGAATAGGGTGCGAGGTTTACGGCCCCCGTCTTTGAACGTGTTCCGATCCAGCCGATGGGGCGTGGTGCAACGATCGCCTTGAATGGATTATGAGGCAG
Source organism: Brucella sp. TWI432 (assembly GCF_039674445.1). Classification (NCBI taxonomy): domain Bacteria; kingdom Pseudomonadati; phylum Pseudomonadota; class Alphaproteobacteria; order Hyphomicrobiales; family Brucellaceae; genus Brucella; species Brucella sp. TWI432. The sequence continues at coordinate 439,815 of NZ_JBDJNL010000002.1, read as the reverse complement.
ATTATGACCTGATTGTGGTTCATAAAACATCGGGTTTTCCAGCGTTTAAGCAAGTTTGCTAATATTCAACATCAAGATGACCACGGACCATTATAATCGGACACAATCTTATCCATATCTGCACGCGGACGTTCCGGCATTTTGTTTTTCGCTGTTCCAATATGAACAAAACCCGCAACCCGCTCGTCTGGCGAAAGGCCGAGATAGGTGCGAGCCGGTGCATCATCCGAATACCAGTTGGTAATCCAGTTCGTTGCATAGCCGAGCGCATTGGCTGCCGTGCAAAGGTTCATGGCTACCGCACCAGCTGAAAGAAACTGCTCCCATTCCGGGATACGCTCATGCGCCACGGGTGAGGAGATAACACCAACAACCAATGGCGCACGTGCAAAACGCGCGCGCTCCTGATCCCTGCGGCTATCAGGCAACGGCCCTTCCCGCTCTTCAGCGCGCTTGGCAAGATATGCACCAACCTGATGGCGCACATCACCGCGATACAGGATGAAGCGCCATGGCGTCAGACGGCCATGATCAGGCACGCGGGCTGCAACTTTCAGCAACTCGTCAAGCTCAGCACCTTGCGGCGCTGGCTCGGAAATCGCGGAAATCGGCGTGGAACTGCGCTGCGCCAGAAACTCAAAGACCGGATGTGTCACGGGGGGAAACCTCATCGCTCAAATCTGCATAAATCGCTCCACTTCAATGGAGGCGACTTCTTCTCGCGCGACATCATGAAGGTGTAAAGCCTAAAATCAATGACGATGCGTCAGGCGCAATGATAAATTTGAAACACAACGGTCAGTTTAGCCTTGAATTTGCCATGCGCTTGAGTGCAAAACATCACCATGTCAGATCGCTCAGACCTGTTTCAGAAAAAGCATACGAAATTATCACGCAGCAAGGCACTTGTAGCGGCTGTTTCGCTTGCCCTGATTGCATCGTCACCGGCACTTGCGCAGGACATTAACGGCACAATCGGCCTGCCTGACCTCCCGCAGCCAAAGCTCGACCTGCCAAAACTCAGTCCCTATGCAAATCCGTCCAGCCCTGAAAACAACCCTCTCGTTAAAACCAGTGAGCTTGATCTGAAAGCCCGTCTTAATCAAGATGGGCCGGATATACCCTCTGGGCTTGTCTGGCGTGTTTTTGCGCCAGAGGTTGGCCCGGACGGACAATTGGCGCTGATTGCATCGTCAAAGGGTGGCGGCGCGGTTTTCAACCTGCCAGAAGGCAGCTATCTGGTTCATGCCGCATATGGCCGTGCGGGCGCAACCAAGCGCATTACGCTCACCAATGGCACTCGTCATGAAGTCATGACGCTTGATGCTGGCGGAATGAAGCTAAGCGCCGTCCTGCCGGATGCCGGCAAAATCAAAAGCGACCTTGTTCGCTTCTCTATCTATGCCGATGAGGACAATAGCGAACGCTCGCTGATCGTTCCCGATGTAAAACCGGATACCATCATCCGGCTAAACAGCGGCACTTATCACGTTGTCTCCAATTATGGCACGGCCAATGCGATAATCCGCGCCGATATTCGGGTCGAGGCAGGCAAACTGACAGAAGCCACAGTTCAACATCGCGCTGCGGAAGTCATTCTAAAACTGGTGCGTGAAAAAGGCGGTGAAGCGCTCGCTGACACGTCATGGTCGATACTCAATGCTTCGGGTGATGTGGTTCGTGAAAGCGCAGGCGCTTATTCATCGATGGTTCTCATTGAGGGTGACTACGTCGCCATCGCGAAAAACAAAGACCGAATTTATCAGCGCGACTTCAAAGTGACCTCGGGCCACAATGAAGAAGTGGAAGTCATCGCCAACCGCGAGTCGGAAGCACTGACAGACAACGACGCCGCTCAGGACTAAAGCATTTCCAGTAAAATTGCGAAAAGGCCCACTCGAAGTGGGCCTTTTTGTTTATGCATTGCGCAGACGCAAAAGATCAGGCGGTGTTGCCTCTTCGCTCAGACGAGCAATCGCTTCATCCAGCGTCATGGATTCCTGATCGCGCGAGCCAAGACGACGCATATTAACCGTCTTTTCTTCCGCTTCACGCATACCGCAAACGAGAATCACCGGAACCTTCTGAACCGAATGTTCGCGAACCTTATAGTTGATCTTCTCGTTGCGTGTGTCAGTCACGACCTGCAAGCCTGCCGCCTTGAGTTTGGCTGCAACTTCCGCAGCATAGCCATCAGCTTCCGAGGTGATCGTCGCAACAACAACCTGAACCGGAGCAAACCACAGCGGCATGTGACCGGCGAAATTTTCGATCAGAATGCCGAGGAAGCGTTCCATTGAGCCACAAATGGCACGATGGATCATCACCGGCTGCGTCTTTTCCGAATTGCTGTCGATGTAGAAAGCGCCAAAACGTTCCGGCAGGTTGAAATCAACCTGTGTCGTTCCGCACTGCCATTCACGGCCAATCGCATCTTTCAGCGTATATTCGAATTTCGGACCGTAGAACGCACCCTCACCTGGCAGAATGCCAGTCTTGATGTCGTCCGACTGTTCCTTGATCTGCTCAAGAACCGTCATCATCACGCTTTCAGCGCGATCCCACAATTCATCCGAACCAACGCGCTTTTCAGGACGCGTCGAAAGCTTGATCGTGATCTCCTTGAAGCCGAAATCTTTATAGACCGACAAAATGAGATCATTGATACGAAGGCATTCGTCCGCCATCTGCTCTTCGGTACAGAACACATGCGCATCGTCCTGCGTGAAGCCACGCACACGCATCAGGCCATGCAATGCCCCCGATGGTTCGTAGCGATGCACATTACCAAATTCTGCAAGCTTTATAGGCAGATCGCGGTAAGACTTAAGACCATGCTTAAATATCTGAACGTGACCTGGGCAGTTCATAGGCTTCAATGCAAACACGCGATCATCGTCGGTATCATCACCGGCAACAGTCACCTTGAACATGTTGTCGCGATACCAACCCCAGTGACCGGATGTCTCCCAAAGCGACTTGTCCAGCACCTGCGGTGCATTGACTTCCTGATAGCCATGACTGTCGAGACGACGGCGCATATAAGCGACAAGCGTCTGGAACATGCGCCAGCCTTTGGCGTGCCAGAAAACAACGCCCGGACCCTCTTCCTGGAAATGGAACAGGTCCATTTCACGACCCAGACGGCGGTGATCGCGCTTCTCCGCTTCTTCAAGCATATGAAGGTAAGCGTTGAGATCGACATCATTGGCAAATGCCGTACCGTAAATACGTGTCAGCATCGGATTGTTGGCATCGCCGCGCCAGTAGGCACCAGCAACCTTCATCAGCTTGAATGAATTGCCGATCTGGCCCGTGGACGCCATATGCGGACCGCGGCAAAGATCGAACCATTCGCCCTGATTGTAGATTTTCAGATCCTGACCTTCAGGGATCGCGTCAACGAGTTCGACCTTGTAGCTTTCGCCCTTATCGGCAAAAACCTGCTTGGCCTTCTCGCGCGACCACACCTGCTTGGTGAATGGCTTGTTGCGCTGAATAATTTCGCGCATCTTCTTTTCAATCACCGGCAGATCATCGGGCGTGAAAGGTTCATTCCGCGCAAAGTCGTAATAAAAGCCGTTCTCAATGACTGGACCGATTGTAACCTGCGTTCCCGGAAAAAGCTCCTGCACAGCTTCGGCCAGAACGTGCGCCGTATCGTGACGGATCAGTTCCAGCGCACGAGGATCTTCACGGGTCAAAATTTCGATTGCACCGGAAGCGCCAAGCGGATCTGAAAGATCACGCACGGTACCGTCTACGGCGTAAGCCACGGCTTTCTTGGCAAGTGATTTGGAAATCGATTCGGCGAGTTCGGCACCGGTTGTTGCGGCATCATATTCGCGCACCGAGCCATCAGGAAACTGCATGGAAACGTTCGACATCATATTCTCCTTATCCAGTCCCGCCAACGATTGCGGGTGGTTTACTCACGAAAGGCGCTCTCTGTAACAGAGCCACGCCTATGTAATCTTGAATGAAGACTGGCTATTAATCTCTTTTGATCAGCACGTAAAGGAAAAGCGCCGTGGCAAACTGCATCACAGCGCGATCAGAATTCCGACGACTAAAGAAAATCAGTTGCGAATGGCAAGGCAGGGAACACCCTGCTGCTGAAGCTGTACGCAGGTCTTTTGCGCTGCATCTGAATCTTTGAAGCCCGTGAAGCGCACACGATAGACCTTGCGACCGCGCGTCGATGGCGAAATCTCGCCTTTTGTACCCGGGACCAGACGGCTCACCACCGGCAGATATTTTGCCTGCAACGCATCAGCACCTGAACGCGATGGAGTCGCTCCAACCTGAACACGCCATGCAGACATCGCAGCTTTCACCAAAAAGCCGCCATCACCCTGCTCGATCCTATTGTCGTCAATCGTATCGGCAATCACATCGGCTTTTGGCTTTTCAGGCATAAGCGGCGAGATAACGGGCAAAGGTGTCTGAACCGAAGCGGTCACGATTTCGTCGATGCCGGTTCCGGCGTCCTCCTTGCCAAAACGTGTCAGCAGCTTTGCCATGCGATCATCACGCTCGCGCGAGGAGCCAGCACCAAGCACAACGCCAACGAGATGCTTGTCATTGATGATCGCGGAGGAAACGAGATTATAGCCCGAAACATCCGTATATCCGGTCTTGATGCCATCAACGCCCTGATAGCGATACATCAGATTGTTGTGACCGTTGAACGGACGTCCTTTGTAAGCGAAGGAGCGCTGGGAAAACAACGCATACTCATTTGGAAAATCACGGCGCAGCGACATGCCAAGCACAGCCATATCGCGTGCAGTCGTCAATTGCGTCATCTTTCCGGTCAAACCCGATGGATTGACGAAATAGGTACTCTTCATGCCGAGATTTCGGGCTCTCTGCGTCATCAGGCGACCAAAAGAGGCTTCTGAACCACCCAGATATTCGCCCATGACAGTGGCTGCATCATTGGCAGATACGACAATCATACCGCTGATCGCATCGCGAACCGAAATGGTTTCGCCTGCCTTGAGCCAGAGTTTCATTCTGACTTTTGCCGCCGCATTTTTAGAAATCGGCATCTGATCGTCCCAATGAATCCGACCGGTCTTCAAGGCTTCAAAAGCCAGATAAAGGGTCATCATCTTGGCAAGCGATGCAGGCGCATGTTGTACGGTTGAGCCATCCTGCCCAAGAATCACGCCACTATCGGCATCAAACACAACCCATGAAACATTGGCCATAGCGTTGGTTGCACAGAAGATGCTGGCACCAAGCGCAACACCTGCAATCAGCCGGGAGATGCGTGACGATAATTTATGCATGATGGCTCACAAGAAGAGAAAACTCATTGCAAATGAAGTCGAATTGCGGCGTGAAAAAGACGCTTGCTCAACTTGATTTGCATTTCCTGATAAAACCGATTTATCATTAACGAATTCTGAGCAACACACAATAAATCAACAATTTTTAACAGTTTTTCAGCGCCTGGGTGATGAAACCCGCCAGAATCGCCAGGGCAAATACCACCGAAATTCGTCCGAAAGTTCTCTCGGCACAGGGTCAAAACCGTGAGTCCCCATGGGACCACAGCGCATGATACGAAAAAGTCCCATCCAGCTGCCGTTCCACAATCCGTAACGAGCAACAGATTCGTAGGTATATTCTGAACAGGTCGGCATATGGCGGCAGGAATTGCCGATAAAGGATGAAAGCGTGAGCTGGTAAAGTCTGATCAAACCCGTCCCCAGCACCCTGCCCGGTGTTTTGCGCCAAGGATCGGTAAAATTGCGGGTTTGTCGCTTCTTATTGATCGCAGCCTTGGCCGGATGATCTTTCCCGCAGTTGCACATCAGGCGGCCTGCACCTTTTCCTCGATTTGACGGATGCAGTCGACAACTGCATCAAATGTCAAAAGCGTTGAAGCATGACGGGCTTTGTAGTCTCGCACCGGTTCAAAATATTTCAGATCTTCAAAACGACCGTCAGGTGCAGGACCATTTTCCTTGAGCATCTTGTACATAGAATCGCGCGCAGCGCGCAATTCCTGCGCCGTGCAACCTATCACATTGCGCGCCATAACCGAGGATGACGCCTGCCCCAAAGCACAAGCCTTCACCTCATGTGCAAAGTCCGTAACCACCCCATCCGCCATCTTGAGATAAACAGTCACTGTCGAACCGCACAATTTTGAATGAACAGTCGCCACGGCATCAGGCTCCGCAATGCGTCCCAGTCGTTCAATGTTCCCTGCAAATTCAAGGATACGTTTGTTATATACATCGTCTATCATTGAGATGAACCTTCCGCCTTACCGGATAAAAATGCAAAATTGTCGTCCGGTAACGGTTTGAAGTTGCATTTTCCTGTCTATATAATAGGCAGTGCGCAGCTGCGCCATGGTCAGATTATCGCATGGTTATGAAGTCGCACAAATATCCGTCCGGCAGCTTGGTGTTGCCGGATCAATACATCGCACGTTCGCAAGACGCATCGCTGTATTGTCCGTTTAACTCGTCTCCTCCGTGAAGGAGACTACTGGAGAATACGAATGGACGCTCGCATCCTTCCGATCGATAACGAACCCATTGTTTCCAAAGAATCGCCAAAGCCAACACAGGCCGAAGCAGAAGCTGCTGTGCGAACCCTTCTTCGCTGGGCCGGCGACAATCCCGACCGTGAAGGGCTTCTCGATACGCCCATGCGTGTTGCAAAATCCTATAGCGAACTTTTTGGTGGCTATGATGAGAGCCCGGAAGATGTGCTGGGCACGACTTTTGAGGAAGTCTCGGGTTATAACGATATGGTGTTGGTGAAGGACATTTCCTTCTTCTCGCATTGCGAACACCATATGGTGCCAATTATCGGCAAGGCGCATGTCGCCTATCTGCCTGATGGCAAGGTGCTTGGCCTGTCCAAGATTGCACGCGTTGTTGATATTTTTGCCCGTCGCCTGCAAACGCAGGAAAGCATTACCGCGCAGATCGCTGATAGCATTCAGCGTATTCTCAAGCCACGCGGCGTTGCAGTCATGATCGACGCGGAACATATGTGCATGGCGATGCGCGGCATCCGTAAGCAGGGTTCAAGCACGATCACCACCACCTTTACCGGCACTTTTAAGGAAGAAGTGAACGAACAGGTCCGCTTCATGAGCCTTATCCGCAAGTAAAACCAATTTATCAGGCGCAACAATGAGCTTTTTCCCTGCCCAACCTTCCGACAAGAAGGCGATTGAAGAAGGTGCGGTTTTCATGCCGCGCTTCGACGCTTCCGGCCTCATCACAGCCGTCGTGACGGATGCGCATGATGGTGAATTGCTCATGGTCGCACATATGAATGAAGAAGCGCTGCGCCTGACGCTTGAAACCGGGATTGCGCATTATTGGTCGCGCTCCCGCAACACGCTTTGGAAAAAGGGCGAGACATCCGGCAACCTGCAAAGCGTGATCGAACTGCGCACCGATTGCGATCAGGATGCTCTGTGGCTCAAGGTTCGCGTCGCAGGCGATGGCCCAACCTGCCACACCGGTCGGCGCTCCTGCTTTTATCGCCAGGTGCAGTCCGAAAATGGTCAGATCAGCCTGTCACTGAGTGGCTCCTGCGACCACCAGCATTAACGGGCTGCTGTTGAACATACAAAGGTCGCTCTAAGTTTTTTCTTGGCCTTCAAATCGCAGCATTTATTGTTTCGATACCGTGTTTTGGTAATATCATCAAAACAAGAGGTGCTTAATCGATATGCGTGCATGGGGTCAAAGGCGCAGGGCTGCCAATCCACAAGCCCTGACGCCTGAAGAAGAAATCATCAATCAGCCACAGGTGCGACATCAGCCGCGCCGCATTGCCCTTGCTCTGGGCGGCGGTGCCGCGCGTGGATGGGCGCATATTGGCGTGCTGCGCGCACTTGATGAGGCTGGGATCGAGATTGAAATGATTGCCGGCACCTCAATCGGCGCATTGGTCGGCGGCTGCTATCTTGCCGGAAAGCTTGATCAACTGGAAGAATTTGCGCGCAGTCTCACGCGGCGGCGGATGTTCAATCTTCTCGACATCACATTTCGCGGGAGTGGTCTGTTCGGTGGCATGAAGCTTGACAATCGTATGCGTGAGCATCTCGATGGCTTGCGCCTTGAGGAGCTTGACCGCCCCTTCGTGGCTGTTTGCACCGAATTGCACACCGGCCATGAAATCTGGCTTTCAAATGGCCCTTTAGTCGAAGCCATGCGCGCTTCCTATGCCCTGCCCGGCGTGTTCGAGCCTGTCCGCTGGCAGGAGCGTGTGCTGGTCGATGGCGCGCTGGTCAACCCGGTTCCAGTCTCCGTATGCCGCGCCTATGAACAACGCTTGGTTCTCGCTGTGAACCTTCATTACGATCAGTTCGGACGTGCAGCCGTCATCAAACACGCACAGTCGCAGCGCGAAAATCTCACCGAAGCCATACAAGGCGGCAAAGAAAACCGCCTCGGTATAACGGGTGTGATGATGGAAGCTTTCAACATCATTCAGGACCGCATTTCACGCGCGCGTATGGCTGGCGATCCACCGGATGTTTCGCTGATGCCAACCGTTGCACAAATCGGCCTCGCAGATTTCCACCGCGCATCTGAGGCAATCGACATCGGCTATGCAGAAACCGTCAAAAGGCTGGAAGACATTAAGCGCCTTCAAGGGATCAGCGGCTGATAACTCATTATTTTTCTATTATTTTCAAAAAGATTGGGCGAAGTTCAAGAATAGGCTTGTGCCTGTCGGATCGATTTGCTAGATGCCTCCTCGCTGACAAGTTCAGCTTCTACCACGTGCGGTCGTGGCGGAATTGGTAGACGCGCAGCGTTGAGGTCGCTGTGGGGCAACCCGTGGAAGTTCGAGTCTTCTCGACCGCACCATTCTCTTCCAGAATTATCATTTACATTGAAAATGTCGCTCCGCGATCTGGTTAACCACCAGATTAAGCTGAGTTCTTTGCATTTTAAAATCAAGCGTTTAAGCGCATCACAAAATAAATTCAATCAATTGTGCTCAACTGAAAGAATAGCCTTGTGCAGTCGAAACTGATTTGCTAAATGCCCTCTCGCTGACAGTGTTCAGCTTCTACCACACAGTGCGGTCGTGGCGGAATTGGTAGACGCGCAGCGTTGAGGTCGCTGTGGGGCAACCCGTGGAAGTTCGAGTCTTCTCGACCGCACCACTCTCTTCCTGAGAAAATTTGATTTGCGCCTGATTGGCAGCAACGATTTATCTTCAAAGACAAAATGAAAAGCCCGCTTGAAGCGGGCTTTTCTTATAAATTATCGCTATGTTCGCCCAGTTTCGGCGAACGTCTGTCGAGTTTTAACTCAGCATCCGAGAATCGGATCGGTGTACGAAGTCCCGGAACACCATCTGGGTCGATTCTCATCTGACGCGCGATGAATTGCGGGTCGGAAAACACATCCTCAACCGTGTTGATCGGCCCGGCAGGCACACCTGCTTTGGCAAGCGCTGACAGAAGATCATCCCGTAGCCATTGCTTCGTACGCTCTTCCAACAAAGCCGTCAGAGCATCGCGATTGGCAACGCGCAGCGAATTGGTGACAAATCGGGAATCACTCGCCAGTTCGCCAACTCCAAGCAGAGCCGTCAGCTTTGCAAACTGACCATCATTGCCGCAGGCGATAATGAAATAGCCATCCGATACAGGCAGCGTTTGATAAGGCGCGATATTGGGATGCGCATTACCCATACGCTTGGGCGAAATGCCGGATGCCAGATAGTTCATGCCCTGATTGGCAAGAACCGCTGTCATACAATCAAACAGCGCCATATCGATATGCTGGCCCCTGCCCGTGCGCTCACGCATGATGAGCGCCGACTGGATAGCGATGACACTATAAAGCCCCGTAAAGATGTCTGCGAAAGCCACACCAATCTTCTGCGGTTGCCCGTCCGGCTCACCGGTCAGGTCCATGATACCGCCCATGCCCTGGATCATGAAATCATAACCCGCACGCTCTGCATAAGGCCCGGTGTGGCCAAACCCCGTGATTGAGCAATAGATCAGGCGTGGATTGATCGCTTTCAGGCTTTCATAATCGAGACCGTATTTATCAAGACCGCCGAGCTTGAAATTCTCAATCACCACATCAGCATCGGCAACGAGCTTACGCACAAGTGCCCTGCCCTCTTCGGTGCGAAAATCAGCGATGATCGACTGTTTGCCACGATTGCAGGCGTGGAAATAGGCGGCCGACTTTTCGCCTTCAACCTCGATAAAGGGCGGCCCCCATGTGCGGGTATCGTCACCTTCAGGGCTTTCGACCTTAATAACATCCGCACCGAGGTCGGACAGTGTCTGTCCGACCCATGGACCGGCCAGAATGCGGGCCAGCTCAATGACTTTCAGACCCGCAAGCGGTGTATTCTGCATTTCTCAAAACCTTTCCGGTGATCAGAAAAAGGCCTGAATGCCGGTCTGCGCACGCCCGAGAATCAGCGCATGAACATCATGCGTGCCTTCATAGGTGTTGACGGTTTCAAGATTTTGCGCGTGGCGCATGACGTGATACTCGATCTGAATACCGTTGCCGCCATGCATGTCACGCGCCTGCCGTGCAATATCGAGCGCCTTGCCGCAATTGTTGCGCTTGACGATAGAAATCATTTCAGGCGCCATTTTGCCTTCGTCAAACAGACGACCAACGCGTAAAGAGGCCTGCAAGCCCAGCGCTATTTCAGTCTGCATATCGGCGAGCTTCTTCTGATAAAGCTGCGTGCCAGCCAGCGGCTTGTCGAACTGTTTGCGATCGAGACCATACTGACGGGCGCGGAACCAGCAATCCTCTGCCGCACCCAGCACACCCCATGAAATGCCATAGCGCGCACGGTTGAGACAGCCGAACGGACCCTTGAGGCCTGACACATTCGGCAACAGCGCATCTTCCGAGACTTCCACACCATCCATGACGATTTCGCCAGTGATTGAAGCGCGCAGCGAAAGCTTGCCGCCAATCTTCGGTGCAGAAAGACCCTTCATGCCCTTTTCAAGCACAAAGCCACGGATCGCACCGTCGTGCGCTGTTGACTTGGCCCAGACTACGAACACGTCAGCAATCGGAGAGTTGGAAATCCACATTTTGGAACCGCTGATGCGATAGCCGCCATCGATCTTGTCGGCGCGAGTTTTCATGCCCGCAGGATCGGAACCGGCATCAGGCTCAGTGAGACCAAAGCAGCCGATCAATTCGCCGGAAACCAGACCCGGCAGATATTTCTTGCGCTGTTCGTCAGAGCCATAAGCATAGATCGGATACATGACGAGCGACGACTGAACGCTCATCATCGAACGATAGCCGGAATCGATGCGCTCGACTTCGCGTGCCACAAGACCATAGGAAACGTAGCCAGCATTGGCTGCGCCGTATTCTTCGGGAAGCGTTACACCAAGAAGGCCAGCCTGCCCCATCAGACGAAACAGGTCCGGATCGGTCGTTTCATCAAGATAAGCTTTCTCAATGCGCGGCAGCAGTACATCGCTCGCGAAAGCCTGCGCCGAGTCGCGGATCATCCGCTCGTCCTCGGTCAGTTGCTCATCAAGCAGAAACGGATCTTCCCAGTTAAATGCGGCACGCGACATGAATGGTCTCCTCAGATTTGGTTGGAGAGACTATGGCGCAGCCTATTTCGACATGCAATTTACGTTTACTCATCGATCTATTCCATTTAGTAATAGATCATGATTTCGCTCTCGAGACGCCTGCTTCCTTCAACAAGCGCGCTTGCTGCCTTTGATGCAGTGGCGCGGCATGAAAGCTTTTCGAGTGCTGCGGAAGAGCTGTCTCTGACGCAAGGCGCAGTCAGTCGTCAGATCGCTTTACTGGAAGAACAGCTTGGCGCCGCTCTGTTTGAGCGCACCAGCCGCCACGTTATGCTGACCGATGCCGGGCGCGCTTATCTTCATGCGATCAGCCCTGCCCTTGCTGCCATTCGTGCGGCGTCATTGCAGGTCATGTCGCAAATGCGTGGAACGACGCTTAATCTCGCATTCCTGCCGACATTTGGCACCCGCTGGCTGATCCCGCGGATTCCGCGTTTTGTGGCGCAATATCCGGATATTATTCTGAATTTTGCCACCCGCATTGGTCAGTTCGACTTTGAACGCGAAGGCCTTGATGCGGCAATCCATATTGGCCAGTCAGACTGGCCCAATGCCGATTGCACATTTTTAATGGAAGAAACGGTTGCGCCTGTGTGCAGCCCGGCTTTTCTGAAACAGCATCCCGTCAATTCGCCTGCGGACCTGTTACGCCTGCCGCTTTTCAACATGGCATCACGCCCCGGCGCATGGAACCACTGGTTTAAAAGCCTCGACATTGCTGCACCTGTAGCGGGCGGAATGCGCTTTGAGCAGTTCTCGAATGTCTCTCAGGCTTGTATCGCAGGTCTTGGGATTGCATTGATGCCACTGTTTCTGATCAGCACCGAAATTGAAAACGGGCAGCTTGTCGTGGCCTATCAGCACACCGTCAAAAGCCCGAGCAGCTATTACTTTGTAACACCGCAGGCGCGCGCAAACACGCCTGCCGTTAAAGCCTTTCGCGACTGGCTTCTCACCGAGATCAATCGCGAGTTTGATCCTCACGCCATCGAATTGCTGACAATCTCATAAGAACGAAGACGCTTCTGATGGTCATAGATCATGCCTGTGACCATCAGTTCGTCAGCGCCGGTGCGTTTAGCAAATTCGCGAATGCCCTTGTCGACGGTTTCAGGGCCACCCACAACACGACATGACAGCATCTGGCGCACCAGTGCTTGTGCTGAGGGATCAAGTTGCTCCAGATACCCCGCGACAGGTGCTGGCAGCTTGCCCGGACGACCGCTGCGCAAATTCACAAATGCCTGTAATTGCGATGTGAACAGATAATGTGCTTCTTCATCCGTATCCGCCGCAATGACATTCAGCCCAAGCATGACATAAGGCTTTTGCAGATATTCAGATGGCTCAAAACGTTCGCGATAAAGCTCGACGGCGCGCTCCATGTCAGCCGGTGCAAAATGGGAGGCGAAGCTATAAGGCAGCCCCAGCATAGCAGCCAATTGCGCACCAAACAGGCTGGAGCCGAGAATCCAGACAGGAACATTCAGCCCCGCGCCCGGCACGGCCTGTACGCGCTGCCCCGGATCGGCTGGCTTGAAATAATTGAGAAGCTCCACGACATCGCGTGGAAAATCATTGGCGCTGCTTTCCAAATTACGGCGCAGTGCATGCGCAGTCATCTGATCGGTGCCCGGCGCACGACCAAGACCCAGATCAATACGCCCCGGAAACAGCGAAGCCAGCGTGCCAAACTGTTCGGCAATCACCAATGGTGAATGGTTTGGCAGCATGATTCCACCCGCACCAACGCGGATGGTGGATGTGCCCGCTGCCACGTGGCCAATCACAACGGAGGTTGCAGCACTGGCAATGCCCGGCATGTTGTGATGCTCGGCCAGCCAATAGCGCGTAAAGCCCAATTTCTCGGCCTGCTGGGCCAGTTCGAGCGTGTTGCGCAGAGACTGTCCTGCATTACTGCCTTCAGGGACGGGTGAAAGATCAAGGACGGATAAAGGTATCATGCTTGCTCATATGGTGTGTAACAGCCGGGATGCAACTTCATCCCAAGAAAAAGGGCGGCCCACATGTGACCGCCCTCAATCCGATTATTCAATACAAATTTCAGTGATGGGCTGCCGCCGCAGCCTCCTTGCTATCTTCCGACGACGGCACGAATTCGCCTTCAACGTCCTTCTTGGCAATAAATGTATAGAACATTGGCACCACGAACAGCGTGAAGACCGTACCGATTGTGATACCGGTGAAGATCACCAGCCCCATCGAGTAACGCGCGGCCGCACCCGCACCACTTGCCATAATCAGCGGCACAACGCCGAGCGCCATGGCAGCCGTGGTCATCAGAATCGGCCGAAGACGCGTTTCAGCAGAGAGGATGATGGCCTCACGACGCGAATGACCATGCAAGCGACGTTGCTGATTGGCGAACTCCACCATCAGGATGCCGTGCTTGGTTATCAGCCCGACAAGTGTGATGAGACCGACCTGTGTGTAGATGTTGAGCGTTCCAAGGCCAAGGTTCAATGGCACAATAGCACCGAAAATCGAAAGCGGGACTGACATCATGATGATGAACGGATCGCGGAAGCTTTCGAACTGCGCCGCAAGCACCAGATAGATCACGATAACGGCAAGGCCAAAAGCGATGAGGATCGTGTTGCCCTGCTCGACTTCCAGTCGTGACTGACCGGAATAGTCGAGGAAAAATCCTTCCGGCATCTTCGAGCGAGCCAGATCAACAAGCGTCTGCAGGCCCTGACCTGTCGTGACACTAGGCATTGGCAGAGCGGAAATGGTAGCGGAATTGAGCTGATTAAACTGCTCAATAGCGGCAGGCGATGCATTTTGCTTGATTTCAATAACCGACGACAACGGAATCATTGCGCCGGAAACACTGCGAACAAAGAATTCGCCGAGCTTTTCCGGGGTCGAGCGATAGGCATCCGGCACCTGCGTGATGATGTCATAGCTATTGGAATCGCGGTCGAACTTGGCAATCGATGCACCGCCGGTCAGAAGACCAAGCGTCGAACCAATATCGCTAACCTGAACGCCAAGCGTTGCAGCGCGATCACGATCAATGGTGATCGTGGTCTGCGGCGCATTATAGGACATCGAGTTCTGGACAATGATGAACTGGCCTGTTGCCTGAGCTTCGTTCTTGATTTCTTCAGCCAGTTCAAAGACCTGACTGGATGGGCCAGTTGATTGAAGCGCAATCGAAATCGGCAAGCCACCGCCAGCACCGGGCAGAGACGGAGGCGCAAAAATAAATGCGTCAACGCCCGCAACCTTGGTCAATCTTGCGGTCAGATCTTCCTGAATTTGCTTTTGCGAACGCGTGCGTTGGGACCAGTCTTTAAGAACCCAGAGCGCAATACCCGATGTTGTTCCGCCATCCATACCAACGATCTGGAAGCGTGTATCCAGTTCCGGCAGATCTTTGGTCAGGCTGTCAATCTGTTCTGCATAGAGGTTGGTATAGGCAGAGGTCGCATATTGCGGAGCCTGGAACATCGAGAACAAGGCGCCGGAATCTTCTTCAGGAGCAAGTTCCGTCGAGGTGTTCACGAAAAGGAAGCCTGTGAGCCCCACCAGAGCAATAACGATCATCAATGTAATCGGACGATAATTAAGCGACCCGGATACCATCCCATGATACCACTTTTCGAGCTTCTTAAAATTCTCGTCGATGATTTTCTGGAACCGGGACGGTTCACCGTGTTTGAGCATACGGGCGCACATCATCGGTGAAATCGTCAGAGCAGCAATACCGGAAATGATAACCGCGCCGGCCAGCGTGAAAGCAAACTCTCTGAACAGCGAACCAGTCAGACCACCGGTAAACCCAAGCGGTGCAAACACCGCGGCCAGCGTAATCGTCATCGCGATAATCGAACCGGTAATTTCCTTCATGCCCTTGAAGGCGGCATCCATCGGACGCAATCCCTCTTCGATATGGCGGTGAATGTTTTCAAGCACCACGATCGCGTCATCGACCACAAGACCAATCGCCAGAACCATCGCAAGCAGCGACAGAAGATTGATCGAGAACCCGAGAACATAGAGAAAGAAGCATACGCCAATCAGCGAAATAGGGATCGTGACAATGGGAATAAGAACCGAGCGGAACGACCCAAGGAAAATGATAATGACCAGAATAACGATCGCGACAGCTTCACCAATGGTGGTGAAAACTTCATTGATGGAAGAGCTGATCTGCTCGGTCGCGTCATAGACGAGATCAAGTGTCATGCCCTCCGGCAGAGATGCTTGAATGGCCGGCAGTTCTTTCTTGAAAGCCGTTGCAACATCAATCGGGTTCGCAGACGGTGTCGGGTAAATTGCTAGGAACGTACCGGCCGAACCGTTGAACGAAACAATCGTATCTGTACTTTTCGCAGCAAGCTCAACTTTCGCCACATCGCGCAGACGCACAATCTGATCGCCGGTTGATTTAATCGGCATTGCGCCAAAAGCTTCCGGTGTCTGCAAGGTCGATTCAAGCGTAATCGATGATGCAACATACTCGTTTTTTGTCTGTCCAGGCGCAGACAGGAAGTTCGACGCTTT
The DNA here is from genome assembly GCF_039674445.1 of Brucella sp. TWI432. Classification (NCBI taxonomy): domain Bacteria; kingdom Pseudomonadati; phylum Pseudomonadota; class Alphaproteobacteria; order Hyphomicrobiales; family Brucellaceae; genus Brucella; species Brucella sp. TWI432. Next base: position 423,674 of record NZ_JBDJNL010000002.1, on the reverse strand, counting down.
AATCGCCGCCAGTACTTCAGCCGCCGTAACCTGACGCGCGGCAAGCTGGATCGGATCAATCCAGACGCGCATCGAATAGACCTGACCACCCAGAATATCAGCCTTCGCCACACCCTGAACGGTGGAGATACGCGGCTGCATGACGCGCTGCAAATATTCAGTAATCTGTTCGCTGGTCATATTGGGGTTCTGCGCAGCCAAATACATGGTTGCGAAGCTCTGCCCGGTTCCCTTGACGATCACGGGATCATCAGATTCAGTCGGCAGATTGCCGCGAACCTGATTAACCTTGGCAATCACTTCCGTGAGTGCCGCATCGGGATTAGCGCCCAGTTTCATCTGAACCGTCACCGTGCTCGACGATGGACGGCTGGATGATGTGACGTAATCAATGTTTTCAGTCGTCGCCACCGACTCTGCAATTGGAGAGGTGATGAAACCCTGAATAAGCTCAGCGCTTGCCCCCGCATAAGCGGTCGATATGGTAATAACTGTCTCATCGACTTTCGGATATTCGCGCACAGAAAGCTGCGCGATACCCTGAAGGCCGAGAAGAATGATCATAAGAGCGACCACGGTAGCAAGTACGGGTCGCCGGATGAAAATATCGGAAAAACTCATCTTGCTCGCCTATTACTTGTCAGCCGCTGGGATCGGATTGACCGTGTTGTCAATCGTTACGGGCGTTCCCGCTGAAAGCCGGTTCTGGCCTGCTGTAATCACGATGTCGCCAGCCTTGAGGCCATCCGTGATCTCAACCACACCACCATAACTCCGGCCGATTTTTACGAAAACCTGCTGGGCAACCAGCTTTTTAGCATCACCTTCAGGCGCTTTTTCGCCCTCTTTTGGCTGTGCCGGACGAACAGCATAGACATAGTCGCCATACAGGCTGCGAATGACAGCAGTCTGTGGCAGCGCCAACACATTGTCTTCCTTTGGCAGTTCAACACGAACCTGAACAAACTGACCTGGTGTCAGACGAGGTTCGTCGTTCTGAACTTCCGCACGCACAGAAACCAGGCGGCTCGCAGGATCGATCTTGGGATCGATACCAACGATCTTGCCATTATAATTGAGCTGTTCCATGCTTGGACCAACCTGCACGGGTTGGCCGAGCCTGAGCTCAGGCAGCGACTGTTCCGGCACCGTGAAATCGATGCGCATCTTGTCGGTTTCCTGCAAGGTCCCGATTACGGTGCCCGGTGTCAGATACTGACCGATATCAACCTTCGCAATACCAATAACACCCGTAAACGGTGCTGTTACCGTCTTCTGATCAAGTACAGCCTGCATCTTTGCAACAGCGGCCTTTTTGGCACTCGCCGCAGCTGCCGTCGTATCAACGTCGGAAACCGCACCTACACCGCGCGTGCGCAAGGTTTCAGCACGCTTCAGATTCTGGTCTGCAAGCACGGCCTCGGCCTTCGCAGCAACAAGGTCCGCAGTCTCGATGCTGTTTTCGAGTTGCAGAAGGACCGTACCCTTTTTTACTTCCTGGTTGGCTTTAAAGTCGATTTTATCGACAATGCCACTAACCTGAACCGTCAGGTCAACACCATTGATTGCATTGGCCGACCCAATGGCTTCGATGCCCGGCGTCCATGTCGTCGGCTCCAGCGTGATCGTGGAAACCGTCTTGGCCGGTTGCTGCATATTGGCAAAGAAGTCCTTAATCGCCTGTGTCCTGAACAGGTTAAAACCGACGAGCCCTCCCACGACGATCACGAGGAAAATAATTGCCAGAATAAGGCGTTTGATCATTGCGGAAGCACTCCAGGGTGTCATTGGCGCGCGTCCTATTTGTTGCTCACAATTTGGTCGCACGTATTTTACTTGAATAACTGTCGAAAATAACTGTACCGTCTGGACGGTATTGTCAACTATTGAACTGTCAGGAGACCACTGGAATTGCATACCAAGAATAAGGTCTCTTCGCGAGAGCGCATTTTGCGCGCAGCAGTGGAACTCGCCCAAGAGGTCGGCCCAGCCCATCTCTCTCTCGACGCGGTTGCCGCTCGCGCGGGCCTCTCAAAGGGCGGATTGCTCTATTCGTTTCCAACAAAAGCAAAATTGCTTGAGGGTGTGGTCGAAGAATATATGAGAGAACACGAACGGGCGATGGAGGTTCAGGAAACCCTTCAACGCGGCGATAAAAATCGGGTTGTACGCGCCTTTTTTGATGTTTTTCGTCTTCAGGCAGATGATGAGCCGCCAGCCAGCGGCATCCTTGCTGCCCTCGTCGAAAATCCGGATTTCATGATCCCGGTCAGGCATTACCACCGAGCCTTGTTGGATCGAATGTTGAAAGATGCAACCGATAATGATCTTGTTTTAATTACTTATCTGGCGCTGACAGGCTTAGAATGCGGGCGCTTGCTCGACTGCGACATTGTGAACGACGAAGAACGCCATTCCGTCATCTGCCGCTTGGAAAAGCTGCTCGAAGCAGGGTAACTTATTGATTTAACATACATACAAAAAACGCGCCTTCAAGGCGCGTTTTGTTATAGGGCTGGTATGTCGCCCCGCTCCCATCCGGCAGTCGTTTCAGCCGCAAAATCTTCAAAACGGCCTTCCGCAATCGCGGCACGAATGCCCTGCATGAGGTATTGGTAATAGGCCAGATTGTTCCATGTCAGCAGCATTCCACCCAGTGCTTCACCGGATTTGACCAAATGATGCAGATAAGCGCGGCTGTAATCACGCGTTGCCGGGCAGTTTGATTCAGGATCAAGCGGACGATGATCATCGGCATGACGCGCATTGCGCAGGTTCACCTTGCCAAAGCGCGTGAACGCCAGACCGTGACGCCCGGCGCGTGTCGGCATCACGCAATCAAACATGTCGATCCCGCGGGCAACGGATTTCAGAATATCATCCGGCGTGCCGACGCCCATCAGATAGCGTGGCTTTTCTGTTGGCAGGATCGGGCAAACTACTTCGAGCATGTCGAGCATGACGTTCTGAGGCTCACCAACGGCCAGACCACCAACGGAATAGCCCTTGAGGTCCATCGCTTTCAGTGCTTCCGCCGAGCGCTCACGCAGGCGCGCATTGTCGCCGCCCTGCACGATGCCGAACATCGCTTTCCCTGGCTGTGTACCAAAAGCCACCTTGCAACGCTCAGCCCACCGCAGCGACAATTCCATCGCGCGCTCGGTGTTCTTTTCAGGCGATGGCAGCGCCACACATTCATCGAGCTGCATCTGAATATCGCTATCAAGCAGCCCCTGAATTTCGATGGAGCGCTCCGGCGTCATTTCATAAGGTTTGCCATCGATATGCGAGCGGAAAGTCACACCATTTTCATCAAGCTTGCGCAGTTGCGCGAGCGACATGACCTGAAAACCGCCGGAATCGGTCAGAATTGGGCCTTTCCAGCCGCCAAATTCATGCAGACCACCAAGACGAGCCACACGTTCCGCACCCGGACGCAGCATCAGATGGTAGGTGTTGCCGAGGATAATATCCGCGCCCAAATCCTTCACCTGATCCATATACATGGCCTTAACGGTTCCGGCTGTGCCAACCGGCATGAAGGCAGGCGTACGCACCACGCCGCGCGGCATGGAGATTTCGCCCTGACGGGCTGCGCCATCACGCGCTAGTACTTTGAATTCAAAATTTTCGCTGGTCATGGCGTGTCTCTAATGAATTATGCCGGAAAAGGAAACAGGTTCATGCACGTTCTAAAAGGGAAGAGTCCCCGTAGGAATAGAAACGATAGCCTGTGTCGATGGCGCGCTTATAAGCTTCCTGCATGGTTTCAAAACCGCTAAACGCTGAAACCAACATGAAGAGCGTCGAGCGCGGCAGATGAAAATTGGTCATCAGCAGATCGACTGCCCGGAACTTGTAGCCCGGTGTGATGAAAATATCCGTCGGCCCGGCCCATGGGCGAATGATGCCATCTTCACCGGCAGCACTCTCAATAAGACGCAGCGATGTTGTACCAACACAGATCACCCGGCCACCGCGGGCATGAACGGCATTGAGCGCATCGGCTGTCTCCTGCGAAACATAACCGATCTCGGAATGCATCTTGTGGTCCGTCGTATCGTCGGCTTTGACCGGCAGAAATGTGCCCGCCCCGACATGCAGCGTCACGAAATGCTCTTCGATGCCACGCTCGCGGATTTTTTTGAGCAGCTCTGGTGTGAAATGCAGCCCGGCAGTCGGTGCGGCGACAGCGCCTTCTTCGCGCGCGTAAACAGTCTGATAATCGCTGCGGTCGCGCTCGTCTTCAGGGCGCTTGGATGCGATATAGGGCGGCAAAGGAATATGGCCAACGGAAGCAATGGCTTCATCGAGCATGGCACCCGAAAGGTCAAACACCAGCAGCACCTCCCCCGCATCTCCCTTTTCGGCAACGGTCGCGTCGAGAGTTCCAAGGGAACAGCTTGAACCGGAATGACCGAAACGGATGCGATCGCCTTCTTTCACGCGCTTGGCCGGGCGCAGAAATGCTTTCCAGCGATCCGGGCCGGTACGCATGTGAAGCGTCGCACTCACCTGCGAAATATTGCCATCGCGCTCACGCATCCCTTCAAGCTGTGCGGGAATGACTTTTGTATCGTTGAAAACCAGTGCATCACCCGGCTGCAACAGATCAGGCAATTCAAATACCTGTCGATCTTCGAATGGCTGGCCGGGACGCACACGCAACAGCTTGGCGTGATCGCGCGGCTCGGCTGGACGCAGAGCAATACTCTCTTCCGGTAAATCGAAATCGAAAAGATCAACACGCATCATAAACCTCGGCAAAGCAAGAGCGGCCCCGGCAAAACCGGAGCCGCTATATTTCTATAGAAATGACAGAATTAGATGTCGGAAGCGATGCGTGCTGTGACGATCACGTCTGGATCAGTAACAGGTTCGCCACGCTTGATCTTGTCAACATTGTCCATGCCTTCGATAACCTGACCCCATACGGAGTACTGACGGTCAAGCCATGGAGCATCGGTAAAGCAGATAAAGAACTGCGAGTTAGCCGAATTCGGGTTCTGCGAACGAGCCATCGAAGCTGTACCGCGCTTGTGCTGGGTGTTCGAAAATTCAGCCTTGAGGTCAGGCTTATCCGAACCGCCCATGCCAGCGCGTGCGCCGTTGAAATGCGCACCACCCGTCTTGCCGAACTTCACGTCGCCGGTCTGCGCCATAAAGCCGTCGATTACACGGTGGAATACAACGCCGTCATATGCGCCTTCGCGTGCCAGTTCCTTGATGCGTTCGACATGGCCGGGAGCCAGATCAGGGAAGAGTTCGAGAACGACATTGCCCTTGGTGGTTTCAAGAACGAGCGTGTTTTCCGGGTCTTTATAAGCCATCGGGCCTCTCCTATTGAGCGTATCCCCCCAAATTTGATTGGTTTTTGGGACAGGGATACGCGTTGAATTTAAAACTTATTTCTTTTCGATTGTGGCTTTGATGATTTTGTCAGGGTTTTCAACCGAGCCATTGTCGGATTCACTTCCCTTTTTGATCTTATCAACCACATCCATGCCACTGACAACCTTGCCAACCACAGTGTACTGGCCGTTCAGGAAGGCGCCATCATTGAACATAATGAAGAATTGCGAGTTGGCCGAATTTGGATCCTGGCTGCGTGCCATGCCAACCGTGCCACGCACAAAAGGCTCCTTGGAGAATTCGGCTGGAATGTTTGGCAATTCAGAGCCACCGGTACCCACACGCGATGCATTGAAACCCTTGTCGACATTACCAAACTTCACATCGCCGGTCTGAGCCATGAAGCCCGGAATCACGCGGTGGAAAGCAACGCCATCATAAGCGCCTTCCTTTACCAGCTTCTCAATCTGAGCAACGTGTTTTGGTGCAAGCTTTGGTTCAAGCTCAATTGCAACATTACCATCTTTAAGCTGCAAATTAAGCGTGTCCGCTGCCAAGGCAGCCCCGTGAGATAACGCAACAATGCTGGCTGCGGCGAATGCCGAACGAATAAATGACATAACCGAGAAACTCCCTGAATCAGGATTTGAATTTTGCTTCCAGTGCTTTAGCGACAGCAACCGGAACGAAGGGCTTTATGTCGCCTCCCATTGAGGCAATCTGGCGAACCAATGTGGCAGTAATTGTGCGCACGGCAGGATCGGCTGGCAGAAAGACAGTCTGCAATTCCGGTGCCATTGTCCCATTCATGCCTGCCATCTGCATTTCATAATCAAGATCGGTGCCATCGCGCAGGCCGCGCACCATGAGCTTTGCGCCATGCTTGCGCGCCGCATCAATCACCAGTGCATCAAATGAAATTACCGACACACGCTTTGCATCAGCGCCAAGCAATTCGCTGGAGCTTGCGTTGATAAGCGCAACACGCTCCTCAAAGCTGAAAAGCGGTTTTTTACCCGGATGTACGCCGATAGCAACAATAACCTGATCGGCAAGACGGAGCGCGCCTTTCAGGACATCCATATGGCCATTGGTGATCGGGTCGAATGAACCCGCATAAATCGCGATCGTCATTTCTACCAGCTAGCCTTTTCTCATCAGATTTTCAACAACAACCACAATTGGAAAGAAATCAGAAACCAAGAAAACAAATTGAATGAGCAATGAAGCACGATTTCACGACAAGTTCACAACCGATTTACCATCATGAGCGCACCTTTGCTGCAACCTTTTTGCTTCTCAAGCGTATCTATAATGAAAGGATACCGCGATGATGATATTTCTTCTGGCATTATCCATGATGGTAGCAATGGCTGCATCGGCGATTGTTTTGCTTCTGGAAGAGAATGAAGCAAAGCGCCAACGCATACGTCCCGCCGCTTTTAATCTAAACGCCGTGCGTAAATTGAGTTCGCGTTAAATAAAGTTTCAAAGATCGTCAGTGCCCTCCAGTCCTGACATCTCAAAAAGGCCGATGGCTTCCGCCACCGGCCTTTTCATTTGGATCACAGAGCGCGCTGACACTTGCGTATCAGCGCATTTTTTTACTCTTCGCCACCGGCTGCAGGTGCATCACCTTCAACCGCGATTTCATCAATCTCGGCAGCGCCATTCTCTTCATCGCTTTCCGTTTCCGAAATGCGCTCAACCGAGACGACCTTTTCGCCGTCAGCCGTATTGAAGATCGTGACACCCTTGGTCGAACGTCCAGCGATACGAATGCCGCCGACCGGAACACGGATCAGTTGACCGCCGTCTGAAACCAGCAATATCTGATCGCTGGCCTCGACCGGGAACAGAGCAACCAGCTTGCCGATTTCATCGGTTTTCGACGTATCGGTTGCGCGAATACCCTTACCACCACGGCCGGAAACGCGGAACTCATAAGACGAAGACCGCTTACCATAACCATACTCACTAACGGTAAGAACGGTCTGCTCACGCGCCTTCAGTTCCTGATAGCGTTCGTCGTTAAGCTCGGTTTCATTTTCGACGTCTTCACCGACAACAACAATATCATCGGCATCGTCCGCACCCTGCGCACGGCGTTCCGCAATCGAACGCTTGAGGTAAGCTGCACGTTCGGCAGCATCCGCATCAACGTGATGCAGAATAGCCATCGAGATGACCTTATCGCCTTCTGCCAGATTGATACCGCGCACGCCAATCGAGTTACGACCAGCAAAGACGCGCACATCTGTGACAGGGAAGCGAATGCACTGGCCACCAGCACAGGTCAGAAGAACGTCATCGAATTCCGTACAGGTATCAACCGAGAGGATTTCATCGCCCTCTTCTTCGAGCTTCATCGCGATCTTACCGTTGCGGTTGACCTGAACGAAGTCGCTGAGCTTGTTACGGCGAACCGTACCACGCGTGGTCGAGAACATGACGTCGAGGTTTGCCCAGGATTCCTCATCCTCCGGCAGCGGCATGATCGTGGTGATGCGCTCGCCCTGCTGCAACGGCAACATGTTGATGAGCGCCTTGCCACGCGACTGCGGATTGCCGACCGGCAGACGCCAGACTTTTTCCTTGTAGACGATACCGCGCGAGGAGAAGAACAGAACCGGCGTATGCGTATTGGCGACGAACAGACGGGTTACGAAATCCTCGTCCTTGGTGGCCATACCGGAGCGGCCCTTGCCGCCACGGCGCTGTGCACGATAAGTGGCCAGCGGCACACGCTTGATATAACCGGCGTGGCTGACAGTCACGACCATATCTTCGCGAGCGATCAGGTCTTCATCGTCCATTTCGGCGCCACCAAGACCAAACTCGGTACGGCGCGGCGTGGCAAACTCGTCGCGAACAGCAATCATCTCTTCCTTGACGATTGTCATAACGCGAATGCGCGAGCTGAGAATATCCAGATAATCGCGAATTTCTTCGCCAATCTTGTTCAGCTCATCCGCCACTTCTTCGCGACCGAGCGCTGTCAGGCGCTGCAGGCGAAGATCAAGAATAGCACGCGCCTGCTCTTCCGAGAGGTTATAGGTGTTATCCTCATTGATCCTGTGACGAGGATCATCGATCAAACGAATCAGCGGCGCCACATCAGCAGCAGGCCAACGACGCTCCATCAACTGCTCACGCGCGGTTGCCGGATCCGGCGCACGACGAATGAGAGCAATGATTTCGTCAATATTGGCAACTGCGATTGCCAGACCGACCAACACATGCGCGCGATCACGCGCTTTGTTGAGCAGGAACTTGGTGCGGCGTGTAACCACTTCTTCGCGGAACGCCACGAAAGCGCGCAGCATATCGAGAAGATTAAGCTGTTCAGGCTTGCCGCCATTCAGCGCAACCATGTTGCAGCCGAAAGAGGTTTGCAGCGGTGTGTAGCGGTAAAGCTGGTTGAGCACGACATCCGCAACAGCATCACGCTTGAGCTCGACCACAACGCGATAACCATCGCGGTCCGATTCATCGCGCAGATCAGAAATGCCCTCGATACGCTTGTCGCGTACCAGTTCGGCCATTTTCTCGATCATCGATGCTTTGTTCACCTGATAGGGAACTTCAGTGATGATGATCGCTTCACGATCACCACGCATTGGTTCAATCGCCACGCGACCACGCATGATGACCGAGCCACGACCCGTCGTATAGGCAGAATTGATGCCAGCACGTCCAAGGATAATACCACCGGTCGGAAAATCCGGGCCGGGAATAATTTCCATGATTTCTTCCAGCTCAATGGCTGGATTTTCAATCAGCGCAACGCAACCATCAATGACTTCGCCCAGATTATGTGGCGGAATGTTGGTTGCCATACCAACCGCAATGCCGCCCGAACCATTGACAAGCAGGTTCGGAAAGCGGGCTGGCAGAACCATTGGTTCCCGCTCACGGCCATCATAGTTGTCCTGAAAATCAACCGTATCCTTGTCGATATCCGACAGAAGGGATTCAGTGACCTTTTCCAGACGGCATTCGGTATAACGCATCGCCGCTGGCGGATCGCCATCGATGGAACCGAAGTTGCCCTGGCCGTCCACGAGTGGATCGCGCAAGGAGAAGTCCTGCGCCATACGCACCAAGGCGTCATAAATAGAAGCGTCACCATGCGGATGGTACTTACCCATCACTTCACCGATCACACCTGCCGACTTTCGGTAGGGGCGATTGTAAGCGAGGTTCATCTCGTTCATGGCATGGAGAATACGACGATGCACTGGCTTCAAGCCATCGCGCACGTCAGGCAGGGCACGGCTCACGATAACGCTCATTGCGTAATCGAGATAGGAGCGCTGCATCTCCTCAATAATGGAAATCGGTTCGATACCTGTAGGGCCGCTCGGGCCGCCATTCATATCTTCGGAACCGGGTGGAGGCGTTAGATCTGACACTATTCAGATATCTTTCTCAACAGAATCGATAAAGTCACTTTATAGAGCAAAATGGTGCAAAACGCCAATTTCGAGGCCAATTCGAGCAGCTAATTTCGCCCATCTTATCAAGCACTTGAAAGATATTCACATAAACATCGCGTAATGATGTTGCCTGAGCGTGTGCTTTACATCGACCGCGCGGCTTTGATCAGCTACACTCTGCTTCACAAATCAGGCAAAAAATATCAAAAAAAGAGGCGCGTTTAGCATGGGGTTCTACGATACGGTTTTCAGCGCCTTCGTCACCCTGCTTGTCACAATCGATCCGCCCGGTCTGGCTCCTTTGTTTCTTGCATTGACACCCGGCATGGATCGCAACCATCGCGGACAGGTTGCGCTGCGCGCATCCATCATCGGCTTTGGGGTAATGGCGCTGTTTGCAATTGCTGGCGCTCAGATACTCGGCATGTTCGGCATCAGTATCGGCGCTTTTCGCGTCGCAGGCGGTCTGCTTCTCTTCTGGATCGCCTTCGAAATGATTTTCGAAAAGCGAACCGAGCGCAAGGAAAAGAGCGCCGAAGTTGCCATCACCAAAGATCATATCCGCAATATCGCAGCCTTCCCGCTTGCCATACCACTGATAGCCGGTCCGGGTGCAATTTCCGCCATTGTTCTGACGTCCGATTCGTTCACTGGACCGGCAGAACACGCCGTTCTGCTACTGGTCATATTTACCTGCCTGCTCATTACATATCTGGTGCTGTTGCTTGCAGAACGCGTTGACCGCTTCCTCGGAGAAACGGGCCGCTCAATCCTGACGCGCCTGCTAGGCGTCATATTGGCAGCCCTTGCCGTGCAATTCGTTGCAGATGGCGTCAGGTCGCTGATCACAGGATAAGCACATATCCCTCGCCGACACTTAGTTTTCCCTTTAGGCTGCCGATCTGAATTCAATCAGAACCGGGACTGCTCTAAGTGTGCGAGGAAGGCTTCGATGGATGTCGCCACTGCTCCAGAATTATCGATCATCACAACGTCGTCAGCCTGATGATCGAAGCGCACTTCACGCGCCAAACGCTTTTCGATCTGTGCCCGTGTTTCTCGCCCACGTGCTGCCAGTCGCTCAGCCAATACGGACGGTTGTGCAGTTATCAGCACGATGGAACGTGATTGATACTGTCTGCGAATATCCGTCAGAACCCGACGCGAAACATTGGCGATAACAACCACGCCTTCCGCAAGTTTGGTATCCAGCGAACGCGGCAGACCATAGCTCAAACCATGCGCCTGCCATTGAAGCGCATAAGCACCCTCGTCTGCCGCTTTGCGAAAAGCTTCCTCGTCCAGACTGTCGTGATCTTCAGTGCCCGGCATTTGTGGTCGGGTGATAACGCGCCGCACAAAATGAAACCGCGGATCATCTTTCAGTATCTCACGCGCCGCGTCCATAATCGTATCTTTACCGGCACCACTGGGACCGACAACAGCAACAAAACACCCGTTAAGAGTATGATCCGTCCGCATCACAACACACGCGCCCAACAGAAAATCACATCGGAAAAAATAATACCCAGCGAATGGGGATGCAGCAGATCAGCTCTTCCGCCAAAAGCCATTTCACTTCGTTCATCCAGTCCGATCGCAAAAGTCATCTGTCTACGGCGCATTTTATGGAAATAATCAACCAGACGATAACAGATAATAATAAGCTAAAACATCAGCTTATATTATTCTTTTTATCAATCAATCCAACTAAAAAAGCGGGCGCTTGTGACGCCCGCTTTTTTATCAGAATGGAATTTCATCATCAAGGTCGCGCGCGAAACCGCCGCCGCTGCCACCACCCTGATTGGATGGGCCGGACGATCCAAAATCGCTTCCGCCGCCGGAATAATCCGACATCTGGTTGCGATTACCACCGCCGCCGCTGAACGACCGCCCCTCGCCACCACCTTCGCCGCGGCTATCAAGCATCTGAAGTTCGCCCCGGAATTTCTGCAACACGATTTCAGTCGAGTAACGATCATTACCGTTCTGATCCTGCCACTTACGCGTCTGCAGCGCGCCCTCGATATAAACCTTGGACCCCTTCTTCAAATACTGCTCTGCCACCTTGGCAAGATTTTCATTGAAGATGACAACACTATGCCACTCGGTACGTTCCTTGCGCTCACCGGACTGACGGTCGCGCCAGCTTTCCGACGTCGCAATACGCAGATTGGCGATCTGATCGCCTGAATTAAGGCGGCGGATTTCTGGATCAGCACCAAGATTGCCGATCAGAATGACTTTGTTGACGCTACCAGCCATTGAAAACTTACTCCGGATCTCTCGCATCCACCCATCCAGCGCGCTTCTCAGCCCTGCCAAACGGCGTCTACTTTTAAAGAATGGTCAAATACCAAAAGGTATTGGCCTAAAATTCAACTATCACCTTACAGCAGCCACTTCCACCGCGCTCATGCTCGCACGGCGAATTCCGGCAATGTCCACAGAAGTTTATGTTCTTGTTTTGTTCAATTTACAAGCTTGAAATGGATTTTAATGCGGATTTTATACATGGAGAGATAAAGCATGTTGCGGAAAATTAAGGCCCAACGTCGCGGAGAAATTCGTTCACCGGCCTGATTTCCATTCCCCCTACGATCCGAGAACGGCATGTGTAAAACAAGAAGAAAAAGCAAGCGTATTGGATACGATTAAACGCGACACGCTATAGAAACCGGAAAATCTTCGCAGAGTTAAGCCCTGCCGCTCACTGTTTCTTAGGCGCGCAGGGCTTGGGGTTGAGCTAAGCTCTTATATCGACAGTAATTCGCCGATAAATTTATTCGGAAATCTGAGCAACGATGCCAGATTGCCGCGCATTTTTTAAATTTTCTGCAACTACCTGTCTCAATCAAAAATGCATCATTCCTTGCAAATGAAGCAGTTAAGACTGCAAGTAATTGTGCTCTCATCATGATGAAAGCTATGCAACGTTGTCAGGTGGACTCATGCTCCTATCTCCCTGTTACGTTTACTCAGCCAGTCAGACCTCTTGTCGACATCGTTTCAATTCTGCGATGTCCCTCCATCCGGCGAGCAAATATAGTTTGCTCCTGTCAGGAGTAACAGTCAACGCTCTTGCGTTCACATTTCGTATCGCCTATCAGATGACTGGTTGTTCGATCTTTGTTCCGGCGTTAGAACCCGGAAAGCGACTGAACAGCCCCTTTCCTTTGAAAGGGTTCATCCCCATATTGTGGAGCGGCGCACCATAAATTTTTCGGCGCCAGCCACTCTACGACATGACGAAACAGGCAGGACGCGGAATGAGCGATCAGAAATTCATTTCCATACGTGGCGCGCGTGAACACAATCTGAAAAATGTCGATCTTGATCTGCCACGCGACAAGCTGATCGTGATGACCGGCCTTTCAGGCTCCGGCAAATCATCGCTGGCTTTCGATACGATCTACGCGGAAGGCCAGCGCCGCTATGTCGAAAGCCTTTCGGCCTATGCGCGCCAGTTCCTTGAAATGATGCAGAAGCCGGATGTTGATCAGATCGACGGTCTATCCCCGGCCATTTCCATCGAACAGAAGACAACGAGCCGCAATCCGCGTTCAACTGTCGGCACCGTCACCGAAATCTACGATTACATGCGCCTGCTCTTCGCGCGCGTGGGCGTGCCTTATTCGCCTGCAACCGGCCTGCCGATTGAAAGCCAGACTGTCAGCCAGATGGTTGATCGGGTTCTGGCGTTGGAAGAAGGCACCCGTCTTTATATCCTGGCGCCTATCGTTCGTGGGCGTAAAGGCGAATACAAAAAGGAATTGGCCGAGCTTCAGAAGAAGGGTTTTCAGCGCGTGAAGGTCGATGGCACCTTTTACGAAATTGCTGACGTTCCAGCCCTCGACAAGAAATACAAGCACGATATTGATGTGGTTGTGGACCGCGTTGTGGTGCGCCCTGATCTCGGAACCCGCCTCGCCGACAGCCTTGAAACCTGCCTCAAACTGGCAGAAGGTTTGGCAATCGCAGAATTCGCCGACAAACCATTGCTGGCCGAGGATACATCTGCCGGTGGTAGCGCCAACAAATCGGCAAATGAAACGCATGAACGCGTTATGTTTTCGGAAAAATTTGCCTGTCCGGTGTCCGGTTTCACCATTCCCGAAATCGAACCGCGCCTGTTCTCATTCAACAATCCCTTTGGTGCATGCCCGACCTGTGACGGTCTTGGCACGCAACAGGCGATTGACCCAAACCTGATCATTCCCGATCATTCCGCCTCTCTGAAAGATGGAGCCGTTGCGCCATGGGCCCGTTCGTCTTCACCTTATTACAATCAGACGCTGGAAGCGCTCGGTAAAGCCTATGGCTTCAAGCTGAGTGCCAAATGGTCCGATCTTTCCGATGAAGCGCAGACTGCCATTCTCTATGGCACCAAGGGCAAGGAAATCACCTTCCAGTATGATGATGGCCTGCGCGCCTATCAGACCACCAAGGCTTTTGAGGGTGTGATCCCCAATCTCGAACGCCGCTGGAAAGAAACCGATTCGGCATGGTCGCGTGAGGAAATCGAGCGCTTCATGTCTTCAACGCCCTGCCCGGCTTGTAAAGGCTTTCGCCTGAAGCCGGAAGCGCTGGCCGTCAAAGTTGGCATGAAACACATTGGTGAAATCACCGGCATGTCGATCCGCAATGCCGATGCATGGTTTCGTGATATTGATGGCAGCTTCAATGACAAGCAGCGCGAAATTGCAGCCCGTATCTTGAAGGAAATCCGCGAGCGTCTGGAATTCCTCAATGATGTCGGCCTCGACTATCTGACGCTTGCGCGCAACTCCGGCACACTTTCGGGCGGTGAAAGTCAACGTATTCGCCTTGCCTCTCAGATCGGCTCCGGTCTGACCGGCGTGCTTTACGTGCTTGATGAACCATCCATCGGCCTTCATCAGCGCGACAATGCCCGTCTTCTCGACACGCTTCGTCACTTACGCGATCTCGGCAATACCGTGATCGTCGTCGAGCATGATGAAGATGCAATCCTGACAGCCGATTATGTGGTCGATATTGGCCCGGCGGCTGGTGTTCATGGTGGCAAGATCATCGCGCAGGGCACGCCGAAAGACGTCATGTCCAACCCGAACTCGCTAACCGGCAAATATTTGTCGGGTGCGATGGAGGTGGCAGTTCCGGCTGAGCGCCGCAAACTGACCAAGAACAAGCGCATCCGGGTTGTCGGCGCACGCGGCAACAATCTGAAAAATGTTTCGGCGGATATTCCACTTGGTACATTCACCGCTGTAACCGGGGTGTCTGGCGGCGGTAAATCCACCTTCCTGATCGAAACGCTGTTCAAGGCTGCCTCGCGTCGCATCATGGGCTCACGCGAACATCCGGCGGAACATGACCGTATAGAAGGCCTCGAATTCCTTGATAAAGTCATCGACATTGATCAGTCACCGATTGGCCGCACGCCACGTTCCAATCCGGCAACCTATACCGGCGCTTTCACACCGATCCGTGACTGGTTCGCAGGTCTGCCGGAGGCCAAAGCCCGCGGGTATCAGCCGGGACGCTTTTCGTTCAACGTGAAAGGTGGGCGCTGCGAGGCCTGTCAGGGCGATGGCGTCATCAAGATCGAGATGCACTTCCTGCCGGATGTCTATGTCACTTGTGATGTCTGTCACGGCAAGCGTTACAACCGCGAAACGCTGGAAGTGCAATTCAAAGGCAAGTCGATTGCCGATGTCCTTGATATGACGGTTGAAGAAGGAGCTGAGTTCTTCACAGCCGTTCCTGCTGTGCGCGACAAGCTTGAGACGCTCGTTAAAGTGGGACTTGGTTATGTAAAAGTAGGCCAGCAGGCCACAACCCTTTCTGGCGGTGAAGCGCAGCGCGTGAAACTCGCCAAGGAACTTTCACGCAAAGCCACCGGGCGAACGCTCTATATTCTGGATGAACCGACAACCGGCCTGCACTTTCATGATGTGGCAAAACTTCTCGAAGTGCTGCATGAACTGGTTGAACAGGGCAATACAGTTGTGGTCATTGAGCACAATCTCGAAGTCATCAAGACTGCCGACTGGGTTATCGATCTTGGTCCGGAAGGCGGCGATGGCGGCGGTGAGATTGTCGCTGTTGGGCGCCCCGAAGACATCGTGAAGGAAAAGCGCTCTTACACAGGCCAATTCCTCAAGGAACTGCTGGAGCGCCGTCCGGGGCGCAAAGCAGAAGCTGCTGAATGAATGAAAAAGGCGGGTTTTTAAACCCGCCTTTTTCATGCACTCTATTCAACAAATCCCACAATCGGCCCATATCCGCCATGCCATGAGATGTCATTTCTTCCCATGGCAGGATTATAAATTCCAGCACCGCCGCCGCCGTCGAGGAACAGCGCATTCGGACATTTCAGCCCGTCACGAAACAGCGATGCGAAATCATAGAAATTCACCGCATCTTCGCTAATTGCGAAGCGAATGGTCGCATCATCACAAACACCAACACCGCTTCTGCGGGTCCGGTCCGTCGAGTCTTTGATCAAAATCGGGTTGAGCTTGTTCTCAATGACCAGCATCGGTCCGGATTGCGTCGCAAAGCGCGCCTGCGGTCGGCGCTTTAGAAATCGCTCGGTTGAAACAATACCGGCGCTGTCTTTATCAAAATAGAAAATGCCATTGGGCTTTTTATAGAAGTTTGGAACCGGGCCAGACGCACGCTGAGGCGCTTTTGTATCGGCAGCAACCAGTTCCTGCCCATCCTCGACATAAAGCCCCATCGGCGTGAAATCGGTCTGATACATTCCCGCATTAAACGCGAATGACAGCGTCTTGCCTTGCGCAGCCACCGCATCTGCAATTTTCGAGAAATTGCGATACGGCTCACCCTCTGCGCCCTTCCAGAACAGACGCAGGTTTTCTTTGGCCTTCACCGTACAGATAATGAATTTTGTATCCTGAAAGACCTGCTCATCACAGGTGTCCGCCTGTGCCGGTTGCATACCGAAAAGCAGCCCCGCGAAACCGAGGGTCGGAAGTGCCACACTCATTTTATAAAATCGCATCGCAAAACCTCCCCTTATAAAGCAAAAAAGCCCGGTTAAACCGGGCCTTCTCGTATAACTGAGCGCGATCATGCCGCGTCAGTTTACTGGATTAGCCGTTAACGGCATCCTTCAGGCCCTTACCAGCCGAGAACTTCGGCACGTTGCGGGCAGGAATAGCAACTTCCATACCAGTCGAAGGGTTGCGGCCAGTCGACGCTGCGCGATGCGATACCGAGAAAACGCCGAAGCCAGGCAGACGTACTTCTTCGCCAGCCTTGAGTGCACCGGTTACAGCTGCGAGAACTGCGTCAACTGCAGTTCCAGCGTCGGCCTTAGTCAAACCGCCCTTTTCCGCTACTGCGGCGACCAATTCGTTCTTGTTCATAGGCATTTCCTTTCTTTATCTACCGGAACGAATAACGCGACCGGATTGCGTGCAGTTTATTCAAATCGGTTGACAAACCAAGCCTGTCAACACGAAAAAACCCCGGAAACCCGGGGTTAAACACAGAAATGCCGGGCTTTTAGCCCGGCATTGTTAGCTTATTAGGCACAGACAATGATTAATGTGCTGTCGAAACACCTGCTTCGTCGTCCACCGGAGCGGATGCGACAGGCGTTTCTGGCTCTGTCCATTCGATCGGCTGCGGCTCCCGAACCAGTGCATGTTTCAGCACTTCGCCGACTCGCGACACTGGAACGATCTCAAGATTATTCTTCACATTGTCCGGAATATCCGCCAGATCCTTGGCGTTTTCTTCCGGGATCAGAACCTTCTTGATGCCGCCACGCAATGCAGCAAGCAGCTTTTCCTTCAACCCACCAATAGGCAGCACACGGCCACGCAGCGTCACTTCACCAGTCATTGCAATGTCCTTGCGAACCGGAATACCGGTCAGAACAGAGACGATTGCCGTAACCATAGCGATACCAGCCGATGGACCATCCTTAGGCGTTGCGCCTTCCGGCACGTGCACGTGGATGTCACGCTTGTCGAACAGCGGAGGCTCAATGCCGAAATCAACTGCGCGCGAGCGAACATACGATGCCGCCGCCGAAATCGATTCCTTCATCACATCACGGAGGTTACCCGTAACGGTCATGCGGCCCTTACCGGGCATCATGACGCCTTCGATGGTCAGCAATTCGCCGCCCACTTCAGTCCATGCAAGACCTGTGACAACGCCAACCTGATCTTCGCCTTCGGCCTGACCATAACGGAAACGCTCGACACCGAGATAATCGGAGAGATTCTTGTCGGTGATCTTCACCGACTTCTTCTTCGATTTGAGAATCTCAGTCACGGCCTTACGCGCCAAGGTCATCATTTCACGTTCAAGGCTACGAACACCGGCTTCACGCGTGTAAAGACGGATAACGTTGCGCAGCGCATCGTCTGTGACCGAAAACTCCTTCGGCTGCAGCGCATGATCCTTGATCGCCTTTGGCAGCAGGTGCCGCTTGGCAATCTCGAGCTTTTCATCTTCGGTGTAACCGGCAATACGGATGACTTCCATACGGTCCAGAAGCGGACCCGGAATGTTCAGCGTATTGGCAGTCGTCACGAACATGACGTTCGACAGATCATATTCAACCTCAAGGTAGTGATCCATGAAGGTTGAGTTCTGTTCCGGGTCCAGCACCTCAAGCATTGCCGAAGATGGATCGCCACGGAAATCCTGACCCATCTTGTCGATTTCATCGAGCAGGAAGAGCGGGTTGGACTTCTTCGCCTTCTTCATCGACTGGATGACCTTGCCGGGCATCGAACCGATGTAAGTGCGGCGGTGACCACGGATTTCAGCCTCGTCACGCACGCCACCAAGCGACATACGGACATATTCACGACCGGTTGCCTTCGCAATCGAGCGGGC
Organism: Brucella sp. TWI432; assembly: GCF_039674445.1. Classification (NCBI taxonomy): domain Bacteria; kingdom Pseudomonadati; phylum Pseudomonadota; class Alphaproteobacteria; order Hyphomicrobiales; family Brucellaceae; genus Brucella; species Brucella sp. TWI432. The sequence goes on along the minus strand of NZ_JBDJNL010000002.1, from coordinate 405,015 downwards.
AAGCGAGGTCTTACCGACGCCGGGAGGTCCAACGAGGCAAAGGATCGGGCCTTTGATTTTGGTCGAGCGAGCCTGCACGGCCAGATATTCGACAATGCGCTCCTTGACCTTGTCGAGACCGAAATGCTCGTCATCAAGCACTTCCTCGGCAAAGTTCAGGTCCTGCTTAACCTTCGACTTCTTGCCCCAAGGAATAGACAACAGCCAGTCGAGATAGTTGCGAACAACAGTGGCTTCCGCAGACATCGGGCTCATGCTGCGCAGCTTCTTCAACTCAGCCTGTGCCTTTTCGCGCGCTTCCTTGGAAAGCTTGGTCTTGTTGATGCGCTCTTCGAGCTCAGCCGCTTCATCGCGACCGTCCTCGCCATCACCAAGCTCCTTCTGGATCGCCTTCATCTGCTCGTTGAGGTAATATTCGCGCTGGGTTTTTTCCATCTGGCGCTTGACGCGGCCACGGATGCGCTTTTCAACCTGAAGAACAGAAATTTCAGATTCCATGAAAGCAAGCGCCTTCTCAAGACGCTCACGCACCGAGAGAATCGACAGCATTTCCTGCTTTTCAGGAATCTTGATTGCGAGATGCGAAGCAACCGTATCAGCGAGCTTGGAATAGTCGTCGATCTGGCTTGCAGCGCCAACCACTTCCGGCGAAATCTTCTTGTTCAGCTTCACGTAGTTTTCGAAATCGGAAACCACTGAACGGGCCAGAGCCTCAACCTCAACAGCGTCTTCTTCCGGCTCAGGCAGAGCAGTTGCGTAAGCTTCGTGATAATCCTCACGATCGGTAAACTTGGAAACCTTGGCGCGCGCGGTGCCTTCGACGAGAACCTTAACGGTACCGTCTGGCAGCTTGAGAAGCTGCAGCACATTGGCGATCGTGCCGATCTCATAAATTGCATCCGGTGCCGGATCGTCGTCCGCCGCATTCTTCTGCGTTGCAAGCAAAATCTGCTTATCAACGCCCATCACCTCTTCAAGTGCCTTGATCGACTTTTCGCGTCCAACAAACAGCGGAACGATCATATGCGGGAAAACTACGATATCGCGCAACGGCAGGACGGCATACAGCCCGTCTTCACCATCCGCTCCAGAACCACCCAAAGGAGTCTTCTGTTCAATACCCGTCATTGTAAGTCCTTTCTCAGGTCATTCGACCCGATTGCCACTGGTTATGGCCCCTTTCATAATGAGGCAGTCCATGACCAGTGCTTCGGTCCATAATTGGAGTGTCGAACTCCCAAATTCAAGCTGATTCCAGGGCAGCTTTCATAGAATCGTCATTTATCCTGCGCTGTCACGGAGATTTGTACAATAACAAGCTTTTCCAGAATTCAGCATTTGCCAGGAGATAAACAAAAAAAGGCCGCTTGCGCGGCCTTTTTTCCAAAAGTCCGGCAAATCGTCAAGCCGACGCATTGCCCTTTTCTTCCTGACGCTCAGCGTAGATATAAAGCGGACGAGCGCTTCCATCCACAACATCACCGGAAATGACCACTTCCTGCACGCCTTCCAGCGTTGGAAGCTCAAACATGGTGTCGAGCAGGATCTTTTCCATGATCGAGCGCAGACCACGTGCACCAGTCTTGCGTTCAACAGCCTTATTGGCAATTGCGCGCAAAGCATCGTCGTGGAAGCTCAGTTCAACATTTTCCATGTCGAACAGCCGCTGATACTGCTTCACGAGCGCATTCTTCGGCTCGGTCAGGATCTGTACCAGTGCATCAACATCCAGATCTTCCAGTGTCGCGATTACCGGCAAACGACCAACGAATTCCGGAATAAGACCGAACTTCAGCAGATCTTCCGGTTCCAGCTCTTTAAACACATCACCAATGCGGCGGTCGTCAACCGACTTCACAGTTGCGCTAAAGCCAATCGAAGTCTTCTCACCGCGCGCCGAGATGATTTTGTCGAGACCGGCAAAAGCACCGCCACAGATGAACAAAATATTTGTCGTGTCCACCTGCAGGAATTCCTGCTGTGGATGCTTGCGACCACCCTGCGGTGGAACAGAAGCAACAGTGCCTTCCATGATCTTCAAAAGCGCTTGCTGAACACCTTCGCCCGATACATCACGGGTGATCGAAGGATTATCAGACTTGCGGCTGATTTTGTCGACTTCATCGATATAAACAATGCCGCGCTGCGCGCGTTCAACATTATAATCGGCCGACTGAAGCAGCTTCAGGATAATGTTTTCAACATCCTCACCGACATAACCGGCTTCTGTCAGCGTCGTTGCATCCGCCATGGTAAACGGTACATCAATGATGCGTGCGAGTGTCTGGGCAAGGTAGGTCTTGCCGCAACCCGTTGGGCCGACCAACAGAATGTTCGACTTCGCAAGCTCGATGTCGTTGCTCTTGCTCTGATGTGCAAGACGCTTGTAGTGATTGTGTACCGCAACCGAGAGAACACGCTTGGCGTCTTTCTGGCCGATGACGTAATCGTCAAGAACGTCCTTGATTTCCTGTGGCGTAGGCACGCCTTCACGCGACTTCACCATTGAGGTTTTATTTTCCTCGCGGATGATGTCCATGCAAAGTTCGACGCACTCGTCACAAATAAATACGGTCGGGCCTGCAATCAGCTTACGAACTTCATGCTGGCTTTTGCCACAGAAAGAGCAATAAAGCGTATTCTTTGAATCGCCGCCGCTGTTGCTGACTTTGCTCATTGCAGTTTCCTTTCAATAAACCGAAACGAACAACAACCTCATCGCGTGTTCATTTCGATCGTTTTTTCCGGTTCGGATCCATGAGGGTAAGCAAAACGCCGCTCCCTTCAGGCTCCATCAGCAGCTTTTACGCACTGCTTGTCATTTTGGATCCCAGTCACCGCAGGCTTTCCGACCGAGTAAGCCTTTGATGGAGACTTTTGCAGAACCTCAGGCGGGGAACAAATGAAAAATCATGTTCCCCATAGAGATTCGGCACAATCTGATCAATTTTAGCGCCCTGAACCCCAACAGATGCTTAACACTATGCGTTATCCTTCACGTAGGACCACGAAATAAGCCCCTTTTGTGGCAAAGCGCGCTAAAATACGAAGAGGCAGACTATCTGCCTCCCCAAATTACTTGGTTTCTTCGGCGCTCACTTCGCGCGATTCGATCACTTTATCGATCAAACCAAATTCCAGAGCTTCCTGCGCTGTCATAAAGTGATCACGGTCAAGCGTGCGTTCGATCGTCTCATAATCACGACCAGTATGCTTGACGTAAGTTTCGTTGAGGCGACGCTTCATCTTGATGATGTCCTGCGCATGGCGCTCAATATCAGACGCCTGCCCCTGGAAACCACCCGATGGCTGATGAACCATGATACGGGCATTTGGCAGCGCATAACGCTGGCCGGTGGCACCAGCTGTCAGCAACAGCGAGCCCATAGAGGCTGCCTGCCCCATACAAAGCGTGGACACTGGCGGCTTGATGAACTGCATCGTGTCATAAATCGCCATGCCGGAGGTCACAACACCGCCGGGCGAATTGATGTACATGTTGATTTCTTTCTTCGGATTTTCCGATTCAAGAAACAGCAACTGCGCACAGATCAGCATCGACATTCCATCTTCTACGGGACCGTTGACGAAGATGATGCGTTCTTTCAACAAGCGCGAAAAGATATCATAGGCCCGCTCGCCACGGTTGGTCTGCTCGACAACCATCGGCACGAGGTTCATGACGGTTTCAATAGGATCTCTCATTATGGGCCTCTGGATAGTGTATGACGAATATGAATCGTATGGATGTTCCATACATAGGGCTTTGCAACCCTGTTCCGCAAGATGCCGATCAATCCCAGTCCGAATCCTGAGGGACAGGCTTAATGCCGCGTTTCTCATCCAGCATTTTTCGCGCTGTTTCTGTAAGGCGGGCCTGAATACGAACAGAGCCATCTTCCAGATCTTCACGCTTTACATCGCTGCCATGCTGGTAAATCCAGTCAAGAATGCGAAGCTCGGATGGAGAAAGCACAACATCGACAGTTCCAAGCGCCCCTGCAATGCGGGTCTCAATCAAGGAAAGCAACCTGTCAACGCCTTCCCCCGTCCACGCTGAAAGCGGGATCGGACGCCCCTCCTCGCTGCCGGCGGCAGCCAAGCGAAGTGCTGCCTCACGACCCGCTTCATCCAGATTATCGATCTTGTTCCAGATCTGGATCACGCGCTTATGATCATGCGGCTCGACATCGAGCCCGGCGAGAATACTTTCAACATCCTCAGCCTGTGCTGCGTTGTCAGGATCGGAAATATCTCGCACATGCAGGATCAGATCAGCCTCGACAACCTCTTCAAGCGTTGCCCGGAATGCGGCAACGAGATGGTGCGGAAGATTTGAAATAAAACCGACTGTATCGGACAGGATAACCGTCTCACCGTGCGGCAAACGAATGCGACGCAATGTCGGGTCGAGCGTAGCAAACAGCATATCTTCGGCCAGCACGTCAGCGCCGGTCATACGGTTGAACAGCGTTGATTTGCCCGCATTGGTATAGCCAACGAGCGCCACCACCGGATGCGGAACCTTGCGACGCTTCTGCCGATGCAGCGTCCGTGTACGCACAACCGTCTCAAGCTCGCGCTTGATCTTCAGAATCTTATCCTGAAGCATACGCCTGTCGGCTTCGATCTGCGTTTCACCCGGACCGCCAAGGAAGCCGCCACCACCGCGCTGACGCTCAAGGTGGGTCCAGCTTCTGACCAGACGGCCCTTCTGATAGTTCAGATGCGCAAGTTCGACTTGCAACGCACCTTCCTTGGTGCGTGCTCTCTCACCGAAGATTTCAAGGATAAGGCCGGTCCGGTCGATAACCTTGACGTTCCACTCTTTTTCAAGATTGCGCTGCTGCACCGGCGTCAAAGCATGATCGACAATAACAAGTCCGATCGACTTCTCTTCAATGATTTCGGCGATTGCCTCAACCTTACCCGTCCCCAGAAGGGTCGCAGGACGCGGTTGATTGACGATCACACTCTCGGCATGGGCTATTTCGAGATTAATCGCACGTGCAAGACCGACGGCTTCCTCCAGCCGTGCTTCATTGGAGCGCTGAAACTGTGGTCGCTCACCTTCGTCACTTGCCGTGCTTGTTGTGTGTCTTTCGGGTAATATGGGAACGATAACCGCTGCTCTGGTCGGCTCTGGTTCAGACAAACCAAATCCCTTATTTTCATCGGCAGGCGAAACGTTCTTATCCTTGAATTTCGACAAATATACTTACTCCGGGATACGGAAAATACCTATCCATACAGATAGGTATCCGTATTAGCGGTTTCAAATAGAAGACGCCCCGGCATAATATTGGTCAGCATAAAACTGACCAATATTGAACTGATATGCGTCAGGCTTCTTCGCCTTCGAACATCTGCACAGGCTGGCTTGGCATGATGGTCGAGATTGCATGCTTATAGACAAGCTGCGAGTGTCCATCGCGGCGCAGCAATACGCAGAAATTGTCAAAAGACGTCACGATACCCGTGAGTTTCACGCCATTGATAAGGAAGATGGTCAGTGAAATTTTCTGCTTGCGTACAGAATTGAGAAAAAGGTCTTGAAGATTTTGCGATCGTTCAGCCATTGTTTTTATTCCTTTAATCGATCAGCAGTCAGTTCGCTAAATGCCAGACGAACATGCGCGCAAATATAAATCAAGCTCCCGGATCGCGCTAAACCAGTTACTAATCGCAATTGCTGTGGAAAGACAACTGCTTCGCTCTTAAGCTTCGGTTAACAGGATGGGAATCTTTGCGCAACCGCCAAATTTAAAACCTGATATGCAAATCCTTGCAGGTATGAATAAGCAGCCCCTATTTCGGATGATCTGAAAGCGGACCACCAAGCAATGGCTTCACGCGATCAATCGCCCACATATAGAAGCTTCCCGGTTGCATTGAGACAACTTCTTTATGCTTCTTGTGAATGTGAAATCCAATGAAATCAGGGTGTTTCGTGGGTTCCAGCCCATAAGCCGGATCGTAAATCCGCGTCGCTTCCTTGCCCACCCAATAATAGAAATTCTCCTGCGGAGCGGCGTTTCTGAAGATGCCGTATTTGCGTGCTAGCCGTGATATGCCGTCATTTCCGAAAATCGTAATCCCGATGGCGGCAGGCGTTACGTCCTTACCAATGAGACGATAGTATAATGGCCGCAACTTCCCACGCCGCAATCCAAGCCAGCGCGGTAATGGATAGCTTGCCGCCACATAGGCTTCGAATTCACGGATAATCGGATGATCATGCGGCAGGTAAAGCGCAGAAACTCCAACGCGGAAACGATTCTCGCGAGCGAGATAGGGTTTCGATGGATCAGGATGAAACTGCTTGAGCAGATACACATCCGTATCGAGCCACACACCCTGCTTATGCTTCATCAGCATGATGCGAAAAATATCGCTGAACTGAACGATAGTCGTTCGGCTTCGTAAACTCGGATAGCCCGGATCAAGTCGCTTAAACACCACCTCAGGTAGAATTTTGCTGGCATCATGCAGCTCGACGCCTACGGGTACATTCTCAATCGGCGCATATGAAAACAGTTTCACACGCTGGCCAGTCATCACCATTGATGCGAGACAGATGCGGTCGACATCGCGCAGACGCGGCCCATACCAGAACGTACAAATATCCATCGAAAGAACTACCGCGAAATAAGTTTCATATCAGGGGTCAGAAGAATTCCAGACTAACGCGGAACATCTGCTCAACATGCTTGATCGCATCGGCAGTTGCAAAAATCACAACACGATCTTTCGGTTTGATCCGCACATCACCATTCGGCTGAATGACCTGTCCCCCCCGGTAAATCGCACCAATTCGCAAACCGTCCGGCAAATCAAGATCACGCAATGGCGCACCGACCAGCGAAGACGTCTCAAGTGCTTCTGCTTCGATAATTTCGGCCATATCACGATAGACACTATAAACCGCACGGATGCGCCCGCGTCGCACATGCTGCAATATCTTTGATACGGTCACCGCCTTGGGATTGATATAGGCATCTATCCCCACCATGTGGGTGAAGTCCTGATAGGCAACCGTGTTGATCAGCGCCATATTCGCCTTGCAACCGAGGCGCTTCGCCATAATGCTGGAAAGAATATTGACCTGATCCTGATTGGTCAGTGCCACGAACAGATCGGCATCCTCAATATCAGCTTCCTGCAAAAGCGCCTGATCGAGCGCGCTGCCATGCAAGACCATTGTACGGCTAAGCTGATCAGCAATCGTAAAGGCACGCTCATGCTCACTTTCGATCATCTTGATGCGTGTCTGCCATTTACGCTCTTCAATGGCCTTGGCAACATAAAGACCGATATTGCCGCCCCCGGCAATGACAATCCGATGTGCTTCCGGCTTTTCATGCCCAAACAAAGAGAGCGTTCTGCGCACCTGCTCGCGCGTTGTGACAACATAGGCCAGATCACCGGCGTGAAGCTGATCGGTCGAACGGGGAATGAACAGACTGCCATTGCGCACAACACCAACCACAGTCGCAGCCAGATCAGGAAACAGGTCTGATAACTGTTTGAGCGGCGTATTAATAACTGGACATTCTTCCAGGCACTCTATTGCAAGACCGATGATCTTATCATCCGCGAATCGCAGCACGTCAGTCGCGCCCTGCAAGGCAATACGCCGCAGAACCACTTCACCAACTTCAAGCTCCGGCGAGATAATCACATCGATCGGCAGGTTTTCGCGCAAAAACAGATCCTGATACTCAGCCTTGAGATAGGATTGCGCACGAATACGAGCGATCTTGGTTGGCACGTTGAAAACCGAATGCGCCACCTGACAAGCCACCATGTTGACTTCGTCAGATAATGTTACCGCAATGATCATATCGGCTTCATTGGCACCGGCTGCGGCAAGAACATCCGGCTGTGAGCCATGACCAACAAAGCCACGCACATCCAGCGTATCGCGCACAATCTCAATGTGGCGCGCAGACGTATCGATAACCGAGACGTCATTTTCTTCAGCAGCAAGACGTTCAGCAATACCATAGCCGACCTGCCCCGCTCCGCACACGATTACCCGCATGATAGCCCCGCCTGTTTACCGTTATACGCCAAGCGACTTGAGCTTGCGATGCAATGCCGAGCGCTCCATGCCAACAAATTCCGCCGTGCGTGAAATATTGCCGCCAAAGCGATTGATCTGCGCAATCAGATATTCCTTCTCGAAACGCTCGCGCGCTTCCCGCAAGGGCAAAGCCATAATGTGCTGATCGGATTCTGTTGGCGCTCGTGGCAGCGTGTCACCAATTTCCGCAGGCAGAAGATCGGCTGTAATAGGCGCTTCCGGATCATCGCCACGCGCCAAAATCATCAGACGTTCAACATTGTTGCGTAACTGACGAATATTACCCGGCCAGCTATGCGCCTGCAAAACAGCCATCGCATCAGAGCCGATCTTGCGTGGTTTGATGCCTGCCTGTTCCGCAATCTGCGTCATGAAATATTCGACCAGAGAAGGAATATCCTCTCGACGCGACGCGAGGGGCGGAACATGTACGGGCACCACAGAGAGACGATGAAACAGGTCTTCGCGGAATGTACCTTCCGCAATCATGCCTTCAAGGTTCTGTGCTGTGGAGGAAATGATACGAACATCAACCTTCACGCGCTTGGTTCCGCCAACACGCTCAAACTGTTGATCGACAAGAACGCGCAGAATTTTATTCTGCGTTTCGCGCGGCATATCGGCAATCTCATCAAGATAAAGGATGCCACCATGCGCTTCTTCCAGTGCACCAACCTTACGCTCACCACCATCCATTTCGGTGCCGAAAAGCTCAATTTCCATACGTTCCGGCGTAATGGTTGCAGCATTAACGGTCACAAACGGGCCATTGGCGCGACTCGATTGCGCATGAATAGCGCGCGCAGCCAGTTCTTTCCCTGCGCCCGAAGGGCCCGTAATCATGATGCGGCTATTGGTTGGCGCAACGCGCTCAATGGTCTGACGCAACTGGTTGATCGCAAGCGACGCGCCAATGAGCTCCATGCTGTTGCCGCTACGCTTACGCAGGCTGGAAACTTCGCGCTTCAGCTTCGATGTTTCGAGTGCACGTTCGGCAACCAGAATAAGACGGTCGGCCTTGAACGGCTTTTCGATAAAGTCATAAGCGCCGCGACGGATCGCCGACACAGCCGTTTCAATATTGCCGTGACCGGAAATCATCACAACAGGCAGATCAGGGTGTTGCTTCTTGATTTCATCAAGCAGCGCAAGCCCATCAAGGCGGCTTCCCTGCAACCAGATATCAAGAAAAACCAGTCGCGGCACACGATCATCAATTGCCGCAAGCGCACTATCAGCATCAAAGGCCGTGCGGGTTTCATGACCTTCATCGCTCAGAATACCGGCAACGAGTTCCCGAATATCCGCTTCGTCATCAACTACAAGAATATCGGCTGCCATATCAGATCACCTGTCCAATTATCTCGTTTCCATGACTTCCCTCTTCCGAACCGGACGAACCAGTGGAAACTTCAGGGAAAATCATCCGTATCATTGCGCCACGACCTTCGTAAAAATCTGCTGGCGCATCATGCAATTCCAGATGTCCGCCGTGGTCTTCCACGATCTTGCGAACAATAGCGAGACCGAGGCCGGTGCCTTTCTCTCGCGTTGTCATATAAGGCTCGAGAAGCTTCTGACGATCATCACGCGGCAAACCTTTGCCATTGTCGATGACATCAACGATGAGCTGTCCATCCGCCTTTTTCGAGCGAACTAGGATATGCCCCTCACCGCGCTCTTCCTTTGGCACGGCGTCAATTGCCTCGCTGGCATTCTTGATAACATTGCCGAATGCTTGGCCAATCAATCGGCTATCAAAAGAACCAATCAGCTTTTCAGAACCATAGTCATTGGTGAATTTTATGTCCTGACGGCTTACCTCGATAAGGAATGATGCCTCGCGCAAAGCCTCGCGCATGTCCATGGCCTTCATTTCAGGCTTCGGCATCCGCGCAAAAGACGAGAACTCATCCACCATGCGACCAATATCACCGACCTGCCGAATGATCGTATCCGTACACTGATCAAAGACTTCACGATCTTCGACAATCACCTTACCATAGCGACGGCGAATACGTTCTGCCGAAAGCTGGATCGGGGTGAGCGGATTTTTGATCTCATGGGCAATTCGACGTGCGACGTCTGCCCATGCAGAAGACCGCTGCGCCTGAACAAGATCCGTAATGTCATCGACGGTCACGACATAGGAATGATCGTCGGATTCTGCATCTTCAACCGTCACCTGCACATTATACGTGCGTGCAACACCGTTACGAGTCATACTGACCTGCTCACGATGAACCGTACGCCCCGTTGTGCGCGCAACTTCAAAGGCCTGCCCGATTTCGGGCGCGATGCTACTCAGGCTCTTGCCGATGGCATCCTCTGAGCTGACACCAAACATATGCTCGGCAGAGCGGTTGAGGATAGAAATCGAGCCATCCGACTCAATGCCGATAACGCCCGCTGTCACACCAGAAAGCACAGCTTCCGAGAAGCGACGGCGCTCATCAATCTGATCTTTGGCAGACAAGAGTTCATTGCGCTGGCTTTTGAGTTCAGCAACCATGTTGTTGAACGTGCCAGACAGCGCACCAACGTCACCGTCTGAAGAACGCACGGGCACAGAGCTATCAAGATTGCCGGCAGCCACATCGTCAGCAGCACCGATCAACAACCGGATCGGGCGAACAAGACGGTCGGCAACAGCAATACCAGTCCATATCGCTGACAACAGAACAATGAGCGTCAGACCGAAATAAAGCAGCGCAAAAGCGATCTGCGTTGGAATGCGGTTGGCATCCATCTCCTGATAGCGCGCAGTGTTGGCTTCCATCAGGCGCATGGCTTCAAGAATCTGCTGATCAACCGAGCGCACCGTATAAAGGTAAAGATCTGGAATCTCGCGCATTTTGATAACTGCGCCAACAAAATTACTGTTGCCCGGAGGGATGATCACCGGCTTGCCGTCTACAGCCGTCTTCAAAGCATCTTCGGTTGGTGCTGGAAGGCGTGCTTCAACACCAGTCTCGCTTTTAACAACGACATCCCCATCTTCACGCACCAAAAACGCACCCAGCAGCCCCCGGCCACCCGCTTGCAGGGTCATATATCGAATGAAACCACCTCTATCGAGACTATACAGTGTGCGTTGCGCATCAAGTTCCTGCAACATTGAAAATGATGTGCTTTGCAGGTTGAGCGCCGTTTCACGAATATAGGCCGTCGTCAGACTCTGCGACGAACTGACAATGTCACGCGTATTGGTATCAAACCAGCGGTCGAGACCGAGATTGAGTGTGACCGATGCAACAATTGCCACCACAATTGCGGGAATTGCCGCAATCAACGAGAACAGCGCCACAATACGGACGTGAAGTCTTGAAGCGGCTTTTCCCAACCTGCGTGCCGAGATGATCCGGTAGATTTCTCGGCAAATCAGCAGGATGAGAAATACAATCAGCGCAACATTAACAATCACCAGCGCAAGCGTCACTGCACGATCCGGCGTGATTGGCGTAATGCCGATCAGGATGGCAAAAGAAATAGACGCTGTGATCAGCGCCAGCACAACGGTGATGATACCAGGCAGCGCAAGAAGTCTGCGCCCCTCACCGCTACGCGATGATTGCTCCGCTTTGTCCATTTCCGTGGTCAGATTCGCTGTGTTCATGTTAACCATGTTACTCAATAGCGTTGCATCTATGCAACGCATTGTGGCGAAAATGCAACGATTGTTTACAGGTTAATAGCATTTCCAGCAAAACTGCGACGCGGCCTTACGCTGGATAATGCACAAACACCAAACAAGAGCGCCGATCTGATAAATCAGATCAAAAGGCGCACTGATCAAATTTCGCGAAATTATCGTGCGTTCACCAACGGCGGCTTATTGCTTGGCGCCGCGATAGATGTTGACGCCAAGTTCTCTGATTTTCTTGCGCAACGTATTGCGATTAAGCCCGAGAATCTCAGCCGCTTTGATCTGGTTGCCGCGCGTTGCCGTAAGACACGCCAGAATCAGCGGATATTCCAGTTCGGCAAGCACACGATGATAAAGCCCTGGCGGCGGCAGATCCGCACCAAATGATGCGAAGTAGCGTTGCATATTCTGCTCCACCACCTGCGAGATGGTGATGTTTTCCAGATCACCCGAAACAACTGCCGGGGCATCCGGCTTGGCAAGCTCAGACTTAAGCTCGGCTTCAATGATTTCGGGAGATATTTCATCCTGCGGATAAAGCGCGGCGAGCCTGCGCACCAGGTTTTCGAGCTCACGCACATTACCCGGCCAAGGATAACGGCGCATCATATCAAAGCCTGCCGCGGTGATACGCTTTTCTGGCAACCCTTCTTCCGCTGCCCGCTTAAAGAAATGGCGCACGAGATCGGGCACATCTTCGCTGCGCTCACGAAGTGGTGGCAGGCGCAAAGGCACAACATTCAGACGATAATAGAGATCTTCACGGAAAAGCCCCTGCGCGATGAGCTGGCGCAAATCCTTGTTGGTTGCAGCCACGATCCGCACATCGGTCTTGATCGGTGTGCGGCCACCAACCGTCATATATTCGCCCTGCTGTAGCACGCGTAGCAGACGCGTCTGCGCTTCCATCGGCATGTCGCCAATTTCGTCAAGAAACAGTGTGCCGCCATTGGCCTGCTCAAAACGACCGCTTGAGCGGCTTTGCGCCCCGGTAAAGGCACCTTTTTCATGGCCAAACAGTTCAGATTCGATCAGATCGCGCGGAATTGCAGCCATATTAATAGCAACAAACGGCCCTTTGCGACGGCGACCATATTCATGAAGCGCGCGCGCTACCAGTTCCTTGCCCGTACCCGACTCACCTGTCACCATCATGGTGAGATCTGTCTGCATCATGCGCGCCAAGACGCGATAGATTTCCTGCATTGCAGGCGAGCGACCGACCAGTGGCATGTGTTCCGACTGCTCATCAGGAGCAACCGCAACAGGCTTATGCTTTGGCTCGGAAAGCGCGCGCCCAACAATATTGATCAGTTCCGTCAGATCGAAAGGCTTTGGCAGATATTCATACGCCCCCGCTTCCGAAGCGCGGATCGCAGTCATAAATGTATTCTGCGCGCTCATCACCACAATCGGCAGATCAGGGCGCATTTTCTTGATGCGCGGCAACAGATCAAAGGCATTTTCATCCGGCATATTGACGTCTGTAATGACCAGATCGCCATCGCCAGCCGCGACCCAGCGCCAGAGCGAGGCCGCATTGGACGTAACCCGAACATCAAAACCTGCGCGCGACAATGCCTGATTTAGCACTGTACGAATTGCAGCATCGTCGTCTGCGACGAGTATCGTTCCTGTCGGACGTCCGGCTATCATGCTTTGTCTCCTGTCTTTGCAGACATATTATCGGCAGAACTTTTCCACTGCGGCATAAGAATACGGAATGTGGTGCGCGATGGATGGCTGTCGCATTCAATCACCCCGCCATGATCGCCAATGATTTTGGCAACCAGCGCCAGTCCAAGCCCCGATCCATTGGTCTTGGTCGTCACAAACGGATCAAACAGATGCGGCAGCATATCCTCTGGCACGCCCGGACCATTATCCTGCACGCAGAACTCCAGGGGCAAAGCCACCCGATCACTCGCACCCGGCACTTGCAGGCGAATCCCCGGACGATACGCTGTCGAGAGCGTAATTTCCGCACCTTCGCGATCACCCAGTGCCTCCGCAGCATTTTTCACCAAATTGAGAAATACCTGCACCAGCTGGTCGCGATTGGCGTAAACTGGCGGCAATGACGGGTCATATTCCTCAATAAAACGGATATGCCGCGCAAAACCGTTTCGCGCCAATGTCTTCACATGGTCCAGCACCGAATAAATATTGACCGCCGTGCGTTCGATTGGACGTTCGTCGGAAAACACTTCCATGCGATCGACAAGCTTCACAATACGATCCGTTTCGTCGGTAATCAGTCGAGCCAGCGGGCGATCTTCATCGCCAACAACCTGTTCAAGCAATTGCGCTGCGCCACGAATGCCAGAAAGTGGATTCTTGATCTCGTGCGCCAGCATGGAAGCAAGACCTGTCACCGAACGTGCAGCGCCCCGATGGGTCATCTGGCGGTCGATTTTCTCCGCCATGGTCTTTTCTTTAAACAGAATAACCACTGCCCCCGGCGTTTCGATGACCGGCGCAACATAAAGATCGACAATACGTTCGGCACCCAGTTTGGGCGATGAAATATCGACGCGATATTCATTGACCGGCACTTGCGCTGTGCGCACCTGATCCACCAGAGCCAGCAAAGGGCTCCCGAAAGGCAAAAAGGATTCGAGACGATTGCGCGCCAAAATGGAAGAGCCTGAGCGGAAAAACTGTTCCGCATCCATATTCGCATAGACAATATGATTGTCGGCACCGACCATAATCACAGGCTGATTGATCGCATCCAGTATGATTGCCGGAATGCTGTTCGTTTCACCCCTACCCATCATGCGACCTTTCTGTCTGCTTCACGCAGAAAAACGCGGGAAAGCGCCGCAATAACCGCTTGAGGATCAGTGAGCGTCATGATTTCAGCCTTATCTGTCTGAGTGAATGCTTCACCCGCATGACGATCCAGATACCAACCAAGATGTTTTCTTGAATGGCGAATACCTGTCTTGCTGCCATAATGGTCGAGCATATCTTCGTAATGTCTTATAATATAAGAAAGAATTCCATCGCGGGATTGCGGTGCAAAATCACTGCCGGCGATAAGTCCCGCAAGCCACGGCTGGCCATAAGAAGCGCGCCCAACCATCACGGCATCGGCACCTGAGCGGCGCAGCAACTCTTCCGCATCTTCACGCGACGACACGTCGCCATTGGCAACCAAAGGGATTTTTACCACATCACGCACCGCATGAATTGCGTCCCAGTCCGCTTTGCCTTCATAGAACTGACAGCGCGTGCGCCCATGAACCGTCACCATGGCGATACCCGCATCTTCAGCACGTTTTGCAAGTTCCGGCGCATTGATACTGTTTTCGTCCCAGCCAAGACGCATTTTGAGCGTAACCGGCACTTTCACAGCGTTTACCGTTGCCTCAACCAAGGTCATCGCATGGTCCAGATCGCGCATCAGCGCAGAACCGGAATAGCCACCCGTTACCTTTTTGGCAGGGCACCCCATATTGATGTCGATAATATCAGCGCCCTCGCCTTCAGCGATCTTGGCTGCCTCGCCCATCCAATGCGCTTCACGGCCAGCAAGCTGCACCACATGCGTGCCAAGCCCCTCACCGGAGAGACGCAACAGGCTTTCCTTATGACGATTGCAGAGTTCAGCGCTTGCAACCATTTCCGAAACAACCATTCCCGCACCGGCTTCGGCGGCACGTTTTCGAAATGGAAGATCAGAAACGCCGGACATAGGCGCCAGAAATATGCGGTTTGGAACAACCACATTGCCTATGCTTAAAGGCTGACCGAGAGGAGTGATCAAGATATGCTCATTTGGTGTGCATGATGCAATTAGCACACACTTTAATCATTTGACGTGTTGAACGCAAGGAAAAGCGCATGCTCATGCGGATAAATCCATTGCGGTGTGGCAATTATTTGCGCAAGGCATTATTCGGCATTGAACGAGATGAATCTTTTGGCAAAGGCGAGCGAGATTTCACGGGCAGCAGCAGTGATCGTAGCCGCAGGACGCGGCGAACGGGCAGGACAAAGCATCGAAGGGCCGAAACAATATCGGCGCATCGGCGGCGAAGCTGTGCTTTCGCGCACACTGCGGGTTTTTGCGCAATGCTCTGCGATTGAGCAGATCATCGTGGTCATTCATGCCGATGATCGCAATCTCTATGAAAATGCCATCACCGGGCACTATTCAAACGTGCGTGTCGTCATTGGCGGCCCAACGCGACAGGAATCAACACGGCTTGGATTGCTGGCACTGAAAAATGATGCACCGCACTATGTGCTTATTCACGATGGTGTGCGCCCCTTCATCAACCAGAGTTTTCTTGAAGGCATATTCGGCACGCTGACACCAACAGAAGGCGTATTGCCAGCACTTGCTGTATCCGACACGCTGAAACAATCGGCCAGTGATGGAACCGTAAAAACAACAGTTCCACGAGCTGGTCTTTTTTCCGCGCAAACACCGCAGGCTTTTCCTTTTGCGCCAATCCTTGATGCGCATGAAAAGGCATATCTTAGCGGCCGCTCAGACTTTACCGATGATGCATCCATTGCAGAGGCTTTTGGCCTGCCCGTGCGCATCATTGAAGGTTCCCCAGACAATACAAAACTGACATGGGCCAAAGATATTGAAATGGCCGATAAACGTTTGAGGCAAGGTATGACTTCATTTCCAGATATTCGCACCGGCAATGGCTATGACGTTCACAGCTTTGAACCCGGCGATCATGTCACGCTTTGCGGCGTGGCCATTCCGCATAACAGGAAACTGAATGGTCATTCGGACGCCGATGTGGCTCTGCATGCCCTGACTGATGCGCTTCTTGCCACACGCGGCGCAGGCGACATCGGCACGCACTTCCCGCCATCCGATCCGCAATGGAAAGGTGCCGCATCGCACATCTTCGTTGAATATGCGGTCAAGATCGTGCGTGAAGCGGGTGGCCGCATTGCCAATGCCGATGTGACGATCATCGCAGAAGAACCAAAGATCGGCCCCCACCGCCCCGCAATGATGGAATCCATGGCCAACATGCTTGGAATTTCGCAGGATCGTGTATCTGTCAAAGCAACCACCAACGAGAAGATGGGTTTTGTGGGTCGTGGCGAAGGCATTGCTGCTATTGTAACGGCAACTGTGATCTATCCCGGTGAGGTTCCAGAATGACGCTTATTGCGGAATCCCATGCCACCGACGTACTCAATGCCTGCCGCAAACACGGCATTATGATTTCGACAGCAGAATCCTGCACCGGCGGGCTGATCGCGGCAGCACTCACCGATATTGCCGGTTCGTCCGATGTGGTGGATCGTGGCTTTGTCACCTATTCCAATGAAGCCAAGAATGAAATGATCGGCGTTCCGATGGAATTGATCAATCGTTTGGGCGCGGTTTCAAAAGAAGTGGCAATCGCCATGGCGGAAGGAGCGCTTCACAACTCCCGCGCAGGCATCAGCATTGCCGTGACAGGCATTGCTGGGCCCGGTGGTGGATCGGCAGAAAAGCCGGTCGGCCTCGTGCATATTGCCAGCGCACGCAAAGGCTTTGCCACGTTGCATAAAGAATGCCGCTTTGGTGAAAAATCGCGCGAAGATATTCGTCACGAAACAGTGCTGTCCGCGCTGGGACTGGTTTTAGAAGCGCTTAATTCTTAAGCGTAAATCGCATCGGCGCGCTTCTCAAAGGCTTCCGAAAACTTGCGGAACGCCAGATCGAACATTGACCCCATCAAAAGCCCAAGCGTGCGGCTTTTGAATTCATAATCGATGAAGAACTCGACATCGCATTCCGAACCGTCCCCAACCGGTTTAAAAGTCCAGCGATTGTCGAGATAGCGGAACGGACCATCGACATATTTCACGTCGATGACGTTTTCTTCAGGCTTCAAAAGCACCTGGCTGGTAAACGTCTCGCGGATCAGCTTATAGCCCACCGTCATATCGGCAATCAGAAGCGTCTTGCCGTCTTTCTCTTTACGAGAACGAACGGACAAAGCCTCACACATCGGCAAAAATTGCGGATATTTTTCCACGTCCGAAACCAGGGCAAACATTTCGTCTGCCCTGTGATGAACGCGTCTGACGTTGGTGAATTGCGGCATGCGAATTTAAGCCTGTACTGCAACCTGCGCTTCGCGCGCAGCCTTGAGCTTCGCGAAATCATCACCGGCATGGTGTGATGAACGCGTCAGCGGGCTGGACGCTACCAGCAGGAAGCCCTTGGTACGGCCAATCGTTTCAAAAGACTTGAATTCGTCTGGCGTGACGAAGCGGATCACCGGATGGTGCTTGCGGGTTGGCTGCAGATACTGACCGATGGTCATAAAATCCACGTCAGCCGAACGAAGATCATCCATAAGCTGCAAGATTTCGTTCCGCTCTTCGCCAAGACCGACCATGATCCCGGATTTTGTGAAGATTGTCGGATCGAGTTCCTTCACGCGCTGCAACAGACGGATCGAATGGAAATAACGAGCGCCCGGACGAACCTTGAGATATTTCGACGGAACCGTTTCCAGATTGTGATTGAACACATCAGGACGTGCCTTGACCACGATTTCAAGCGCGCCTTCCTTGCGAAGAAAGTCAGGTGTGAGAATTTCAATCGTGGTCTTCGGTGTTGCCTCGCGGATCGCGCGAATGACATCGGCAAAATGCTGCGCGCCACCATCGGCCAGATCATCACGATCAACAGAAGTGATCACAACGTGGGTAAGGCCCATCTGCTTGATGGCTCGTGCTACACTTTCCGGCTCATTCGGATCGAGAGCCTTCGGAATGCCGGTTGAAACATTACAGAACGCACAGGCGCGCGTGCAGATTTCACCCATAATCATAAAGGTTGCGTGCTTCTTTTCCCAGCACTCGCCAATATTCGGGCAACCGGCTTCTTCGCAAACGGTCACAAGCTTGTTCGAACGAACAATCTCACGCGTTTCATTATAACCGCGTGAAACAGGAGCCTTAACGCGGATCCATTCCGGCTTTTTCAGGATTTCATTGTCCGGACGATGTGCCTTCTCCGGATGACGAAGACGTCTCTGGTTCACCGTGTCGAGAACTGTAACCATGCTGTTTCCTGCCTATCCGAAGCTATCACAAATCTGAAACGCTTCTAAATTGGGTCCGGTTCGTAATCTCTGGCTTCTACCCTGTCAACTTGGCACGCCCGGAGACATCGTCAATATACTGCGGCTTACCGTCTCGCCGCCATTCCTAATGCTCTGAACACCAGTGCCCAGATCAGGCCAAACAGAAGTCCGCCAAATCCGAGTGCAAAGGCCAGTGTCCAGACGCCGTACCAGCCAGCAATCGCCATTCCATTGACCGATATGGTGTTTCCGCCGATCAGGCTCAAGCTCCCGACAGCAAAGCCAAGCGCAAGACCACCAACGGTACACCATTTAATCATGGGCCATGCGGCGCGCCGCCATGGCCCTCCATTATCAATCAGCGGAATGTGACCACCTCTTCGTTATGCGTTCAGCACACGCCCATAGGCATCCAGAACGCTTTCTTTCATCATTTCAGAAAGGGTTGGATGCGGGAAGACCGAATGCATCAGCTCTTCTTCCGTGGTTTCAAGGTTCATCGCAACGACAAAGCCCTGAATAAGTTCGGTCACTTCCGCGCCAACCATGTGCGCGCCAAGCAGCTGCCCGGTTTTCTTATCAAAAATCGTCTTGACCAGCCCCTGATCTTCACCCAGCGCAATGGCCTTACCATTTGCCGAGAAGGAATAACGACCGACACGAATGTCAAAGCCCTGTTCCTTGGCCTTGGCTTCCGTCAGACCAACCGATGCAACCTGCGGATTGCAATAGGTGCAGCCCGGGATCATCAGCTTATCAAGCGAATGAACATTCGGCAGGCCGGCAATCTTTTCGATGCAAATCACACCTTCATGCTCAGCCTTGTGAGCGAGCATCGGAGGACCGGCAACGTCACCAATGGCATAAATGCCTTCAACATTGGTCTTGCCATAGCCGTCAATGACAACACAGCCACGATCTGTCTTCACGCCAAGCGCTTCAAGGCCGAGATTTTCAATGTTGCCCTGAACGCCGACAGCTGAAATCAGACGATCAACGGTGAGCTTTTCAACCTTGCCGTCCTTGGTTTCAATGTGAGCGGTCACGGAATCCGTGCCCTTCTCGACCTTGGTCACTTTGGCTTCGGTGATGATCTTGAGACCGAGCTTTTCCAGACGCTTGCGCGCGAAGGTGGAAATTTCCACATCTTCAACTGGCATAATGTTTGGCATCAATTCAACAACCGTCACATCAACGCCCATGGCATTGTAGAAAGATGCAAATTCAATGCCGATAGCACCGGACCCCATCACCACCATCGACTTTGGCAGCGCCTGCGGCACCATCGATTCGAAATAGGTCCAGATCAGCTTGCCATCCGGCTCGATACCCGGCAGCGAACGAGGACGTGCGCCGGTTGCAACAATCACGTGCTTGGCCTTGTAGCTGCCCTCGCCCAGCACGCCCTTCGGCACCGGATTTTGCGGCTGCATCGGCTGCTTCGATGATTTACCGACCGAAATCTCTGCTGGCGTGTTGCCGGAAGCACCCTTAACGAGCTTGGCTTCGCCCCAGATCACGTCGATCTTGTTCTTCTTCATCAGATAGGCAACGCCACCATTCAGACGCGCCGACACGCCACGCGAACGCGCAACAACTGCATTCACATCAGCGCTGATCGAGCCTTCAAGCTTGAGGCCGTAATCCTTGGCATGTTCACCCAGATGCAGCACTTCCGCCGAACGCAACAGCGCCTTGGTTGGAATGCAACCCCAGTTGAGGCAAATTCCACCCAGATGTTCGCGCTCGACAATCGCGGTCTTAAGACCAAGCTGCGCTGCGCGGATAGCGGTGACATAACCGCCCGGTCCCGATCCAATGATAATAACGTCGTAGATGTCGGCCATTTTATCCTGCCTTTGATCTATCAGAAAACGGGAAGCGGCATCATACGCATATTCTTAGCGGTGCGCATTCCCGGATCGCCGACCTCTGTCGGCTTACAAATAAGCAAACGCCGCATGTCAGACAACACGCGGCGTTCAATCATATCAGACCAGCATACCCATCGGGTTTTCGATGTGACGCTTGAAGGCCTGTGCAAGTTCAGCAGCCAAAGCACCATCAACGGCACGATGATCGGTGGAAAGGGTGACAGACATAACCGTCGCAACCTTGATTTCACCGTTCTTAACCACTGCACGCTGTTCACCTGCACCAATTGCAAAGATCGTCGCATGTGGTGGGTTGATGATCGCGGCAAAGTCCTTCACGCCGAACATGCCGAGGTTGGACACAGAGGTCGAACCACCCTGATATTCATCAGGCTTGAGCTTGCGATCACGCGCACGCTTGGCAAGGTCTTTCATCTCATTGGAGATGGCAGACAGCGTCTTCGATTCTGACTGACGCACGATTGGCGTAATCAGACCGCCTGGAATGGACACAGCAACACCGACATCCGCACGCTTGTGCTTGATCATGCCGCCTTCGGTCCATGAGACGTTGGCTTCAGGAATATCACGCAGTGCAAGAGCAACAGCCTTGATCACCAGATCATTGACAGAAAGCTTGTAGGCCGGAACCTCGCCCTTCTCCGTCTTGATCAGCGGTGCAGCCGAATTGATCTGCGAACGCAGAGCCAGAAGCGCATCAAGTTCGCAATCGATGGTCAGATAGAAATGCGGAACAGTATGCTTCGATTCGACCAGACGGCGGGCAATGGTCTTGCGCATACCGTCATGAGGAACAATTTCGTATGTGCCTTCTTCAAAGAGCTTGAGGATGGCATCATCCGACTGAGGCTTTGGAGCCGATGCCGCTCCCTGTGGTGCGACCGATGCAACTTTCGTGCCGCCGGACTTGATTGCAGCTTCAACGTCACGCTGAACAACACGGCCATGAGGACCAGTGCCTTTTACAGCCGCAACATCAACGCCTGCATCCTTGGCGATGCGACGAGCAAGCGGGGACGCGAAAACGCGCTCACCCTTGTTTTCTACCGGTGCAGCCGCTGGCGCGTCAGCTTTTGCAGGAGCCGAAGCTGCCGCAGGCGCAGCTTCCTTCTTCGGCTCTTCCTTAGGCGTTTCGGCCTTTGGTGCAGGAGCAGAATCGCCGCCTTTCGCAGCTTCAGCAACATCCTCGCCGTCTTCGGCGAGAATTGCGATCAGCGCGTTGACCTTCACGCCCTGCGTACCCGCAGGAACGACCAGCTTGGCAACAGTGCCTTCATCGACAGCTTCGACTTCCATCGTCGCCTTGTCGGTTTCGATCTCGGCGATCACATCGCCGGACGTTACCTTGTCGCCTTCCTTGACCAGCCACTTGGAAAGATTGCCTTCTTCCATGGTTGGCGAAAGCGCTGGCATGGTGATCTTAATCGGCATGTCCAGTACCTCCTCAGGCGGTGTAGGTCACGGTTTTCACCGCTTCCACCACTTCTGCTACAGTTGGCAGAGCCAGCTTTTCGAGATTTGCCGCATATGGCATCGGAACGTCCTTGCCAGCAATCGTCAGGATTGGCGCATCGAGATAATCAAAAGCTTCCTGCATAACGCGGGTAGCAATTTCCGTACCAACGGAAGACTGCGGGAAGCCCTCTTCAACGGTGACGAGACGACCGGTCTTCTTGACCGATTCAACAACCGTTGGAATATCCATTGGACGGATGGTGCGCAGATCGATAACTTCAACGTCAATACCCTGTGCAGCCAGTTCGTCAGCAGCCTTGACCGCATAGGTCATGCCGATACCGAACGAAACGATGGTCGCGTCCTTGCCCTGCTTATGAATGCGGGCCTTGCCGATTGGCAGCACGAAATCATCGAGCTTCGGCACATCGAAATGATGGCCATAGAGAATTTCGTTTTCAAGGAAGATGACCGGATTTGGATCACGGATTGCAGCCTTGAGAAGACCCTTCGCATCAGCCGCCGAATAAGGCATGACGACCTTGAGGCCCGGAATCTGGCTGTACCATGCGGCATAGCACTGGGAGTGCTGTGCACCAACGCGCGCAGCAGCGCCCGAAGGACCACGAAACACCATTGGTGCGCCCATCTGACCACCCGACATATAGAGCGTCTTGGCAGCCGAATTGATGATTTGGTCAATCGCCTGCATGGCGAAGTTGAAGGTCATAAATTCGACGATTGGCTTGAGGCCAGCCATAGCAGCACCGACACCGATACCAGCAAAGCCATGCTCAGTGATCGGGGTATCGACAACGCGGCGTGGGCCGAATTCGTCAAGAAGACCCTGCGTAATCTTGTAGGCGCCCTGATATTCGGCAACTTCTTCACCCATGATGAAGACATCGTCGTCACGACGCATTTCTTCGGCCATGGCATCGCGCAGTGCTTCACGCACCGTCATCGAAACCATTTCTGTCCCGGCTGGAATATCTGGATCAGATGCAACTTCAACCTTTGGAGCAGCAGGCACGCTATCGGCTTTCTTTTCTTCAGCCTTTGGCGCTTCTTTTGCTTCTTCCTTCGGTGCCTCTGCTTTTGCAGCAGGTGCGGAACCGATGTCGGAGGCGCTTTCACCCTCACCGAGCAGAATAGCAATCGGCGTATTAACCTTCACGCCTTCCGTGCCTTCTTCGATGAGAATCTTGCCGATTGTGCCTTCATCAACAGCTTCGACTTCCATCGTTGCCTTGTCGGTTTCGATTTCGGCAATCACATCACCGGATGTAACTTTGTCGCCTTCCTTTTTCACCCATTTGGAAAGCTTGCCTTCTTCCATGGTTGGAGAAAGGGCGGGCATGAGAATTTCTACGGGCATGTCAACACCTTTCCCGAACTAGAGCAGAATATCCGTGTAGAGCTCGGAAACATCCGGCTCTGGATCGTTTTGAGCGAATTCGGCAGAATCAGCCACGATGTCGCGGACTTCCTTGTCGATTTCTTTCAGCTCTTCTTCAGTGGCCCAGTTCTTTTCGATCAGGCGCTGTTTAACCTGTTCAATCGGATCGTGCTCGGAACGCATCTTCTGCACTTCATCCTTCGAGCGATACTTCGCAGGATCGGACATTGAGTGACCGCGATAACGATAGGTTTCCATTTCAAGGATCAGCGGGCCCTTGCCAGCACGTGCCCATTCAGCGGCCGCTTCCGCAGCAGCAGCAACGGCGCGAACATCCATGCCATCAACATTGATGCCCGGAACGTTGAACGAAACACCGCGCTTTGAGAAATCCGTTTCAGCGGATGAACGCGAAACCGACGTACCCATTGCATAGCGGTTGTTTTCGATCACGTAAATCACCGGAAGCTTCCACAGCGATGCCATGTTGAAGGCTTCATAGACCTGGCCCTGATTGGCAGCGCCATCACCGAAATAGGTAACCGAGATATTGTCATTGCCGCGATACTTATTCGCAAAGGCAAGACCTGTTCCAAGAGGAACCTGAGCACCAACGATACCGTGGCCGCCGTAAAAGCCCTTTTCCTTGGAGAACATGTGCATGGAGCCGCCCTTGCCCTTGGAGTACCCCCCACGGCGGCCGGTGAGCTCTGCCATAACGCCACGCGCTTCCATGCCAGTTGCCAGCATATGACCATGGTCACGATAGGAGGTGATAATCTGATCACCTTCCTTAAGTGCTGTCTGCATACCGACGACGACAGCTTCCTGACCAATATAAAGGTGACAGAAGCCACCAATGAAACCCATACCGTAAAGCTGACCGGCCTTTTCTTCGAAACGGCGAATCAACAGCATTTCGCGGTAGGCGTTCAGTTCCTGCTCTTTATTGAAATCAGCCGGTGCTGGTGTCTTGGGAACATTCCCAAAAGACGCCTGCGATTTTCCAGCCGACGCTTTATTAGCCTTCGGTGCCATATCTCGCTCCCTATAGCATGCACCCAAAACCAGCATCGATTTTGAAAGCAACATGCGTCGATTCAAATTATCAGAGCCCTTTCACGCACACAAAGGACGCGCGGCGCTCTACGATTGTCGTTCTATTGTGACGTTATACGGGCAATTTACAAGATACAATATGCACGTAGAGCATAGCTGCTATGCCGCCAAGCCCTTAAAAACATATCACAAAAAGACAATTAACTGGATTTCAGTTAATTTGATCGATCTTCCCGAGAAATGATAATTGTCATTTCATCAGCGTGGGAGAGATTAAGCGCTCTGCGTGCCTGCTCGTCAAGCATGTCCTTTTCAATCGTCCCATCACGAAGAAGCGTGACTCGCTTTTCAAGCGCAGCTCTATCGGCAGTCACTTTTTCAAGCTGCTGCGTCAGAAGGCTTTTCTGTTGTTCGAGCTGAATACGAGAATAGAGACCAAATTCGCCATGATAGGCGTGAAAACCGAAATAGCTCAGAAACGCAGCCGTCAAAACGGGCAGCACAAATCGGCCGCGAATAGATTTACGTTTCTGCTTGGTCCACATTTCGGCTTCCTTCCCGGACGCTCACGACGGTTTTGATTCTGAATCAAAGCCGTCTATCCGATTTCCACCATGAAGCATTATTTTGCTTAACAGAGCTTTACCATCCAAAGGATGACGAGCCATCCAGGTGCATTTTTTCAAAGGGGCGGCTTCAGCGTGCAAGCACGGCCACCACAATTCGACATCAATCCAATTCAGTTTAACGCTGACATTAAATCATCACCTTAAGTAAGACACAACTTAAATATTAATCATAAATTGCCAATATATTTTATCAGAATTTAATAAATCGAA
Organism: Brucella sp. TWI432; assembly: GCF_039674445.1. Lineage (NCBI taxonomy): Bacteria > Pseudomonadati > Pseudomonadota > Alphaproteobacteria > Hyphomicrobiales > Brucellaceae > Brucella > Brucella sp. TWI432. The sequence continues at coordinate 379,569 of NZ_JBDJNL010000002.1, read as the reverse complement.
AATCGACATAGGGAATTAAATAAGGCAAATATCTTTAACTTAAATGATAAGAGTGATATTTTAACAATTAAAAACAAATATAGAATAATTGTTATTTTATACTCAGATATAGGAAGAAAAAATGGTAACCGAAAAATTGGTAAAGCGCCTTGCATGCATCATCATGGCTCTGTTCCCCGCCTTATGGGGTTTATTCAGCTTTCTGAACAACACCGCCGATTTTTCGGGCACTGCTCAGAATGCCGTTGCGCCGCTCTTATCCATGGCCGACACTTATGGAAATCCGGCTCTGACCTGGCGCTCGATTACCGCCGGATGGGCACCCTATGTTGGCCTTGCCGGTATTACCGCAATGGAAACACTTGCAGGAATTCTGGCAACGATCGGCGTTCTCAAGATGGGAACAAACCTCGGTAAAGACTATGCAGCTTTCGCCAGAGGCAAAGCATGGGCGATGCTGGGAGCTTTGTGCGCAATCGCAGTTTGGGGCCTTGGCTTTATGGTCGTTGCGGGTGATTGGTTTATGGCATGGCAAGCCAAGGAAAACCCGCTCAACACGCAATTGGGTGCCCTGCTCTATTGTCTTCCCTGCATGATGGCTGTGGTGGTGATGATGCTCCACAAAGAAGAGGCCTAAGGACAGGACAAAAAAAACGGCGGCACATAAGCCGCCGTTTTTTTATTAAAGAGAGATCCTTAGAGGAACTTCAGTGCGCTACGGCCTGCATAACGCGCCTGCTTGCCAAGTTCTTCTTCGATGCGGATAAGCTGATTGTACTTTGCAGTACGATCAGAACGCGCCAGCGAACCAGTCTTGATCTGACCGCAGTTGGTTGCGACGGCAAGATCAGCGATGGTCGAATCTTCTGTTTCACCCGAACGGTGCGACATAACCGAGGTGTAACCGGCCTTGTGCGCGGTTTCGACAGCATCCAGCGTTTCGCTCAGCGAACCGATCTGGTTGACCTTCACGAGGATCGAGTTGGCAACGCCCATCTTGATACCATCACGCAGACGAGCGGAGTTGGTTACGAAAAGATCGTCACCAACGAGCTGGCACTTCTTGCCGATCAGGTCGGTGAGGTATTTCCAGCCTTCCCAGTCGTCTTCTGCCATACCGTCTTCAATCGATACGATTGGATAATCGGCAGCAAGCTTGGCAAGATATTCTGCCTGAGCCTTTGGATCGAGGGTCTTGTTTTCACCTTCATAGACGTAGTTGCCGTCCTTGAAGAATTCGGTCGCAGCACAATCGAGACCGATAGCAATATCTTCCCCCGGCTTGAAGCCAGCCTTTTCAATCGACTCAACCACGAAATCGAGAGCAGCTTCTGCACTCAACAGATTTGGAGCAAAACCACCTTCATCACCAACATTGGTGTTGTGACCGGCATCTTTCAGACGCTTCTTGAGCGTGTGGAAAACTTCCGCACCATAACGAACAGCTTCGCGAAGCGATGGAGCGCCAACCGGCAGGATCATGAATTCCTGAAAGTCGATTGGATTGTCAGCATGTGCACCGCCATTGATGATGTTCATCATCGGAACAGGCAGGACATGGGCGTTGGCACCACCAACATAACGATAAAGCGGTAGGCCTGTTGACTGTGCAGCAGCCTTGGCAACGGCAAGCGAAACGCCGAGAATTGCGTTTGCACCCAGATTGCCCTTGTTTGGCGAACCATCAAGATCGATCAGCGTCTGATCAACCAGCAGCTGGTTTTCAGCGTCAATACCAGCAACAGCGTCAAAAATCTTACCATTGACGGCTTCAACAGCCTTTTCGACACCCTTGCCAAGATAACGGCTGCCACCGTCACGCAGTTCAACGGCTTCGTGTGCGCCTGTCGATGCGCCTGATGGCACCGCTGCGCGGCCAAAAGCACCATCTTCGAGTACGACGTCTACTTCGACGGTCGGGTTACCACGGCTGTCGAGGATTTCGCGACCAACGATGTCGATGATTGCAGTCATAGGGGCAAGTCCTTCCCTGTAGATAGCCTCGTTTCGTTCGAGGCACATTGAAGAAATTCGATGTGAGACTTCATTACAGAATTAAAAGGCGGAGGAAAATCCCCCGCCTGTGAATTCCTGATGAATTTTTAAATCGATTTAGCAATTCTGTCGAAAGCCATGAGCTTTTCGAGAAGTGCGGACATTTTATCGATCGGCACCATATTTGGACCGTCTGAAGGCGCATGATCCGGGTCCTCGTGTGTCTCAATGAAGACACCCGCGACACCCACTGCAACCGCAGCACTTGCAAGTGTTTGAACAAACTCGCGCTGACCGCCGGAAGAGCCGCCCTGCCCACCCGGCTGCTGTACCGAATGAGTCGCGTCAAAAATCACTGGTGAACCAAAGCCAGCCATGATCGGCAGCGCGCGCATGTCGGAAACAAGCGTATTATAGCCAAAAGATACGCCGCGTTCGGTCGCCATCACATTCGGATTGCCATTCTCGGTGATCTTGGCGAGCACGTTCTTCATGTCCCAGGGCGCCAGAAACTGGCCCTTTTTCACATTGATCACGCGGCCCGTCTTGGCAGCCGCAACCAGAAGATCAGTCTGGCGACAGAGGAACGCTGGAATCTGTAGAACATCGACAACTTCAGCAACAGTCGCGCATTGCTCTTCGGTGTGGATGTCAGTCAAAACGGGAAAACCGAACTCTTTCTTGAGATCGGTAAAAACTTCGAGCGCCTTTTCCAGACCAATACCGCGCTGCGCGCTGAGCGACGTGCGGTTCGCTTTATCGAAGCTCGACTTATAAACGAGCCCCATGCCGAGCTTTTGGGTAATCTCCACCAAACGTCCGGCCATATCGAACGCATGTTCACGACTTTCCATCTGGCAAGGCCCGGCTATCAAAGCGAGTGGCGCAGTGTTGGAGAACGTAACATTGCCGATTTTGACAGTAGGATTAGCGCTCGTCATGATTGGGAACCTTCAATTACAGATGCCTGAAAGGCACTTATCTGGCGTGCAAATCTTACAAAAACAAGACGCACAAATGAAATGCGCCCCCGAAGGGGCGCAAAAGTTTTAAACCAGTCTTCCCTGTTCCATCGCGGCTGCGATGAAAGAGGAGAAGAGTGGATGCGGCTCAAACGGACGTGACTTCAGTTCCGGATGGTACTGAACGCCGATGAACCAAGGATGATCCGCATATTCAACCGTTTCCGGGAGAACGCCATCTGGCGACATGCCTGAGAAGACCAGACCGCTTGCTTCCAGACGATCCTTATAGTCAACATTCACTTCATATCGGTGACGATGACGTTCGGAAATTTCGGTCGTACCGTAGATTTCGGCAATACGCGTTCCAGCCTTGAGTGTGGAATCATATGCGCCAAGACGCATCGTGCCGCCAAGATCACCAGACTTCGTGCGCTTTTCAAGCATATTGCCCTTGAGCCACTCAGTCATCAGACCAACAACAGGTTCCTTGGTCGGGCCGAACTCAGTCGAAGACGCATCTTCGATTCCTGCAAGGTTACGCGCGGCTTCGAGGCATGCCATCTGCATACCAAAGCAAATACCAAAATAAGGAACCTTGTGCTCGCGTGCAAATTTGGCAGCAAGGATCTTGCCTTCCGCACCACGCTCACCAAAGCCACCCGGCACCAGAATGCCGTGGACTTTTTCAAGGTACGGCGATGGGTCTTCGCTTTCAAAGACTTCCGCTTCGATCCAGTCGAGATTGACCTTCACCTTATTGGCAATGCCGCCATGCTGAAGCGCTTCGATCAGCGACTTATAAGCATCCTTGAGTTCGGTATATTTGCCGACCACGGCAATAGTCACTTCGCCTTCAGGATTGTGCAGAAGATGGGAAATTTCTTCCCAGCGTTCCATACGTGGCTTAGGAGCCGGTTCGATGCCGAATGCCGCCAGCACTTCATTGTCGAGACCTTCCTTATGATAAGCAATCGGCACATCATAAATCGTCGAGACGTCGAGCGCCTGAATAACCGCGCTTTCACGCACATTACAGAACAGCGAAAGCTTGCGGCGTTCAGAAGCCGGAATCTCACGATCCGCACGCACCAGAAGAATATCCGGCGCAATACCGATCGAACGCAGTTCCTTGACCGAATGCTGCGTCGGCTTGGTCTTGAGTTCACCTGCCGCTGGAATATACGGCATCAAGGTCAGGTGGATATAGACCGCGCTGCCACGCGGCAGTTCGTTGCCAAGCTGACGAATGGCTTCAAGGAACGGCATGGCTTCAATATCGCCAACCGTGCCGCCGATTTCGCACAGCACGAAATCATAATCGTCATTGCCTTCGAGAATGAAGTTTTTGATTTCATCCGTGACGTGAGGAATGACCTGAACCGTCGCACCGAGATAATCGCCGCGGCGTTCCTTTTCGATGATATTGCGGTAAATGCGACCGGTGGTAATGTTATCCCGCTGATTGGCAGGACGACCGGTGAACCGCTCGTAATGACCCAGATCAAGATCTGTTTCCGCACCATCGTCAGTCACAAACACCTCACCATGCTGGTAAGGCGACATCGTGCCGGGATCGACGTTCAGATAAGGGTCGAGTTTACGGATACGCACGCGGTAACCACGTGCCTGAAGGAGTGCAGCCAATGCTGCTGCGGCAATGCCTTTTCCGAGGGAAGAAACCACGCCGCCTGTGATGAATACATATCGCGCCATGGGCTTATGTCGTTAGACCCTTCTTGCTGATTCCGCCACTAAAAAAAGTGCGACCAGCGCTTTTTCCATCAAAATCACATCCGATCGGCCTCCCATATGGGAAAACCGGATGCTTTCACCAAGCTCAATTCTTCTCACACGATGTAGCATTCAATGTTACACGCGCACGAAAAAAGGCCGGGAAATTCCCGGCCTTTCGGGTATTTTAAACCGATATCAGAGAACGACGACTTTTGCGCCCATCCCGACTCGATCATAAAGATCCATGACATCTTCATTGGTCATGCGGAAGCAACCGTTTGAAGCCGGGCTACCGATGGTCCATGGCTGCGTTGTGCCGTGGATACGGATATAGGTATCCTTGTTACCCTGAAACAGGTACATCGCGCGCGAACCAAGCGGATTGCCCGGACCACCATCCATGCCATTCTTGTAACGGCCATATTGCGAAGGATTACGCTCGATCATTTCCTTGGTGGGAATCCAGCGTGGCCATTCGCGCTTGGCGTTAACAGTTGCGGTTCCCTTAAACTCAAGACCGACTTTACCCACAGCAATGCCATAGCGGCGCGCAGTGCCTGAGCTCTCGACGAGATAAAGAAAATACTTCGAAGGGTCGATAACGATCGTACCCGGCTCATAACCGGAGAATGATACGGTCTGCGCCTTATAACGCGGATCAACATTATAGCGATTCAGCCCTACCTTCTTGGCAGCACCAGCATTCGAAGCGCTTTTCTTTTTATTCTTTGCAGGCTTTGCTTTGGTATCGCTGGCCATTGCAACCTGCTGAACATTGCCTGCCGCAGCAGCATCAAGCTCGGCTTCAGCGCCGGCAGCACCAGCTGCAAAGACCGGAGTGGCAAATCCAATGCAAAGGCTTGCAATGCCCGCCATTAAAATAAAACGTGAAGACATGATCTGTTCCCGAAAACCCAAGCAATGCGGAGAGTGCCTGCCGCACTATCGCGCCCAGGCTTTAGCCCTGCATACTGTAAAGAGCGTCACTACTCAATTAACAGCATCGTGAGTTCATCACGATTCAGAGCACTCTATTGCCTGCTTGCAACACTTTCGGAATGTGCATTCTAACTGCACGCATCTTATCCAATAAAAAAAGCCGGCCCTGACGGACCGGCTTTCAAATTTTTATATTTCAAACCGCTTACTGCGAATTTGGAACCTGTGGAGCCTGTGGCTGTGTGGTTTCAGGCTGCGCAGGCGCAGGCGTTGGTGTCTCATTGGTCTGCGAAGATTCGCCGCCAAGCTGATTCAGAATGCCGCCGCCTGTATTCGTTCCGCCTGCGGGCTGAGTCTGCGTTCCTGTTGCAGGAATACGATCAAGAATATCAGTCGGACGCTCACCGTAACGAGCCATAATGCCCAGAGCGAGGGAAGTCGCAAAAAAGCCAATCGCCAGAATAGCGGTTGTGCGGGTCAGGGCATTGGCCGCGCCGCGCGCTGTCATAAAGCCCGAACCACCGCCGATGCCAAGGCCACCGCCTTCGGAACGCTGGATGAGCACAACGCCAACAAGCGCCAGAACGATCAACAGATGAATGACAATGACAATGGTCTGCATAGGTTAGGTCTTTATATCTCTGAACTAATGCAGCCACGGGAAACAACCCCGCAGCGCTGTGATACAAATAGATAGAGCGGCTCTTTACACGCTATTGCGTGATAATCCAAGCCCTACATCCTCAATAGATTGTGTTGCACGCCTTACAAATTACGATAGGCTTCGCATATGGCTAGGAAGTCCGAAGCTTTCAAGCTCGCACCACCGACAAGCGCGCCATCCACATCAGCGACGCCCAGCAATTCCGGCGCATTGCCCGGCTTGACCGAACCACCATAAAGCAAACGCAAATGTGCGCCATTCGCACCAAAACGTTCAATGAGCTTTTCGCGCATAAATGCGTGTGCTGTGCGGACATCCTGCACGGTTGGCGTGAGTCCTGTACCAATCGCCCATACTGGCTCATAAGCAATGATCGTGTTTTCAGCATGAACACCATCGGGGAGTGAAACTGCCAACTGGCTGCCAATCACTTCAAGGGTTTGATCTGCTTTACGCTGATCTGCCGTTTCACCGACACAGACGATAGCGACGAGCCCCGCACTCCATGCGGCTTCTGCTTTGCTGCGAACCAGTTCATTCGCTTCACGGTGATCAGTCCGACGCTCGGAGTGACCAAGGATAACATGACTTGCGCCCGCTTCTTTCAACATCAGCGCCGAAACATCCCCTGTATGCGCGCCGGAGGTTTTCTGATGGCAATCCTGTCCGCCCAGTGCAACCGTTTCGCCTTCCAACGTGTCAGCAGCGCGCGACAACAATGTCGCAGGAACACAAATGACAGCATCAAGCTTACGGCCAAGATCTGAACTCAAACCGGCCGCAATTGCGCGGAGTTCTGTCAGAGATTCTCCCGTACCGTTCATTTTCCAATTGCCAGCAACCAGCGGGCGGATTCCCGGAGTCATGTCATTCTCCTCGCCTTTAATGACGTTGAACTGCTCAATAGCCTTACAGCAGCGCAAATTTTTGCCACTGACTAAGCGTATTCGTCGTTCATTGCAATGTTCTTAGTGCTCAAAACCTAATCAGAACTTGCATCTGGGGCTGGCTTGAGGTTATCCCCTGTGACGGCTTTTTATCTTTCGCCAGGCTTTATTTTGTTCTTAAAGGGTTTCCAATGCTCGACAGTATGCGTGATGCCGCCAGATCATGGGTTGCTAAGCTTCTTCTCGGTTTGCTCGTTTTAAGCTTTGCAGTCTGGGGTATTGCAGATGCGTTCAATGGCGAGCTTCAGGTTGATGAAGCGATCAGCGCAGGCGACTCTTCTGTAAGCACGTCCGACTATCGCTTTGCTTACGAGCAGCAACTCATGCGGCTCTCGCAACAGTTCCGTCAGCGTCTGACCCGGGAACAAGCTCAGCAGCTTGGCGTGGACCAGCAGGTTCTGGCGCAGCTTGCAGCCGGCGTCGTGCTCGACGAGCAGGCCCGTAACATGCAGCTTGGCCTCTCCAAGGACGGTATCGCACGCCTCACCGCTGAAGATCCTTCCTTTAAAGATGCAAGCGGCAATTTCAGCCGTGCGCAGTTTGATGCTGTGCTGCGCCAGTCCAACATTCGCCCGCAGGATTATCTTGATAACCGCGCAAAGGTTGCGCGCCGCCAGCAGATCGTTGAAGCATCAACAGATGGCCTGAAAATGCCAAACACCATGCTGAAGGCACTGGCGCTGTATCAGGGCGAAAGCCGCAGTGCCGATTATATTACTGTTCCGGCTGAGAAAGCTGACGCCATTCCTGCACCGTCAGACGAAGCCGTCAAAGCATATTTTGATGAGCACAAGGCTGAATATAAGGCACCGGAATACCGCAAGATCACCTATGTGAAGCTTGAACCTTCCGATATTGCTGATGCATCCGCCGTCACGCAGGATGAAATCAAAGAATATTATGAGAAGAACAAAAGCCGCTTCAGCACCAATGAGACCCGCACCATCGAACAGCTGAATTTTGCCGATGAAGCTGCGGCGAAAGCAGCGCATGAAAAAATCGCTGCCGGTACCAGCTTTGTCGATATCGGCAAGGAACAGGGAAAGAGCGAAGCTGATCTGGTTTTGGGAACTTTCGAGAAAACGGCACTTCCTGATGCGGTTATCGCAGATGCGGCTTTTGCGTTGCCGGAAGGTGGCGTAACTGATGTGGTCAAGGGCGCATTTGGTCCTGTTATTCTGCGCGTTACGAAGGTTAATCCGGCAAATGTAAAGGCGCTGTCAGACGTCGAAAAAGAAATTCGCGATACAGTTGCGACCAATATCGCAATCAGCAGCATCAACGGCATTCATGATGCTTATGAGCAGCAGCGTTCGGAAGGCGGCAGCATGGCTGACGTTGCCAAAGCACTCAATCTCAAATCTGTAACGGTTGACGCGGTTGATGCAGAAGGCAACGATCCGACCGGCAAAAGCGTTGATCTGCCAAATTCGCAAGCCCTTATTTCGGCGGCGTTTCAGGCGGATCAGGGCTTTGATAATGATGCGCTGACATTGGGAAACACGGGTTACCTCTGGTATCAGGTCGATGGCATCACCCCTGCCCGTGATCGCACCCTTGATGAAGTCAAAGACAAGGTTATCGCTGAATGGAAAGGCGAAGAAGCTGTAAAGCGCCTTAACGACCGCATGGCAGAGCTGAAGAAGCGCCTTGATGGTGGAGAAACTCTCGATGCGATTGCAGCAGAGCTTGGGCTTGAAAAGCAGACCAAGCGCGGCATTACCCGCAATACGAACGATGCGGATTTTGGTTCGGCTGCAACCGCTCAGGTTTTCCGTGGGCCACTTAACCACACGGGCACCGCTGGCGCGGTTTCAAACGACGGACAAATCCTTTTCAAGGTTACCGAAGTCACCGAACCAACCGCAGCAGGCCCGGAAGCAATTCCTGCGCAACAACAGCAATATCTGGCAAACGCACTGACCGACGATGTTCTTGAGCAACTGGTTGGTGAATTGCAGAAGCAATATCCAGTGAAGATCAATCAAGCAGCGATCAACCGCGCGCTGGCATTCTGATCTTCTGGCACTCTGATAGGCAACGGACATAAATCATGGCTGACTTAAAACCCTATATCGCCAAGGCTGCCTTAGGCACCCCACTGTCGTTTGAGGATTCCAAGGCAGCTTTTGACATCATGATGTCCGGTCAGGCGACACCGTCGCAGATTGGTGGTTTCCTGATGGCGTTGCGTGTGCGTGGCGAAACCGTACCTGAAATTGCGGGTGCTGTTTCATCCATGCGCTCACGTATGCTGCCGGTAAGCGCTTCTGCTGACGCGGTTGACATCGTTGGCACCGGCGGTGACCAGTCTGGTTCTTATAATGTCTCCAGCTGCTCCGCTTTTGTTGTAGCGGGCGCAGGTGTTCCGGTTGCAAAACATGGCAACCGCGCCCTCTCATCCCGCTCTGGTGCAGCCGATGCTTTGGCTGCTTTGGGCGTGAATATCGAAGCTGATGCCAATACCATTGCGCGCAGCATTGATGAAGCTGGTCTCGGCTTCATGTTTGCACCGATGCATCATTCAGCAATGCGTCATGTCGGACCGTCACGTGTCGAACTCGGCACGAGAACAATTTTCAATCTGCTTGGACCACTTTCAAACCCGGCAAGCGTTAAGCGGCAACTGGTTGGCGTCTTTTCCGCTGAATGGGTCGAACCGCTGGCAGAAGTGCTTAAAGAGCTTGGCTCTGAAACGGCATGGGTTGTCTATGGCGATGGCCTTGATGAAATGACCACGGCTGGCACAACAAAGATCGCGGCACTCGAAAACGGAAACATTCGCACTTTTGAGATCACTCCTGAAGAAGTCGGCCTGCGTCGCGTGGACATGTCCGAGCTTAAAGGGGGCGATGCCGAAGTGAATGCCAAAGCCCTGCTTGACGTACTTGAGGGCGCGAAAAATGCTTATCGTGACATCGTGCTGTTGAATTCTGCCGCAGCACTGGTGATTGCAGGCAAAGCAAACGACCTCATGGAAGGCATCACCCTCGCCGCGCAATCAATCGACAGCGGTTCAGCGCTTGAAGTGCTGCAAAAAGTTATCGCTGTGTCTCATGACAAGCCGCTTTGACGGAGAAGAAAAAACATGTCCACTGACATTCTGCGGAAAATCGAAGCCTATAAGCGCGAAGAAATCGCTGCTGCCAAGGCTCGCCTTCCGCTCCAAGAAGTAACGGCACAGGCCAAAGATCAGCCCGCAACGCGCGGCTTTCTAAGTGCACTGGAATCCAAGCGCGCTGCAGACCAATTCGCACTCATTGCCGAAATCAAGAAGGCAAGCCCGTCAAAAGGCCTTATCCGCCCGGATTTTGACCCACCGGCATTGGCAAAAGCCTATGAAGATGGTGGTGCTGCCTGCCTTTCTGTTCTCACAGATACGCCCTCTTTTCAGGGCGCGCCTGAATTTCTGATTGCAGCGCGCAATGCATGCTCGCTGCCCGCCCTGCGCAAAGATTTCCTCTTCGATACCTATCAGGTCTATGAGGCGCGCAGCTGGGGCGCAGATTGCATTCTTATCATTATGGCAAGCGTCGATGATGACCTTGCAAAAGCGCTGGAAGAAACTGCTTTTGATCTCGGCATGGATGCACTGATTGAAGTGCATGACGAGGAAGAAATGGAACGTGCGCTGAAACTTTCATCGCGCCTCGTTGGCGTAAACAATCGCAATCTGCGCACATTTGAAGTCGATCTCGCAGTCTCTGAACGCCTCGCAAAGATGGTGCCTTCGGACCGCCTTCTGGTGGGCGAAAGCGGCATCTTCACCCATGACGACTGCCTGCGTCTCGAAAAATCGAATATCGGCACATTCCTGATCGGCGAAAGCCTGATGCGTAAAGAAGATGTGGCATCAGCCACCCGTGAACTTCTGACCGGTAGGGTGTGAACCATGTCTGCCAAGCTCACCCATATCGACCAGACAGGCGCCGCCCATATGGTCGATGTCGGCGACAAGGCTGAAACTGAACGCGTGGCCACCGCCGAAGGAGCGGTGAGAATGAAGCCGGAAACTCTGGCGCTTATTCTGGAAGGCAATGCCGCAAAAGGCGACGTTATCGGCACTGCCCGTCTTGCAGGCATTATGGCCGCGAAGAAGACCGCTGATCTCATTCCACTTTGCCACCCATTGATGCTGACAAAGGTGTCAGTAGACATTGAACCGGATCTGTCACTTCCCGGCCTTCGCATCTCTGCGACTGCGAAACTAAAAGGCCGAACCGGCGTTGAGATGGAAGCGCTGACTGCCGTATCAGTTACTTGCCTGACCATCTATGATATGGCGAAGGCCGTTGATCGCCACATGGAAATTACCAACATTCGCGTTTCGGCAAAGAGCGGTGGCAAGTCAGGTGACTGGAAAGCCTGATTTTTCAGACGAGAGGAAAACGCATGTCCCTGCTTCCAATCGATGAGGCCCTTGCACGTATTCTCAATAATGCAGAGCCGCATGGCACAGAGACGCTCTCTCTTTCTGAAGCAGGCGGACGTGTTGTTGCAGAACCTGTTCAAGCCAAGCTGAAACAGCCGCCCTTCGATTGCTCGGCCATGGATGGCTATGCATTGATGGCCCCACAAAACATCAACTATCCTCTTGAATTCAGTATCATCGGCGAATCAGCCGCCGGAAAACGCTTCGAAGGCCAACTGAAACAAGGCGAAGCGGTCCGCATCTTCACCGGCGCGCCGATGCCGGTAGGCGCTGATAGTATCGTTATTCAGGAAGACACGGAACGATCCGGCGGCAAGCTCACAATCCGTCAGGGATTGGACAAAGGCCGTCACATCCGTCATGCGGGCCTCGATTTTGCGCCTGGTGACACTATTCTGCCAAGTGGGCGGGAACTTGATGCCCCGGCCCTTTCGCTTGCCGCTGCCAGCGGCAATGCCATGATTTCTGTTTTCAAGCAGCCGCGCATTGCCATTCTGGCCACAGGGGATGAACTCGTTCCTCCGGGCACGATTCCCGGTGCCGACCAGATCGTCGCCTCCAACAGCATTGGCGTTGCTGAAATCGTGCGTCGTACAGGTGGAAAACCTGAAGATATGGGCATTATCAGCGACGACCCCGCAAAGATCGAATCCGCAATCAGTCAGGTTCTCGATGATGGTGTCGACATTCTCGTGACCATCGGCGGCGCATCGGTTGGTGATCGCGATTTTATGCACGGCGCGTTGAAAAATTGTGGTGTCGATCTCGACTTCTGGAAAATCGCCATGCGTCCCGGCAAGCCACTGATGTATGGACACAAAACTGTATCCGGCAAAACCGTTCATGTCATCGGCCTGCCGGGCAACCCGGTTTCAAGCCTCGTTTGCAGCTTGGTATTTCTGCGTCCGCTGATCGCGAAATTATCAGGGCGTCATTTGACCGCGGATTTCCGCCCGGCACGTCTTGGCAAGCCAATGAATGCGAACGATCATCGTCGTGATTATGTCCGCGCAACGGTTGAACAGGCGGCGGATGGCACACTCACCGCGACGCCGTATCCACTTCAGGATTCCTCAATGCTGTCAGCGCTGGTGGCTTCCGATGCCCTTTTGATCAGAGAAGAAAATGCACCCGCGGCCGCAGCGGGTGATGCTTGCACGATAATGATGCTATAGTAAAATCCAATAGGGTCGGCCCATATTAATAATTTTAAAACCATTGCGGAACAAGACTGGAACATATAGTGTTTGTTCTGGTTATGTTTTTATTTGATTCTGGTCCGGAGGGTATGCGCATGTTGACCCGTAAACAGCACGAGCTCCTGCTGTTCATTCATGAACGTATGAAAGAAACAGGCATTCCCCCCTCTTTCGATGAGATGAAAGAGGCGCTCGATCTGGCATCCAAATCGGGCATTCATCGGCTGATTACCGCCCTTGAAGAACGTGGCTTCATTCGCAGGCTGCCAAACCGTGCCCGCGCGCTTGAAGTGTTGCGCCTGCCCGATTCGATAGCCCCCGGTCTGAACGCGCAGAAGAAATTCGCGCCCAGCGTTATTGAGGGCAGCCTCGGCAAAGCCCCCTCTGCGCCTTCAGCAGCGCGCACCGCCCCGGTTTCAGCCAATAGTGATGCATCGGCGATGGTCTCAATTCCCATGATGGGTCGCATCGCAGCCGGTGTACCAATTTCGGCCATTCAAAATCAGACACATTCCATCAGCCTTCCACCCGAAATGCTTGGTGCGGGTGAGCATTACGCGCTTGAGGTCAAAGGCGATTCGATGATTGAAGCCGGTATTTTTGATGGTGATACGGTCATCATCAAGCGTGGCGATACCGCCAGCCCGGGGGAAATCATCGTGGCTCTCGTCGATGATGAAGAAGCGACACTGAAGCGGTTCCGCCGTAAGGGCGCATCGATTGCGCTGGAAGCCGCCAACCCGGCTTATGAAACACGCATTTTCGGACCTGACCGGGTCCGCGTACAGGGCAAGCTGATCGGTCTGATACGACGGTACTAAAAATCGTTCGGGAAAGGAGAGGCCGACAGCCTCTTTTCTATCGAAAATTGCTGGCAAAATGCGTAAAAACAAACAGATAGAGCATTTCCCATAATTCAATCAAAACGGGAAATGCTCTGCATAGACGGAAAGCATAAGTCCTGTCGGATCAAAACAAGGATCGATAGGAGCATGCTTTTAATAGAGTCCTTTAGAGCGTTTCTTCTGTTTCCACCCCGATAGTAAATACTTTCGCTCTCTTCTTATATTCGCGCTCAGGCTGACCGCGTGCGGCGCGCGAATAGAGACGATGAAGCTGCCAGGGGCGCGTTGGCGCACCGACTGAAAAATTTAAATAATCGGCATAGGCTGCATCCTTGCGCTGCTCCGCAACGGTAAAGCGATAAATCTGATGATCGTCGCGGACCGCTGGATCAGGAGAAACCGCCTGATGGCGCTGCATTTCCTCTCCCAGCCTTATTTCGAGCGTTCCTTTCAAGGCCAGTTCCTGTCGGCCAATCACCAGCGTAGACGAACGCGTGCAGCTTAAGTCTTTGCCTGCAATCGCCAAAACCACAACGTCCCCGACATTACAGGCAATCTCGTGCATTTCTTCCTGAGCGGTATAGGCAAATATGCGCCCGTCCCGAAGTGACAGGGTGCAAAGCCCATCCTCACAGATAAAGCCGTCCTCGCGCGCGCCAGCACTTCGTTTCATCGCACTCTGCGGTGGGATAAAATCATCAATCAGATAGGCCGTCTGCCAGTTCTGCGCCGTAAATTGCGGAGGTCTGCTGCGGTTGACTGCGAAACTTCCATCGCGCAATCGTACCGCCACTAATTTCGCGTCCTCGCTAATGAGGATATCGGGCATGGGCGAGCGCATAAACACCACAAGACCTGCCATAACGAAAGGCAATGCCAACAATCGCAATCTTGTGGTGAATGTGACGGATATGACAAGCGCGACAGTCCACAGGATCAGCGTCATCACCGGCATGACACCCGGATTACCATCGGGTGAAAAGCTGGCCACAAAGCTCGCAATATATCTCACCAGCAAGATGCCAAATCCCATGACCTGCAATGGCAGCCAATCAAGTTGCAACGGCATCAATATCAAGCTTAACACTGCAAACGGCATCACAAGTATCGAAATGACTGGTAGCGCCAGCACGTTTCCAACAAGTCCAAAGGGCGCCGTGTTGTTAAAATGATAGGCGGCAAATATACCGCTCGCTACACCGGCAACAATGGATGTCGCCCCCGTCGCAAATGTCGGAAAAAGTATCTTTGTCATCGTTCCACGGGGTGATGAGCGCAGATTATTACCTGCCGATTGCTTGCGCATTTTTCGGTCGCTCCACCAGGCAAATGCAGCAATCAGCCCCGCAGTCGCCGAAAACGACATCTGAAAGCTCGGCCCCAGAATTTCATGCGGAGAAATGGCAATCATCGCCACGGCCGCAATAGCCAGATTTCGCATACTGATCGCCGCACGATCAGCCAACAGCGCACAAAGCATGACGACAATCATCAAGTAGCTGCGCTGTGCCGCAACATCTGCGCCCGACATAGCGAGATAAAAAGTGCAACTCAAAAGCGAGAGAAATGCAGCATATTTCTTGACAGCATAACGTGCGCTGAAGGCGGGAAAAAGCGCGAATAATGCACGAAGAGACATCATGACCACACCGGCTGCCAGCACCATATGCAGGCCAGAAATTGACAGAATATGCGCAAGCCCCGCCTTGCGCAGATCATTGTTGGTTTCATCACTGATCCCTGCCCGCTCGCCTGCGATCAGTGCGGCGGCAACACTGCCATCTTCCCCTGAAAGCACCTCCGCAATCCTCTCGGAAACATGGACACGCAATCTGGCAATTTCAGTTGCAATCGTCGCCTTAAGCCCCTTCGGTTCCAAAACATCTGCAATTTTCGGAGTTCCAAGAAAAAAGCCATTCGCTCCAATCCCGGCAAAATAGGCATGGAATGCAAAATCATAATTGCCCGGTCTCAACGGCCCAGAAGGCACGCGCAGACGCGCAAAGCCAGTTAATCCGCTGCCAATTGTCGTGCGTGCCGGAATATCGCGCGCTGTAATGCGGATGCGTTGTGGTGCATAGCGAAGCTTCGGTCTTTGGGTTTCGATCAAATCAAGCGTCACACGCCAACTGCCGTTATCCTTATATTCGAGCGCTGCCACCCTTCCTGTAATGCGCGTCGCGACCTCCGAGCCTAACAATTGCGTGGCTCGCCACTCTGTTTCAAATTTTCCCGCAATCACTCCCAACTGAAGCGCAAGGGCCAGCGTTAGCAACCGCGATGACAGAAAATGCCTGCGTGATAAAACTCGAACACCACCAAGAGCGGTTAGAATTGCCAGAATGGGCAACCAATGAGGTTCAAATGAGAGTGTGAAATAGACAATCGCCCCGATGCCCATGAAGACCGGAAACAGCAGGAAAAACATGCCCCTGCCGATTTCCCTTAGCATTGCAGCACTTAAGTTGAGCCACGCAAGCGAAGCCAGCGCCGACAGTCGCTGTGATGGGGTTCGATGCTGTTGTGGTAAGATGGGAGATAAATCTTCGCTTGCTTTATAAGGTATCCAAGGTTCGGGCAATAAGGCGCGTTCAAGCCCCGCGGACATGTCTTTGACAAATACCCGTTCGCTTATTTCCTGTGTGTCCCTTATGCTCGTCATGCCCCCGCCTGACTGCAAAAGTGTTCCCCGATCGCGCGAAGCCCTTGCGCACTGTGCTGCCTATGCTACATGAACCCCAGTCAAAATCGATAGGGTTCTCACTCAAGAATCCTTGACGCCTGTAGATTATGAACAAACGGGCGCTACATATTCAAAATTCTGCCTCGTCCAGCACATCTGCTGTACCCTGACGCGGCCTTTATAGTGGAGCTGTCATGTCGAAACCGGTCGTAACCCGTTTTGCCCCCTCGCCCACGGGTTTCCTTCATATTGGCGGAGCCCGGACCGCCCTGTTCAATTGGCTTTATGCCAAGCACAGCGGCGGCAAAATGCTGTTGCGCATCGAGGATACCGACCGCGAACGCTCCACGGATGCAGCAACGGCTGCAATTCTCGACGGTCTGACATGGCTTGGCCTTGACTGGGATGGTGACGTCATTTCGCAGTTCGAACGCGCACCGCGTCATCGCGAAGTGGCTGAAGAACTGGTTGCCAAAGGCAAAGCCTACTATTGCTATGCAACGCCGCAAGAGCTGGAAGACATGCGCGAGAAGGCCCGGGCCGAAGGCCGTCCGCCGCGTTATGATGGCCGCTGGCGCGACCGTGATCCATCCGAAGCACCGGCAGGTGTAAAGCCAGTCATCCGAATCAAGGCACCTCGCGAAGGCGAAACACTGGTACGCGATG
Source organism: Brucella sp. TWI432 (assembly GCF_039674445.1). NCBI lineage: Bacteria > Pseudomonadati > Pseudomonadota > Alphaproteobacteria > Hyphomicrobiales > Brucellaceae > Brucella > Brucella sp. TWI432. The sequence continues at coordinate 362,500 of NZ_JBDJNL010000002.1, read as the reverse complement.
CCGTACAGGGCGATGTGCGTTTCCCGAACAAGGATCTTGATGATTTCATCATTCTGCGTTCGGACGGCAATCCAACCTATATGCATGCTGTTGTCGTCGACGATCATGATATGGGGGTCACCGATATTATCCGTGGCGATGATCACCTGACCAATGCGGCACGCCAGACCGTGATTTATGATGCGATGGGCTGGGACGTTCCGCAAATGTCACACATCCCGCTGATCCACGGCGCAGATGGTGCAAAACTATCCAAGCGTCACGGCGCACTGGGCGTTGATGCCTATCGCGCCATGGGTTATCTGCCGGAAGCGCTGCGCAACTATCTAGTTCGCCTTGGCTGGAGCCATGGCGACGATGAAATCATGTCAACCGAACAGATGATCGAATGGTTCGACGTGAAAGACATCAATAAAGGCGCGGCACGTTTTGACTTTCAGAAACTGGAAGCCATCAACGGCGTTTATATGCGTAACAGTGATGATAAAGCACTGTTTGATGCTCTCATCGCTGTGCTGCCGGAAATTGAGGGCGGCGAAGAGCTTGCAAAAGCCCTTGATGACAAGGGACGTGCGCAACTTCTCACCGCAATGCCGGGCCTTAAGGATCGCGCAAAAACGCTTGTCGAGCTGGCCGACGGCGCGAAATTCATTTTCGCACAGCGTCCGCTGAAATTCGATGAAAAAGCAGCCTCCCTGCTCAATGATGAAGGCCGTGCAGTTCTCAAAGCTGTGCTCCCGCATCTTGAAGCAGCCACAGACTGGACCGTTGAATCGCTGGATGCAGCCGTTCGCGCGCATGCAGAGGCCGTTGGCCTGAAACTTGGTAAGGTGGCACAACCTCTGCGCGCCGCACTGACAGGCCGAGCAACATCTCCGGGTGTATTCGACGTTCTGTTCGTTCTGGGCCGAGACGAGTCGCTTGCACGTATAAAAGATCAAATCGTTTGAAATCCCAGCTTTCACGCTGACGTGACAAAACGGGCTTAATTAGTACAAATTACGCATTGCATCGCAAAATCATTGGGATAGTTTGGCGAGCGAAATCGTTAGGGTAATGCGTTGAAAAACCGGGTTCCCGCGAAAGCGGGAAACATCCAGAGATTACGAGAGACAAGTTATAACGACGATTAAAATTCAGCCGCCATGCGGGCGGCAAAGTGGACACGAAAGGAAACACGATGTCAGATAAGACAGCAAGCTTTACCCTCGACGGCAAAACATTCGATCTGCCTGTACGACAAGGCACTGTCGGGCCAGAGGTCGTCGACATCGGGCCACTTTACAAGAACGCCAACGCTTTCACTTATGATCCAGGTTTCACATCGACGGCTTCGTGTGAATCCAAAATCACTTATATTGATGGCGATAAAGGTGTTCTTCTTTATCGTGGTTATCCGATTGATCAGCTTGCTGAACATGGTGACTTTCTCGAAACCTGCTACCTGCTGCTTTACGGTGAACTGCCAACAGCAACCCAGAAAGCTGATTTCGATTACCGCGTAACACGTCACACGATGATCCATGAGCAGATGACGAAGTTCTTTACGGGCTTCCGTCGTGATGCGCACCCGATGGCAGTGATTGTTGGCTGCGTTGGTGCAATGTCGGCTTTCTACCATGACTCGACCGATATCACCGATCCACATCAGCGCATGGTTGCTTCAATCCGCCTGATCGCCAAGGTGCCAACGCTTGCCGCAATGGCCTATAAGTATCACATTGGCCAGCCGTTTATGTATCCGAAGAACGACCTCGATTTTGCGTCGAACTTCCTGCACATGTGCTTTGGCGTTCCATGCGAAGAATATAAGGTCAATCCGGTTCTGGCGCGCGCTATGGACCGTATTTTCATCCTGCACGCTGATCACGAGCAGAACGCATCGACCTCGACCGTTCGTCTTGCTGGATCGTCGGGTGCCAATCCGTTTGCGTGTATCGCCGCTGGCGTTGCCTGTCTCTGGGGCCCGGCACATGGTGGCGCCAATGAAGCAGCCCTCAACATGCTGGCTGAAATTGGCACGGTAGACCGCATTCCAGAATTCATCGCACGTGCCAAGGACAAGAACGATCCGTTCCGTCTGATGGGCTTTGGCCATCGCGTTTACAAAAACTACGATCCACGCGCGAAGATCATGCAGAAGACCTGCCATGAGGTTCTGGGCGAACTCGGCATCAAGGACGATCCGCTTCTCGACGTTGCTCTGGAACTCGAAAAGATCGCTCTGACCGATGAGTATTTTATCGAAAAGAAGCTCTATCCAAACATCGACTTCTATTCCGGCATCACCTTGAAGGCTCTCGGTTTCCCAACCGAAATGTTCACGGTTCTGTTCGCACTCGCCCGCACCGTCGGCTGGGTCGCGCAGTGGAAGGAAATGATCGAAGATCCACAGCAGAAGATCGGCCGTCCGCGCCAGCTCTACACAGGATCTGCGGAACGCGATTACGTACCAGTCGCAAAGCGCAAGTAATCGTCGTTCGATATGCAAAAACCCCGGCAAATCGCCGGGGTTTTTCTTTGTCTTGATTTTCCAGCGTTCAGCGTTTTCTACCGTTCTCTGCAAGATCAAGCAAAACCTGTGCGCCAATCTCGCCCGATGGGCGTTCTGTCGCCATGATCGAGGTAACTTTATCAAAGCCGTCAAGCTGCGCCTGCCGCGAAGCTGTCTTCTGCATCAATTGCTCAATATAGCGCGCAAGATTACCGGGCCTCACCGACTCATTGAAGAATTCCGGCACAACTGGCTGGTCTGCAATAATATTGGGAAGAGCCGCACTCCAGATCGTAATGCGGGAGATCAGAAACTGCCGCGCGAACCAGTCAGCTTTATAGGAAAGAACTGTCGGAATATGCGACAGCGCCAGCTCCAGCGAAACAGTACCCGACGCGGCCAATGCCGCATCCGCACGCGAGAAAGCATCCCATTTGGCCTCATCACCAGTCACAATGAGTGGCTTAACGGCCCAGTCCTTTGACATCTCACGCACCGTTTCTTCAATGCGCGGCAAGGTTGGCAGAATGACTTCGAGTTTTTCAACACGTTTCGAAAGTTCCGCAACCGCCTTGCCGAATGGCTCCATAAGCATCTGAAGCTCGCCACGGCGGGAACCGGGAAGCAAAAGCAGGCAACGTGACCCGTCGGGCCAACGTGTCATCTCGGTTTTACGTTGCGCCGCCTGCACTTTCAGAATCGGCGCATAACTGCTCAAACGATGCCCTACATAGGTCGATTGCGGTCCGTTGAGCCGCTTCATCACCTCGACCTCAAACGGCAAAACTGTCAAAACATGATCGACATAGGCCCGCATGGCTTTGGCTCGCTGCGGCCGCCATGCCCAGACACTTGGGGCAATATATTTGACGATAGGAATAGACGGGTCAGCGGCACGTATTTTTTTTGCAACGCGATGGGTAAAATCGGGACTGTCAATCAGCAAAACGCAATCCGGCTTTTCAGCAACGATCCGCTTCGCCGTCTGCCCAATGCGCACAACAAGGCCGGGCAAGTTTTTGAGAATTGCACCAAGCCCCATGAGGGCAATTTCATGAGGATCAAAAAAACTCTTCAAGCCGCGCTCGGTCAGATGCGTGCCGCCGACACCAACAATATCCACAAGTCTGTCGGTCTGGCCACGAAGAGCATCTATCAGATCGGCGCCAAGAAGATCGCCGGATTCTTCTCCGGCCACGATTGCTATTTTCAATGGCCGGCTGGTTTTACTCACCCTTATATGTCCTTTGTGCTTCGACTGATCGTCTCGATAAAAAGGCCTTTTTCATTTGCCGCAGCCAGGGTTTCACCAAGGCCGAGAATGAAGGTGCGTCCCGCTTCAATCGCAATTCCGGAAAGGCCTGCCCGCGCTGCATTTTCCACCGTAGACACACCGATCGCTGGCAAATCAGCGCGCTCATCCTGCCGTGGCTTGGCCATTTTGACAAGCACGCCGCCGCGTTTTGAAATTCTGCCTTCCTGACGCAGCGCAAAAACGCGCTCAATCATCAAGTCGGTGCCTTCAGCCCCCTCAAGCGCAACAACACGCCCCCCAGCCGCAATAGCGCCCTGCCCGACATCAAGTTCACCCAGGCGAAGCGCTGCGTCCATTGCAAGCGCGATATTCCGGCGCTCACGCGAATCTGCTCCCAAACGGGTCAAACAACGCGCAGGTTCGGGGGACAACAAGTCTGGCACAACTTCGTGCGCTCCCACCATTTTAAAGCCGTAGCGCTCCAGCAAGCGCATAAAGGCGCGCAACAGCGCATCATCGCCCTGACTGAGCGCAACCAGAACATACCGCGCAGCCCGGATTGTCGGTAAATTAAGCTTCAAATCGCTCAAATGTGGTCGATTGCGAAGACCACCGGCCAGAACCACTTGCGAAACGCCAGCAGACCGCATGGCGCGCATCAGCATGCCAAAATCAACAGCCGAAATTTCCTGATGATCATAATCATAAAGTGAAGCATCAGCTTCACCGCGCAACGGAAGCACAAAAGGCGGATTTCCATCCGCCTTCAGAGCCTCGGCAACTTTAATCGGCAAAAGACCATTGCCAGCAATAATGGCCGTGCGCGGGCGCATTATCGCGCTTTTCCCGCTATCAATCACCGTCACCATCATCCATCGCTCCGCCTATGGATGAACCAAGCGGCGGCGTACAATAGGCACGTTTATTTTCAACAAGAATGAAGGAAATCAGGTCCTTCACACCATCGGAGTCAGGAATTGCCTTGAGAACGTCCTGCGCGCGTTCACGCACAGGCTTGGAGCGATCAAACAGCATATGCACCGCGTGGCGCAGATTATGGATATCCTTGCGCTGCATACCGGAACGCTTCATTCCGATGATATTCAGACCACCAAGATACGCATGGTTGCCGATCGCACTGCCGTAAGGGATGAGATCATGTGCAAGTGCGGCCATCCCGCCAACAAAGGCATGATGTCCAACGCGCGTGAACTGGTGAACAGCCGAACCACCGCCAAGAATCGCATAGTCACCGATCTCGACATGACCGCCGATCATGACGTTATTGGCGAATGTAACGTGATTGCCAACATCGCAATCATGCGCCACATGCGCATAGGCGAGAAACTGGCAATTGTCGCCAACACTTGTGAAGCCGCGACTGCTGTCTGAACCGCGATGCATGGTGACACCTTCGCGGATAAGGCAATTCGTACCCACTGTCAGTCGGGTCGGTCCGCCTTTATGCTTTCCATTCTGCGGATCGCAACCCAGAACAGCATGCGGATATACCTTTGCGCCAGCGCCGAGCGTTACCGCGTCGCTGACCACAACATGGCTCATCAGTTCCGAGCCATCACCGATGATAGCACCAGATAGCACATGGCAAAAAGGGCCGACAGATACGCCCTGCCCAAGTTCCACACCCGCCTCAACGAGAGCAGTAGGGTGGATAAAAGTTTCCTTCATTGAGGTACTCACGCCTTCTCTTCGGCTACGCCAACCATCGCGGCGACTTCAGCTTCGGCAACCTTTACGCCATCGACCTCTGCTACGCACTCAAATTTAGAGATATTTCCGCGCTGTTTGATCTTTTTCACGTGAAGGTGAAGCTGATCGCCAGGAACAACAGGGCGACGGAACTTGGCTTTGTCGATTGTCATGAAATAGACGAGGCTCGGCTTATCAGCACCATTATGAAGAACTGTGATTGCGCCAGCTGTCTGTGCCATAGCTTCAATGATCAGAACGCCCGGCATAATCGGCTTGTCTGGAAAATGGCCAGTAAAATGCGGCTCATTCATCGAAACATTCTTGATGCCAGTCGCAGACTGATCGCCATCAATATTAATGATACGGTCAATGAGCAAAAACGGATAACGATGCGGAAGCGCACGCAAAATATCCTGAATGTCTGCGGTTTCCAGCTTCAGATTAGCATCACTCATCAGAGGATTGCTCCTTTCTTGGTTTCCCGATGCTTCGGATATTCGCAATATCTCGGAACCATTGCTTGATTGGTCGAGCAGGGACGCCCCCCCAACGCTCACCATCGGGTATGTCATTCATAACGCCGCTTCCCGCAGCAATCTGCACACGCGAACCGATAACGACATGATCGGCAAGGCCGACACTGCCACCGATCATGGTCTGATCACCGATAACAACACTGCCGGAAATGCCACAAAGTGCAGCCACAACGCAAAACCGGCCAAAGCGCACATTATGTGCAATCTGCACAAGATTATCGATCTTGGTGCCTTCACCGATAATCGTGTCGTTCAATGCTCCACGGTCTATCGTGGTATTTGCACCGATTTCCACATCATCCTGAAGAATAACGCGGCCAAGCTGAGGTACCTTTTCAAGCCCGCGCGGACCCGGCACATAGCCAAACCCATCCTGCCCGATGCGAACACCCGGATGCAAAGACACACGATTGCCGACCATCGCAAACTGAATGGCAACACCCGGCGCAATATAGCTATCGCGCCCGATCTGACAGCCCTCACCCACAACAGCCGTGGCTGCAATCAGCGTGCCGGAACCGATGCTGACATTTCTGCCAATCATCGCGCCGGCTTCAATCGTTGCACCCTCTTCAATCTTCGCAGATGGATGAATGAATGCAGAAGGTGAAATGCCGGACTCGCCCAGCCAGCTTTCAGGCCGCACGGAAACAGGAAACAGCATCCGTCCAACGGACGAAAAATCACGGTGTGGATTGCGGGTAACAAGTGCGGCGATGCCGGGAGGAACGCTGTCTGCGACATCTTCGGAGCATAAAACGCCTGCGGCTTTCATACCGGCAAGCGCTAACGCATTTCTCTTGCCATCAACGAAAACAAGCGCATCGTCACTTGCGTCGCTTAAAGACGCCAAACGCGCAACAGCACGCGGCGCAAGCTTCGGGTTACGAAGGCTTGCACCGGTGAAATCTGCAATATCGCCGATCGTGAGTTCACGGGAAGGCTTGAAAAAAATGGGATCTGCCATCAAAGCACTTTCTTGCCCGGGGCATGTCTGCCCCGGGAAAAGGCAAATCTATTAGAACTTGGTCGAAACACCGAAGTTGAAATTCTGAACCTTATCGGTATCAGCCTTAGCAACTGGGAATGCGTAGTCAAAGCGCAACGGACCAAACGGCGAAGCCCACATCAAGCTGACACCGACCGAAGCGCGGAGCTTCTTGTCATCGCCGAGAACAGGTTGACCACCAAGCGAGGAACTGTTTCCGTAAAGTGTCGCTGCATCAGCAAACAATGCACCGCGAATACCAAGGCTTTCCGGAACAACAGGCATCGGGAACTGAACTTCAGCCGTAGCATTTGCGTAGGTGGTTCCACCAAGCCAGTAGCGGTTGCCGTTTCCAGCGTCCTGATAAGGACCGATACCGTTAAACTTGAAACCGCGGATCATATCCGAATTGTTCTTGAACATATCGAAGATACGAACGCCATCATTGCCGAACTCGTGGATGTAACCACCGCCAACACCCAGCATACCGACAATGTCAGCTTCCTGTGCGAGTGTCTGATAGTAGTTAGCCTTGAACGTGGTCTTGATGTATTTCGCATCGCCGCCCAGACCTGCAAACTCCTGATTGAAGCGCGCATAAATACCATCATGCGGATTCTTCATATCATCAATGGAGTTATAGGTCAGCGAGTAGCTGATCGAAGAACGAAGCCATGGGCTATGCTGGCCAGCTTCGATAAGCGCTGGGGCATAATAGTTCGGGTCTGGGTTGCCCTGGGCGTCAAGAACGTCAAGCTTATACTTTTCCTGAACGAGATTGTAAGCAAGACCAGCCGAGAAGTTATCCGTAATCGGAAGACCGAAACGAATCGTGCCACCCGTCTGCTCAACGTCGTAACGACCACCGCTGCTCACGCGATATGAGCGACGGAATACGTCAAACCCGGCCGACATGCGATAGCCAAGGAAATATGGCTCGGTGAACGACAAGGCGTAGTTACGCATCTTGTCCTGACCGGCACCGGCACTGATACGGACGAACTGGCCACGTCCGAGGAAGTTACGCTCGGTAATCGCAGCTTCAACCTGCGCACCCGGCGAATCACCACCCGTCGTATAACCACCGCCGATCGAGAATTCACCGGTCGACTTTTCGACAACATCGACAATCAGGATCACCTGATCAGGCTCTGCACCCGGCGCGGTCGACACATTAACTGTCTGGAAGAAATCGAGCGCTTCAAGACGACGCTTCGCGCGCTGAACCATAACCTGATTGAAGGCATCGCCTTCATTCATGTCGAACTCACGACGAATAACATAATCACGGGTCTTGTCGTTGCCACGGATCTCAATGCGCTCAACATAAGCGCGCGGACCCTGATCAACACTGTAAACAAGCGAAATCGTGTTGTTTTCGAAATCACGGTCACCACGAGGCTCAACCTTGGCAAACGCATAACCGCTACCGGCGACGTTTTCGGTGATAGCCGTAACCGAATCTTCAACTTCCTTGGCACTGTAAGGCTTACCCGTACGCGTCTTCACAAGACGATCGAGAGCCTGCGTATCAACACCTTCTACGGTGCTTTCTACGGTTACATTACCGAAATTATAACGCTGACCTTCGTCAACATTGATGGTGATCGTGTATTCGTTGGTCGCCGGATCAAGCACAGCATTCGACGACAACACACGGAAATCCGCATAGCCGCGATTGTAGTAGAAACGACGCAGCGCTTCTTCGTCAGCCTGCAAGCGACCTTCATCGTAAACGTCGTTACGGGTCAACCACGACAGCGGGTTCGAACGCTTTGTGGAGATCACATCGCGCAGACGACGCGCGCTATAGACGTTGTTGCCGACAAAATTAATGTCAGCGATCTTTGTGCGACCACCTTCTGTGATCTCATAGACCACATTGACGCGGCCCTGACCAAGATCAACCGTCCGTGCATTCACGATCGCATCGCTGCGGCCGATATGTGCATAGGCACCCTTAATGGCTTCCTTGTCAGCTTCCATCACCGCAGCATCATAAGGCGAGCGCGGCTTAAGCTGGATAGCGCGAGCAAGGTCAGGATCCTTGATCTTCTTGTTGCCCTGGAACAGGACGTTATTAACGACCTTACGTTCATCAACATGGATGACAAGCGTGCTACCGGACTGATTGATGCGAACATCAGAAAACAGCCCCATGGCATAAAGACGCTTTACGGCGTCATCAATATCGGTGCTGTTGAAAGCTTTGCCTGGGCGAATATCGATATTGTCACGGATTGTCTGCGCATCAACGCGCGAATTTCCGCGCACTTCGATGCGATTGACAACAGCAGCCTGAGCAGCATTGACCGACACCAGAGAAAGCGCAGCCGAACCCGAAGCTACAAGAGCAACTGACATGGCGAGCGCTGAAGCGGCACCAAAGAATTTAGAACTTGCCGTCATGGGCTTTCCGAACCTTCGTTTCTTTCTGTCCCCGGGGCGATTTTCCCAGAAATGCACGTATAGATACAACCGTAATAACCGGTTTTTCTATACAAGCAAGCGCCACAGTTAAAATCTGTTTACTTAAGCAATTAGCGTGGCATCCATGCCACGCGATTTAATGTTTATGGTAAACAGATCACTACGCTTTTCCAGTCCTCGCTCCCAATGTTCATTTCTGATTAACACCTCTGCACAGTTTTTAATGTGCGTGGTGCTTCTTAAAAAATGGCAGGCCCCGCCAAAGTAACAACGCGACCCGGTTCCTCGTCGACCAATTTGCCCAGTGATCTAGCAGGCAAACAAGTCGTTGAAAAGTACGAACCCCATGAATCCCATAACAACGAGGAATCCAACGCGGTAAAAAATCTCCTGCGCGCCGACAGACACAGGGCTGCCCTTGATCGCTTCCACGGCATAAAAAACCAGATGCCCACCGTCCAAAGGCGGCAACGGAAACAGGTTCAGAAGCCCGATACCAATGGAAAGCATGGCTGTGAGCTGAATCAACCAGTCAAATCCCTGGCTTGCGGCCTTACCAGCCATATTAGCAATCTTAACAGGACCACCGAGTTGGCACTTATCTTCGCGTCCAACGGCAAAGCGCTGAAAAAATTCTCCGGTCCGGCTGATGATATGGCCGGTTTCCAGAATCGCCTGTCCCACTGATTCGAATGGACCATATTCAATCCTGCGAAAATTTCCGACTTCCTGCGTGATTTCCACGCCGATTGCACCCATCTTGACTTTATTGCCAAGGGGATCGGTGCGTTCAACGAGCGCTGGCGTGGCTTGCAGATCAACCAGTTTTCCGTCGCGCTCCACTGTGAAGTCTAAAACATCACCCGAGCGACCGGAAACAATCCGCTGCACATCAGCAAACGTCGTAATCTTCTGCCCGTCGACACTCATAAAGCGATCACCCGGCTTAAAGCCAGCCTCAGCAGCCGGTGTGTTCGGCTGAACACCGGCAACAAGCGGATCGGCAATCTGTCGACCATACAGGCCAAAAAATACGCTGAAGATAACAACCGTGAGAATGATGTTGAATGCAGGACCGGCAAACACCGTTGCAGCACGCTTCCAGACCGGTTGGGTATGAAAAGCCCTGCTCTGTTCTTCTGCACTGAGAGTGGAATTATCCACACCGACAGGCGAACTGGTGGCACTCTCATCGCCCAGAAACTTCACATAGCCGCCAAGCGGGATAGCCGAAAGCTTCCAGCGCGTGCCGTGTCGGTCGTTAAAGCCGATCAGTTCTGGTCCAAAACCGATAGAAAAGGCGCTCGCACCAATGCCGCACCATCTGCCAACCAGATAATGTCCCATTTCATGCACAAAAACGACAACAGTCAGCACAAACAGAAATGGAATAATCGTCCCTACGAACAGACTTTCACCACCAATGAAAAAGGCAAGAGCCTCCTGCAAATTACCACTCCTACAAATTCATACGCTGTCAGAAACTAAAAAATATGGCTGATGGCACATCAGGCTCTGCAATAATAGCACCAAATAGGTACAAAATAGCGGCAGCAGCCACAAGTCCATCAACGCGATCAAGAACACCACCATGCCCCGGCAGAAGACGACCAGAATCTTTAGCGCCGAACTGACGCTTCACCCATGATTCTGCAAGATCGCCGATCTGCGAGACAATTGACAACAAAAGCGCCAGCAGCGGGACAATAAAACTTCCCGGAGCAGCAACGAGCGATGCGACCAGAATGCCGCCCGCGACAGCGGCAGCAGCACCGCCCAAAGCGCCCGACCATGTTTTGTTGGGCGAAAAGCGCGGCGCAAGTTTCGGTCCACCGAGCGCGCGCCCATTGAAATAGGCAGCGATATCGGTCGACCATACAACTGCAAACAGGAAGCAGATAGCTGTGAACCCGAACGGCTCGTCGCCACGCAACAACGAAAGAGAAATTGCAGAAAAACCCGCATAAAAAAGACCGGCAGCAGGCCAGCCGCGCCCGGTCTTCCACTGCGTTGCCAAAAGAACAATCGAACCTGCCAACAGGAAACCAATCGTCAGCAAGGCCCCACGATCAAGAATCAAAAGCACAAAGGTTACCAGCAACCAACCCCAGCCAAAGAAACGTGAAAATAACGTCTGCTTTGTCGCGCTCAGTTCCGCCCACTCATAAAACATCGCCAGCCCAATCGCGATGGAGAACAGGGTGAACCCCAGCCCGCCTATCCAGGTCAGCCAAAGAGCTGCGGCTCCGAGAACAATGGCGGTCAGAATACGCGTTTGCAGATTTGACATTGATACCTTTCGGCTAACTTAAACTGTGAGAGCGACGATTGTGCGCCCCAACAGGTGCACGGCGCTCTATGCGGTCAGGCCACATCAAACCGCGGCACCTTTTGCTGGCGTGCATTCGATTGCGGGTGAGCACTCTTCGAGCTTGTTGGGCACCTCTACGCCACCAAAACGACGTTCACGCTGACGGAAAGCTTCATAAGCAGCATCAAGATCAGCGGCCTTGAAATCAGGCCAGTGTCCCGGCACGAACAGAAATTCGGAATAGGCAGCCTGCCAGAGCAGAAAATTAGAAAGCCGCATTTCGCCGCTCGTACGGATAATCAGATCCGGATCGGGAATTCCGGCAGTATCAAGATTAGCCGAGATCAGCTCCGGCGAAATAGAAGACGGATCAAGGCGCCCTGCCGCCACATCGGCTGCAAGGCTCTTCACCGCACGCGCGATTTCGTCACGCGACCCATAATTGAACGCGATAATCAGATTAAGGCCGGTATTTTTGCGCGTCAGCGATTCAGCTTCCGTGAGCAAGGCGCAAATATCAGACGCCAACCCGTCCCGCTCGCCAATGATGCGCACACGAACATTGTTGCGATGCAGTTCGGCAAGGTCACGCCGGATGAAAAGCTTGAGCAACCCCATAAGATCGCCGACTTCACCGCTTGGGCGCGACCAGTTTTCAGATGAAAATGCAAAAAGGGTGAGGTAGCCAAGTTTGCGATCACCAGCATAGCGCACCGTCTCGCGCAATGCTTCAACGCCGGCCCTGTGGCCAGCGCTTCGCGGAAGCCCTCGCGCCTTCGCCCAACGTCCATTACCGTCCATGATAATAGCTATATGGCGCGGATCGGACATATCGCTGCTCTCCCTCACTGAAAAATCATGCGCGGCCTAAACCTGCATGATCTCTCCTTCTTTGACGGTAACAATCTTGTCCATTTCAGCAATGGTATCGTCAGTCAGCTTCTGGACTTTTTCGGAAAGTCCGCGGCTGTCATCCTGACTGATGTCGCCGTCCTTCTCCAGCTTTTTCAGCGTGTCCATACCATCGCGACGAACATGGCGTGCAGCAATACGGCCCTGTTCGGCATATTGATGCGCAATCTTGACCAGCTCTTTACGACGCTGTTCGTTCAGTTCGGGCAAAGGAATACGCAGCGTCATGCCGTCGGTGATCGGATTGAGACCAAGACCAGAATCACGAATCGCACGCTCAACAGCACCAACCATGGTCTTGTCCCACACGGACACCGAAAGCATACGCGATTCTGGCACAGTAATATTGGCAACCTGATTGATCGGCATTGTGGAGCCATAAGCCTCAATCGTGATCGGCTCGAGCAAGCTTGCTGATGCGCGGCCTGTACGCAGGCCACCAAGGTCATGCTTCAGCGCGTTAACGGCGCCTTCCATGCGGCGCTTCAGGTCGTTGATGTCAAAAACATCGCTCATGCAATTTCTCCTTCAGTGCTTGGGGGCAAGGTCAATGATCAGTTATCGGAAACGATCGTGCAGCGTCCCCTGCCTTGCAGAATTTCGGCCAAGCCGCCGTTTTCATGAATGGAATAGACTATTATCGGAATGTTGTTCTCACGTGCAAGTGCAACTGCTGTGGTATCCATGACAGCAAGTCCGCGATCAAGAACTTCCTTATGGGTGAGATGATCGAAACGGGTGGCTTCCGGGTCTTTTTTAGGATCGGCGGTATAGATACCGTCGACTTGTGTTCCCTTCAAAAGGGCATCCGCACCGATTTCAGCAGCACGCAGGGCCGCCGCAGAATCTGTCGTGAAGAATGGGTTGCCGGTGCCGCCCGCAAAAATAACAACCTTGCCCTCATCCATATAAGCAGTTGCCTGCCGCTGGGAGAAGCTCTCGCAGATTTCGGGCATGGCGATTGCCGACAGAACGACAGCATCCACACCGATCTTGTGCAGCGAGGTGCGCAAAGCCAGCGAATTGATGATGGTTGCGAGCATACCCATGTGATCGCCGATCACGCGGTCGCCCCCCTTTGAGGCAACAGCCACGCCGCGGAAAATATTACCGCCGCCAATGACAACGCCAACCTCGACGCCAAGAGCACGCGCCTGCTTGATGTCGTTTGCAATGCGATCAGCGACCGAAACATCGATGCCAAAACCCTGACTGCCCATCAGTGCCTCACCAGAGGCTTTCAAAAGAACGCGTTTATAGGCGGGCTTAACGGACATGGAGGTTTCTCCGCAGATGATGAACGACTGTTACTATTGAGGTTGCGATACACGAAGGGCACCGCGTTGTCACGCGATGCCCTTCATAATCAAAAGCCTTTTCAGACGAAAAGACTGATTAGCCCTTAACTGCCGCAGCAACTTCAGCAGCAAAATCGCTTTCTTCCTTCTCGATACCTTCGCCAAGCGCAATACGCGCAAAGCCGGTGATCTTGGCAGGAGCGCCGATCGACTTTTCAGCTTCCTTGAGTGCTGCTTCAACAGTAAGGTCAGGATTGATAACGAAAGCCTGCGAAAGAAGAACAACTTCTTCGTAGAACTTGCGCATACGGCCTTCGATCATCTTTTCGATGATATTGTCTGGCTTGCCCGATTCACGAGCCTGCTCGATGAAGATCGCCTTTTCGCGCTCAGCAGCAGCCGGATCAACATCAGCAGCAGTCAGAGCAAGCGGGTTGATCGCAGCAACGTGCATGGCAACCTGACGACCGAATGCGCTTGCAGCTTCTGCATTGCCTTCCGTTTCGATTGCAACGAGAACGCCGAGCTTGCCGAGGCCATCTGCAACGCCATTGTGAATATAGGTAGCAACTGCACCCTTGGAGACTTCAAGAGCTGCCGAACGGCGGAAGCTGATGTTTTCACCGATGGTTGCAACAGCATCCTTAGCAGCCTGCGTTACCGACTTGCCTTCGATGTTTGCTTCAGCAACAGCTTCAGACGAACCGTCAGTCGACAGAGCGGTCTGGGCAATCTTGCGAACGAGATCCTGGAAAGCATCGTTGCGGGCAACGAAGTCGGTTTCGGAGTTGACTTCAACAACAACAGCCTTGTTGCCGGAAGCTGCAACGCCAACCAGACCTTCAGCAGCCGTACGGCCAGCCTTCTTGTCAGCCTTAGCGATACCCTTGGCGCGCAGATAATCAACAGCTGCTTCGATGTCGCCATTGGTTTCAGCAAGCGCTGCCTTGCAGTCCATCATGCCAGCGCCGGTCAGTTCGCGGAGTTCTTTAACCTGTGATGCGGAAATGCTCATTGTGTCGCCTTTCACGAAAGCGAAGGCACACCGAATGGGTGTGCCAACTTTTAACCGACGCTGATTGCATCGGAACGAATGAAGTTATCCACCCGTCATATGACGAGTGGATGAAAATCATAAACGCTGATTATGCGCCTGCAGCCGGAGCTTCGAGAGCTGGCTCAACAGGAACTTCAGCCTGTGCACCAATGTCGATGCCCATAGCGCCCTGCTGACGTGCAATACCGTCGAGAGCAGCGCGTGCAATCAGGTCGCAATAAAGCGAAATAGCACGTGCAGCATCGTCGTTGCCCGGGATTGGATAGTCGATCTGATCTGGATTACAGTTCGAATCGATGATCGCAACAACTGGAATACCAAGACGCTTGGCTTCCTGGATAGCAATTGCTTCCTTGTTGGTGTCAACGATGAACATCAGGTCAGGAACCGAACCCATGTCCTTGATGCCACCGAGTGCGCGGTCAAGTTTTTCACGTTCGCGCTCAAGGTTCAGGCGTTCCTTCTTGGTGAAGCCCTGTGCTTCGCCGGAAAGGATTTCGTCAAGCTTGCGCAGACGCTGGATCGAATTCGAGATTGTCTTCCAGTTGGTCATCATGCCGCCGAGCCAGCGCGCGTTGACATAATACTGAGCCGAACGGGCTGCTGCGTCAGCAATAATGTCCGAAGCCTGACGCTTCGTACCAACGAACAGAACGCGACCGCCACGAGCAACGGTGTCGGAAACGACCTTCAGCGCGTTGTGCAGCAGAGGAACGGTCTGCGACAGATCAAGAATGTGAATGTTGTTGCGGTCGCCATAGATATATGGAGCCATCTTTGGGTTCCAGCGGTGTGTCTGGTGACCAAAGTGAACACCAGCTTCCAGAAGCTGGCGCATGCTGAATTCAGGCAATGCCATCTGTATTTTCCTTTTCCGGTTTAACCTCCACGGGCTGAGGCGATCACTCGCCACCGGAGGCTGAGGCCGGATTTCTCCCGGCAAAAGCCCAATCCCGTGTGTGGAATAGGCGCGCTGTTAAACCAACGCGCCGATAAATGCAAGCCCTGCCCCTCAAATACGGGAGAGCGTTTGATTTCACCAATCAGATGAAACCAAGCTGGGTGGCTATATAAGCTAGCGGCTCAAGCTATTCAAATTCTCGGCTTAGCAGTTCTCTTACTTTTCAGGCATCAGTGAAGAATGATGGGAGGAAATCAACCATCGCTTATGATCCCAAACATAAGTAAACGTATAGCGGGCCTGCACTTTTTTCCCGTCAGCAAAAGTAAAAGTGTAAGCACCTGTGTCAATCGCGTCATTACAACCAATTCGGATTGTGCGGCTATCTATATGCCCGACGGGATGCTCTTTTAAAAAATGTTCAAAGTAATCGATCCGCTCCCCGTCAGTCTTACGCACACGATTGGACATAGTAGGCAGAAGCACCGAGTCACGTGCGTAGTTTGCGGCTACTTTACGCGCATCTCCTGTCCGCAGTGAATTGTTCCAACGATCAAAGAGAGTGGCAATCTGAGCCTTGTCTGTTCGCACACATTGAGGATTGGCTTTTGTCACCGGGTGGTGATGCTTGGCAGCCGCCATAGACGGAGAAGCTGCCAAGAAAACAACAGAAGCCAGAAACAATAATTTCTTCATAAAACAATCCACATAAATAATTTTACTATATCACGTCTTTATAACTATAAAAAAAACAATAAAATGAAACTTAATCGGCATGCAACCGCAATTAATAGTTATAAAATATACCTCTTACTAAGGGCAGGCTTGTTTAACGGTGCTTTTATCCTCGCCATAAACATCGAGCTTAACCAACTTTCCGTGCATGGAAAAATCTCCATAGTCCATGGTCAGGTCACGGGTGATGCCGTTTCGGTAGAGCTTGAAATTGATACGATAGATTGGAAGACCGTCCTGCTTTTCCTTGTCGTCAAAATAGGAGATCGTCACCGGCCAGACATTGTCCTTCATGAACTTGCCCATGGCTTTGGCTTCATCGCCCTTGGCTTGCTGTTCCTTACCGACAACAACGGTCGTCGAAACAACACGGTCCGCATCTTCTGATGCATCATAAAGAGACGTCTGGTAAAATTTCTCTCCGGCTACAGCCTTGGTAACAAGTTCTTCCATATGCATGGTTGGAAACTGCGTCGCCTTCAGATCAAGCTTGTTTTCCTTCGGCTTGGTGAGTGCAACCACGGTCTTCCCATCTTCAACCTTGGCATCACCGCGTACTTCCTTGACCAGCTCCTTGTCGACAAAGGTTTTGTTGACGAAACGGAAATCCTTGCCGTTACCACTTTCAAAGGTTGTCGTCTGCTGATCAGTCACGCGTTGCGGCTGCTCGTCCATGTCAATGCGTGTTACAAACCGAAAATTCGTTGTGTAACCTTCGCAAGCAGAACCATTAAACTCGTAAACCATGCGGCCCGTCAGACCAGTGATCCCAGATTTTTCATCGGCACGATCCAATGTAAGATCATACACTGCGCGATGCGGAACCAACGTCACCGTCGAAGCCGCATTGGCAACGCCGCCCCAGATACAAACCGCAGCTCCGGACGCCGCAAATGCCATACTCAAAAAACGCATATATGAATCTCCCGATCTGTTGAGGAGCATGATAAAAAAACTCGTGGCGGAAGCGAGGCAAAAATCGCACCCTCCCCAAAAGCTTCACCGATTCTATGTATAAAGTCGGAAGTAGAAGGCATTAAGTTAGCAAGGATTAATGGAATGACCGACACAATCGACAGCCGTCTTAAAAATCTGGGTATATCTTTGCCGGAGGCGGCAGCGCCAGCCGCAAACTATGTGCCTTTCGCACAGACGGGCTCTTTGCTGCTCACATCCGGTCAGCTTCCACTGGAAAGCGGCAAGCTTGTGCACACAGGCCAGATTGGCGATACCTTAACGGTTGCTCACGGTCAGACGGCTGCACGCGCCTGCGCCATCAACATTCTGGCACAGGCAAAGGCAGCGCTTGGCGATCTTAACCGCATTAAGCGAATTGTGAAAATCACCGTATTCGTATCTTCGAGCACAACGTTCGTTGAGCAACACCTGGTTGCCAATGGCGCATCCGATCTGCTCGTCGCAGTCCTTGGTGATGCGGGTAAACACGCGCGCTCCGCTGTCGGTGTGGCAAGCCTGCCGCTGAATGCACCTGTTGAAGTTGAAGCCATCATTGAGGTTGCATAATGTCTTCTCCTGAATGGCTCAAAAAGCAGCCGATTGCGCATCGTGGTCTCCACGACCTCAACAATGCGCGCTGGGAAAACACGCTCTCAGCCTTTGATGCAGCCGCAAAAGCCGGCTTTGCGATTGAATGCGACGTGCACCTGACCAAAGATGGCGGCGTCATCGTGTTTCATGATGATGATCTTGAACGCCTTACTGGACGCAAAGGCCGTATCAGCGATCTGACACTTGCCGAGGCCACTGAGTTGCGCATTGGCGGCACAGATGATCATGCGCCAACGCTCAAGCAGATGCTTAACCTTGTGGCTGGCCGCGTGCCTATCGTAATCGAGCTGAAGGGCATTGAAGGCCGTGATGACGGCCTTGTGGCCGCCGTCGCCAAGGAATTGGCGGATTATAAGGGCGAAGTTGCAATCATGTCTTTCGACCATCATCTGGTGCGACTGTTTGCAAGCGATGCTCCGGGCATTCCCGGCGGCCTGACGGCTGAAGGCACCAGAATGAAGCATTTCGAGGCACATTTCTCGATGCTCGCGCATCCGATTTCATTCGTATCCTACAATGTGCATCATCTACCCAACCCTTTCGTCAGCTTCGTGCGCGACAAGCTCAACCTTCCGGTCATCAGCTGGACAGTGCGCGATTTGGAAATGAAGAAGCACAGCGATCTCAACGTGGACCAGATTACCTTTGAAGGTTTCGATCCCCGATCATTGGTAGCTTAGAGAGAAAATCCATGAGTGACGACGAGAGGCAGACTGAGCAAAGCTTCGCCCTTCGCGTCGTCGAAAGCGTCGGCGATTTTTCGGAAGCCGAATGGAACCGCCTTGCCGGAGCCTCCCGGCAGGGTGACAATTATAATCCCTTTGTTTCACGCGCATTTCTTCTGGCGCTGGAACAATCCGGCTCCGTGTCTCAACAAGCTGGCTGGTTACCCCATTATCTACGCCTCGAAGACAATCAGGGGTTTCTGATTGGAGCCGTCCCCAATTACCTGAAAGGGCATAGCCAGGGCGAATATGTCTTCGACCACGGCTGGGCCGATGCTTTTGAGCGCGCAGGCGGCCGATACTACCCAAAGTTTCAGGCTTCCATTCCTTTCACCCCCGCCACTGGCCCACGATTGCTGCATCATCGGGAGTTTGAACCGGAAGCCATTCAGGTCGCTCTCGCAACCGGACTTCGGCAACTCACTGATCAGACAGGCGCTTCTTCTGCACATGTAACATTTGCGCCTTTAAGCGAAATTTCGGCACTCGAAGCAGCCGGCTTTCTACATAGAACGGATCAACAGTTTCATTTCATAAACAATGGCTTTTCTAAATATGATGATTTTCTAAATGAACTTGTTTCCAGAAAACGCAAAGCAC
Organism: Brucella sp. TWI432; assembly: GCF_039674445.1. NCBI lineage: Bacteria > Pseudomonadati > Pseudomonadota > Alphaproteobacteria > Hyphomicrobiales > Brucellaceae > Brucella > Brucella sp. TWI432. The sequence goes on along the minus strand of NZ_JBDJNL010000002.1, from coordinate 342,976 downwards.
TCAAAAAAGAGCGCCGCGATGCGCTTTCCGAAGGCGTAGAAATCGACTGGCTGACTGGCAAGGATCTGACGGAATCTGTATGGGACGACTTTTTTGAGTTCTACGTAGATACGGGTAACCGCAAATGGGGGCGCCCTTACCTCAACCGTCAGTTTTTCTCGCTGATTGGTGAAGCGATGGCCGAAGACATATTGCTGGTAATGGCAAAACGCAGCGGACGTTATATTGCCGGTGCCATCAATTTTATCGGCAGCGATACGCTCTATGGCCGACACTGGGGCTGCATCGAAGATCACCCCTATCTCCATTTCGAAGTCTGTTACCATCAGGCAATCGACTTTGCGATTGAGCGAAAACTGCGCGTTGTCGAAGCGGGTGCGCAAGGTGAACACAAGCTTGCCCGTGGCTATGTGCCGGTCACAACCCATTCCGCGCATTACATTGCACATGAAGGCTTCCGCCGTGCGGTCAGTGACTATCTGGAACATGAACGGCACGAAATCGAACAGATCCACACGGCACTGGAAAAGCACACGCCTTTCAGGCACACATAACCAGCTTGATAATTGAGTGAACTGGAGAAACAAGCATGTCCGCCACTTATGACGACAACAACATTTTCGCGAAAATCCTGCGCGGCGAAATTCCGTCAACACGCGTTTATGAAACGGATGATGTCGTCGCTTTTATGGATGTCATGCCGCAGGGAACCGGCCACACGCTGGTTGTTCCCAGAGCACCATCGCGCAATCTGCTTGATGCAGAGCCGGAAGCGCTCGCTCAAGCCATCAAGGCCGTTCAAAAGATCGCCAATGCCGTGAAGAAAGCTTTTGATGCCGATGGCGTCACTGTCAGCCAGTTTAATGAACCGGCAGCAGGCCAGACAGTTTATCATCTGCACTTCCACGTCATCCCGCGTTTTGAGGGTGTAGAATTAAAGCCTCATACCGGAAAAATGGAAGATCCAGCCGTTCTTACAGCAAATGCTGAGAAAATCCGCGCAGCACTTTGATAAGAATCATCTTTATAAGCTTAACAAACCCGTTATCAGAAACGCCTCTGTCACCAATATGCCGACAAGCAACCGCTTTCCGGCAATGAGATAAGCAACAAAACCGGCAGCGGCTGATCCAACGCGCAACCACATCGGGGAGTTCGCAAGCTCCCCGTTCGGATAAAGAATAAGCTGGGCGATCACACCCGCGACAAGTGCCGTCGCGACACAGCGCACGAACACCAGAACCTCGGAATCTTCACGTATCCGACCGCCAACAATGACGCCCATAACACGGAAAAGATAGGTCGGAAGTGCGCCTGCAAGCAGGATGAACATAAGCGGCCACCACCAGTCGGAATAACTGTCCCAGTTCATTGCACAGCCTCCTTCTTTGCCTTGCGCAAACGATGAAAGACAAATGCAATCAATCCGCCAACGACTCCCGTCACCAACAGATCATAGCCCGGTGCGAATTGATGAAAGATCGGAAACAGCACGATGCCGGAAACCATGGCAATCTGCCCTGCCCGTTCCCGCGCTGATCGCCAGAGCGACGTCAGAAAATACATTGGCGTAAGCATGAAAAGCGCTGCAAACAACACCGGCGGAAACGACGCCGATAATGTATAAACCAAGGCCACCACAAGCGCATTCGTTCCGACCAGAACGCTTCCAATGCCTGCAAAATAGCTTGTGCGCATATCGCGCGGCACATTGCGCAGCTCTTCCATCGCCATGACCCAGGCGGTCACTGCCACAAAATGACAAAGCGCTGCCAGCGTCAGCTTGCGCGTCTTTGGGCCTTTCAGCTCCGGTAAAAGTGCCACCACCATCGGCATAAGCCGAACCGACGACAATCCGACCGCCAAAGCTGCGGCAGGGATTGAAGCTCCGGCGCTAATCGCACCAATGAGCACCACCTTAGCAGGCAGTGCCCAGATGGTGAGTGTCATAAACACCGCCTGCCCGACAGTTATGCCGCTTTCAATCGCCAGTCCTGAAAAGCCAATAAACGAACTCATCAGCAAGATAGCAGGCACACTCACAATGCGTCGTGTGCCACGAAAAAACCAGCCAAGATGGCCAGATTGCCCTGCTGAGTGATGGTCGGAACTAGAGAATGGACTCGAAGACATACGGTAATTAGATCATGAGAGAGAGAAAATGCACCCGATATAAAAAGGCCCTTCACGTGAAGGGCCTTTTTACGTTTTTATTTCTTACGCGGCACTTTAGGGACCGATGATTTTGCCGTTGATGCCTTGGCAGAAGGTTTTGACTCGGCATCATCCTTGCCAGCGAGTACCTTTTCCTTCTCAGGCTTCTTTGCCGCAGCCTTCTTGCGAACGGGCTGCTTCTTTTCCGCCGGAATATCCTTTTTAGGCTTCACTGGCTTGTCCGAAGAAAGGGTTTCAAGCACGAGATCGGTTTTACCATCCTCTTTCTTCTTCACATCAACCCGAACCGTACCGCCATTTTTCAAGTTGCCAAAAAGCACTTCATTGGCCAATGGTTTCTTGATGTGCTCCTGAATAACGCGCGCCAGTGGACGCGCGCCCATGCGCTCATCGTAGCCCTTGTCAGCAAGCCATGCGATAGCGGGCTCGGTCAGTTCGAATGTCACACCACGTTCTGCAAGCTGCGCTTCAAGCTGAAGCACGAACTTCTGCACAACTTGATGAATGACGGGAACCGGCAGCGGACCAAACGGAACAATTGCGTCGAGACGGTTGCGGAATTCCGGCGTAAACAACCGGTTGATCGCTTCCATGTCGTCACCTTCACGCCGCGTCGAACCGAAACCAATCGCAGCCTTTGCCATATCGGCGGCACCGGCATTGGTGGTCATGATCAGGATAACATTGCGGAAATCGATCTTCTTGCCGTTGTGATCGGTAAGCGAGCCATGATCCATAACCTGCAACAGAATGTTGTAAAGGTCCGGATGTGCCTTTTCGATTTCATCGAGCAACAGCACGCAATGCGGATGCTGATCCACGCCATCGGTCAAAAGACCGCCCTGATCGAAGCCGACATATCCGGGAGGCGCACCGATCAAACGCGATACAGTGTGACGCTCCATATATTCCGACATGTCGAAACGAAGCAGTTCGACGCCAAGCGACGATGCAAGCTGCTTGGCAACTTCTGTCTTACCAACACCTGTCGGGCCGGAGAACAGATAAGAACCAATGGGCTTATCCGGCTCGCGCAAGCCTGCACGGGCAAGCTTGATTGCAGCCGAAAGCGCCTCAATCGCGAGATCCTGACCATAAACAACGCGCTTGAGCTCTGCATCAAGATGCGAGAGCACAACCTCATCATCCTTGGAAACCGACTTGGGCGGTATCCGCGCCATGGTGGCAATGGTTGCTTCGATTTCCTTGACACCAATGGTCTTCTTGCGCTTGTTTTCCGGCAGAAGCATCTGGCTTGCACCGGTTTCATCGATCACGTCGATGGCTTTATCCGGCAATTTGCGATCCGAGATATAGCGCGCGGAAAGCTCCACAGCCGACTTGATCGCATCAACCGTATATTTAACCTTATGGAAGTCTTCAAAATACGGCTTCAGACCCTTCATGATCTCAATGGCATCAGGGATCGAAGGCTCATTGACGTCGATCTTCTGGAAACGGCGCACAAGTGCACGGTCTTTTTCAAAGAACTGACGATATTCCTTATAGGTCGTCGATCCGATGCAACGGATTGCACCGGAAGACAGAGCAGGCTTCAACAGGTTTGATGCATCCATCGCACCGCCCGAAGTGGCACCCGCACCGATAACGGTGTGAATTTCGTCAATAAAGAGAACCGCACCCGGATAATCTTCAAGCTCTTTCACAACCTGTTTCAAGCGCTCTTCGAAATCACCGCGATAACGTGTACCGGCAAGCAGCGTGCCCATGTCGAGCGAGAAGATTGTTGCATTCGCAAGCGCTTCAGGCACGTCACCTTCAACGATACGCTTCGCAAGACCTTCAGCAATTGCCGTCTTGCCGACACCCGGATCACCCACATAAAGCGGGTTATTCTTGGAGCGACGGCACAGCACCTGAATGGTGCGGCTGATCTCGCTGTCACGACCGATCAAAGGATCGATGCGACCGGATTTCGCTTTCTCGTTCAGATTGACGCAATAGGCGGTAAGAGCATCCTGCTTTTTCTTCGGACTTTCTTCCGGTTCCACGCTGGTGCGTTCTTCGCTCGGACTTTCCGCGCCACGCGGCGTGCGCGTTTCGCTGCTCTGCGTGCGTTTGGAAATGCCATGCGAGATATAATTGACGGCATCGTAGCGCGTCATCTGCTGCTCCTGAAGGAAATAGGCAGCATGGCTTTCCCGCTCGGCAAAAATGGCAACAAGCACGTTAGCGCCGGTCACTTCTTCGCGATTGGAGGACTGGACGTGAATAACCGCGCGCTGAATAACACGTTGAAAAGCGGCAGTTGGCTTGGAATCTTCATCATAGCCCGTGACGAGATTATCCAGCTCACGATCGATGTAATCGGTCACGATTCTTTTTAGATGCTCCAGATCGACGTTACAGGCGCGCATCACTGCGCCCGCATCCTGATCGTCGATCAGAGCAAGCAGAAGATGTTCGAGCGTTGCATACTCGTGATGCCGCTCGTTTGCGATTGTGAGGGCCTGATGCAGCGCCCTTTCAAGGCTAGATGAAAACGATGGCATATGACCTCACTTTTTCTCCATTACACATTGTAATGGATGCTGGTTTTGGCGGGCAAAATCCATGACCTGACTAACCTTGGTTTCAGCAACTTCGTATGTGAATACGCCGCACTCACCGACACCGTGGTTATGAACATGCAACATGATACGCGTCGCATCGTCCATGTCTTTCTGAAAAAAACGTTGCAGGACATGAATGACAAACTCCATAGGAGTATAGTCATCATTGAGAAGCAGAACGCGATAGAGGCTGGGCTTCTTGGTTTTGGGCTGCGTACGCGTAACCACAACGGTCCCGTTATCCGGTCCGTTCCCGCCGTTCGCCTTGCTTTGCATGACTGGATTTAAATACCGCATGTAACCTATCACCCAATGCCCAACTCTATGCCTGCTTGCCCTTCCTTATGTAGGGCGTCATAAGCTGATTTTAAGCCCTTCGCTGACACTTGCAACCGAGACTTATGACAAGGCTGCGCATTGGCACAGGTCTCTCCCAAAAATATTGCCAAATCTTATGATTTAAGCATCCGCGCAGAGCGTCCGCCGAGCATCGATCGGGCTGAGTTCCATGGGCTTCCCCAAAAACGGCACCACAACTTTTTTTTAAAATGTGTGAATAATCCAGTTACCATAAACGGATTGGTAACGCTGATGACAGTAAGGTTCCTGAATTAGATTGCTGTGTGCCCTTTGTGCCGCAGTCCAAAAAAACCGGAATACAGGCAGGTCATCATCGTGCGTACCGCATTCAGTAAAGTCGCATATGTCATGAAAAGAACAGCGCAAGCTGCGCTTCTTCTTGCTGTTGTAACAGGCTGCTCTACGGCCACAACCACGGTTCCTGCTGCGGCCAATGATCGGTACGCTGCGATCGTGGTCGACGCCAATACAGGTAAAACACTGTTTGCATCCAGCGCCGATGCGAAACGTTACCCGGCGTCGCTGACCAAGATGATGACAATTTATATGCTTCTTGAGGCAATGCAGTCAGGTCGCATCAACAAAGACACGCGAATTCCGGTTTCCGCATATGCCGCAGCACGTCCACCGACAAAAATCGGCTTCAAAAAAGGCCAGTCCATTCGCGTCGAGGATGCAATCCTTGCAATGGTAACAAAGTCAGCGAACGACGTCGCAGCTGCATCCGGTGAATTCCTTGGCGGTTCGGAAGAGCGATTTGCACAGATGATGACGGCAAAAGCGCGTCGTCTTGGCATGAGCAACACCACATTCCGCAATGCTTCCGGCCTGCCAAACATGTCGCAGGTTACAACTGCGCGCGACATGGCAATCCTCAGCATTGCACTTCGCCAGCATTTCCCGCGTGAATTTGCTTATTTTTCGCGCAGTAGTTTCCAATATCGCGGTCAAACCATTCGCGGTCACAACCGTCTGCTTGGCCGTATCGAAGGTGTTGACGGCATCAAGACCGGCTACACCAATGCTTCCGGCTACAACCTTGCCTCATCGGTTAATCTTGATGGACGCCGCATCGTCGCCGTCGTGATGGGTGGCAACACCGGCGCAAGCCGCGATGCCCATATGGCGCAGCTCATCAAAAAATACCTGCCAATGGCAACACGTGGTCGCGCTTCCGAACCTCTCATTGCCATGCGTGGTGACGTTCCTCAGGTTGTCGCATCAGCTCAACTGCCAAAGGCACGCAACGCCCCAGTCCCTGTAGCCCGTCAAGCCGGCATTGAAGACGTCATCAACAATGAATCAGGCGAAGGCGACGTTGATCAGCCGCAGGTTCTGGCTCTTGCTGCACCAACGCCGCGTCCGGCAGCACTCGCCGCAGCGCAGGCAGCTGTCCGTCCAATGCCAAAGGCTGCAATCCCTGCGGCTCCTGCTCAGCATGATATTGATCCCGTAACAACCGCTTCTGCAGCTGCATCAGGCGGATGGGCTATTCAGGTTGGCTCGCTGCCAAGCGAAGGTCAGGCACGCGATATGCTTGCAAAAGTGTCCTCATCTGTTGGCGGACCACTTCGGTCAGCCTCCCCCCATACCGAGACATTCGTAAAAGGCGGTTCGACATTCTACCGCGCCCGCTTTGTCGGATTTTCGTCAAAGAAGGCAGCCTGGGATGCATGTGCGTCGCTGAAAAAGAAGAGTTTTGGCTGCTACGCAGTCGCAAATTAATCCCAGCGAGGGGGTAGTCCCTCTCGTAACCGCTTTAGACCCGAAAATAGTATTGCGTAGAGGGTTTCGAGATGTCGAATATGAATGAAACGATCGGACAACATGCTTTGGCACCCAGCCTATGGGCTCTAGAAGCGCCACGGCCTTCAGCCCTCGGGTCCCTGTTTTCGGTGCAGGCACTTAAGCAGGCGGCGATTCGCATTGCAGATGTCCGTCATGGCAAAGGACTCCATACACGTGATCTGGTCGGCCTGCTGGTCAGCCACGCAGCGCGCAATCGCAGAATGGTACAACCGCGCACAATGATGCGCATGACCCTGCCCGTCACATCGGACAAGGTTTCAGTACGCCTCACCATCGAAAGCTGACATACGAAATGAAAAAAGCCTGCCAGAAACGGCAGGCTTTTTTCTTTGTAACCGTCCAACAAGACCCGCGTAACGCCTTTAGCGATCCCGCTTTAACGCAAACGTATCTAAAGCAATCCGAGATCCGCCAGCTCACGTCGCAATTCCGGTGGCAGAGCGGCTCTGCCCGATTTCCCCGCTGCTTCATCGGCAGGAACCTCATTTTCATTCAGATACCGCCACCCCTGAAAAGCGCGGCGCGGCTGCCACTCCGTCGGATGAATCTTGGGTTCGAGCACCAGATGACAGCGGTTGATTCCCTGCTCATCCGTAAACGGGCGTATGTCCAGAAGACGCTGGCGACATTGCACATTGCCCTTGATCACCCAATAGAGCGAACCACCTGCAAGCAATTCATCCACCCGTTTGGGAACCATACGGGTTGTATGAAACTGCTCGGGCACAAGATCGGCAGCACGCTGCTCCGCAAGCCTGAAATCAATCCAGGCTGCGAGGTCTTCAATACTGTCGCAACCGACGCAAAGTTTGACGAGATTAATTGCCATGGGCCTGATTTAGCCAAGCCGTGTGCAGTCTTCAAGTGATAAGAATCTGTCTCAGCAGGCAACCACATTAACAGCCAGTCCACCCTGACTGGTTTCTTTGTAGCGCTCGCTCATATCATGCCCCGTCTGACGCATGGTTTCGATACAGGCATCGAGCGGCACAAAATGCTGACCATCACCCTTCACCGCCAGAGATGCAGCCGTAACGGCTTTCACAGCACCGAGCGCATTGCGTTCAATACATGGCACCTGAACAAGCCCGGCGACTGGGTCGCATGTCATGCCCAGATGATGCTCAAGCGCGATTTCAGCAGCATTCTCAATCTGTTCGGGTGTTCCGCCCATAACGGCAGCAAGACCAGCGGCAGCCATCGCAGAGGCCGAACCAACCTCGCCCTGACAACCAACTTCTGCACCGGAAATAGAGGCATTATGCTTGATCACACCGCCAATGGCGGCCGATGTCAGGAGAAAATCACGAATGCCCTTCGCATCGGCATCATCATGAAAATGCAGATAGTAGCGCAACACTGCCGGAACCACACCCGCAGCGCCATTGGTCGGAGCCGTTACAACGCGCCCGCCGGAAGCATTTTCCTCATTGACCGCCATTGCGTAAACAGACAACCAGTCATTGGCGAGCAGCGGATTAAGCTTGTTATTGCGCCAATCCTCTTCCAGCCGCTCAAAAAGCTGCCGCGCACGACGGCGCACATTCAATCCACCCGGCATAATTCCATCGCGACTTAATCCACGCTCAATGCAGCCACGCATTGCACCCCAAATTCGATCGAGACCTTCGTCGAGATCAAGGCAAGACATATGGCATTCTTCATTGGCACGTTTCATATCGGCAATCGAAAGACCGCTCGTGTTGGCCATTTCAAGCATTTCGGCGGCGTTTTTGAACGGATAAGGCACATCAGCCTTTTCCTCACGCTTGCCGCCACTGGTCTGCACGCGGCTTAACTCTTCCGCAGTGACGACAAAGCCACCGCCAATCGAAAAATATACGCGGCGAAGCAGAAGCCGATCACTCTTGTCATAAGCTTCAAAAGCCATGCCGTTTGCATGCCCCGGCAAGGGCGTTTTGCGATCCAGCACCAGATCGGTTTTTGGATCGAATTGATAGGCAGGATGGCCAGCGGGATGGACGGTTTTCGCACGCGAAACCTTTTCGACTTCGCTATCCATAATATCAGGATCGATCTTATCAGGTGTATAGCCGCAAAGCCCCAAGACCACAGCGCGATCAGTCGCATGACCAACGCCGGTATAGGCAAGCGAGCCATGCAGAACGGCCTTGAGACGAAAGACTTTGGCATTGGCTGGTTTTGGCCACTCGCCGGCGATCAATTCGTCGAGGAACATATGGGCGGCCGTCATCGGGCCCATCGTATGTGAACTCGAAGGTCCAATGCCAATCTTGTAAAGATCAAATACCGAAAGAAACATTCTACACCTATCCAGCCCAAATTCAGGCTGTGCAATTCCATGTGCCACGCCGCATAAAACGGCAGACCAGGATGATATTACACCATTAACAGATAGTGTAGGAGAGCAACAACGCCAACAGAATGCCGGATTGCGGCATCAATTTTCCGCTTTCCGCAGCGCGTTTGGCATTACACCGAGAAAAGATAAGCCATGAGAATGATAGCGGCGAGGCCAACGACTGCCCAGAGCGTTACGCCCCAGCAGGATTTTTGAACGGTTTCGTCCATGGATATTTTTAAAACCTTGTTGTGCAACTCTTGTTAGCAGCGTCCTTCACAACGCTGTTACCGGAGATATAGCCCTGACGCAGATGAAACGCAACGCTGAAAAGTGGCTGAAATGCGGCGCGTTTATTATTCTCACAAAGGTACGTTTCAAAAACCCTCTTTGTTTCAGCATCTTAACAACAAAGGTGCTTAACAAAAGCTTAAAAGTCACGGCGAAATTGCGGCATCAGGGTTGTGGAAGCAGCATATCTGTCTTTCCGGTCAGCCAATAGGCTGTCAAACCCACCCATTCCCGCATCGCAACGCTAAAGCGCGACAACGCCTCATTGGGTGATTCAAAATAAAGCGAAAAGCGCTGTTTTGCGGGTGTCTTATAATCAACAGGCCATGCAACGACATCAAAACCTGCCTTACGAAAACACCCGATGGAACGTGGCATATGATAAGCCGAAGTCACCAAAAGCCACGTCTCTCCAGCCTTCGGCTCTGCCAGAGTCTTGGAAAACACGGCATTTTCAACTGTATTGCGTGACTTATTCTCAAAAATGAAACGATCGCCGGAAAAGCCAAGATCGGCCAGCATGGTGCGCGTGCTGTCGGCCTCCGGCTTTGCTTCCTCAAAAAACGCTCCGTCACCGCCCGACACGATCACCTTTGCATCCGGATAAAGCCGCGCAAGCCGCATCGTCTCAAAGATCCGGTCAGCCGCGCTGTTCAATTCGAACCCAGGACGCCCCGCATTGATGTCGCCATTCATGTAACCGCCCAAAACCACAATTCCGTCCACATGCTGCGGAAGTTCAGTTATTTTGGCAAAGCGATCTTCCAGAGGCACAAGCATAATGCTGCCAAGCGTTGTATATGCACTGACAAACAAGATCACTGCACCGCTTATCAGCGCGGCGAGCCCCAGTTTCCTTAACCCGGTCCAGATCAACACGAGTGCGAGCAACAGCAGGACGAAGATGATGGTCAGCGGCTGGAAAAACAGCCAGAAAAGCTTGGAAACGCTGAAAAACAAATCGAACTCCGACAAGAACTGCTGATTTCACAACGGCGTAACGAATCCGTTATTCGACATACTATAGCCATGTCAGCGCATGTGATAGAAATCTGCCAGATTCGAATTCGATAGCTCAGGATGCACGATGCAGAGCAATGCTGAAACGACTGTAACGCCCTCAAGCCGTCTGCGCCTGACGCGCATTGATATTGCGCGTGGCGTCGCGCTAATTGCGATGGCGATTTATCATTTCGGCTGGGATCTTGAATTCTTCGGTTATATGGCAGCGGGCACCACCGGGCATGGTGGCTGGAAACTCTTTGCACGCTGCATCGCGTCGAGCTTTCTGTTTCTCGTTGGTTTCAGTCTTGTTCTGGCCCATGGCCGCGCCATTCGCTGGAATGCGGTTGGAAAGCGCCTTCTGCAAATCGTAGCAGCGGCTGCGGCTATTTCTGCAGTGACCTATTACATGTCGCCCGACAATTTCATCTTCTTTGGCATCCTGCATCAAATCGCGCTGGCAAGCGTTCTGGGCCTGCTATTTCTGCATCTGCCGCCCGTTTTGACATTGGCCGTAGCCGCCTTTGTCATCAGCGCACCATTTTACGCGCAAGCCGACATTTTCAATCAGATGTGGCTGGCATGGGTTGGGCTGTCGACAATCCCACCGCGCTCGAATGATTATGTTCCGCTGTTTCCGTGGTTTGGTGCCGTGCTGATCGGCATTGCAACGGCGCGCATTTTCGAACGGCTCAACTGGCTGCCGCTGCTCTCGGGCGAGATAAAGCCCCAGTTTCTGCAGAAGCCGCTGACCTTTATCGGTCGTCACAGCCTTGCATTCTATCTGATCCACCAGCCCGTACTGATTGCACTCGTCTATTGCTTCTCGCAAGTCTCGCCGCCCGACCAGCGCCCTGCTTTTACGCAGTCCTGTGTCGCATCATGCCTGCCAAATGGCAGCGAAGCTTTATGCAACCAGTTCTGCGGCTGTGTCGTCAGCGAACTCGACAAAGCAAAACTGTTCGATGAGGTTTTTAGCGGCAAGGCTGACCAGAACAACAATAGCACGGTTCAGCAAATCGTTCAGATGTGCTCACCAGTGCCCGATAATCAGCCATAACAGTTACGTGGAAACGCCAAGCTCGGCCAGACGTTCGATACACGCTTCTTCAACCTGATCAAGTTCGGAAAGCGTTTCGTCAATATCACGGCGCTTCTGACGAAGATCAGCGCGCTTTTCTTCAACGCGCTTCATCAAAAGCTTGAGCTGCCCCGTTTCACCGGGCGGCTCGCGATACATCTGCACGATTTCATGGATTTCCGCGATTGAAAAGCCAAGCCGCTTCCCACGCATGATCTGCTTGAGAAGATGCCGGTCTGAAGGCCTGAACAAGCGCGTGCGACCACGCCGTACAGGCGCGATCAATCCCTCATCCTCGTAGAAACGCAAAGTACGGGTCGATATCCCGAATTCCCGCGTCAGTTCTGTAATCGTATAATATTCACGCACTTTTATATCCCTGCCTTGCAACATGCAGGCAATTGTTGTGCTACCGCATTTACGTAAAAGTCAATATTAAACCGTCACAAATGGTCATAATGATTAAAAATTAGGCTCCATATTTTTAGCTTGACCTTGCCATGATACTGCCGCTCATGCGTTATGAAATCATAACGGGATCAATAACTGACAGCGATTCATGCGACGCTCACTCAAATATACCCTTGTTGGACTGGTCATTGTTGCGCTTTTGGGCGCGGCACCTTTTGCGCTTGAGCCGGTTGTTCAAAAAATCGGCGAAAACTCAATCAGGCAACTCGCCAGAGACGGTAACTTCTGCACAACCGATAAATGCGATGAGGGTATAAATTACGCCATCGGATTTCTTGAAACCAATTACGGCCTGTCACCGGAAAATGTTAAATGGTGCATGGGCGTCGATGTTATTGCGCATTATGAATTGCCGTTTGGTAATGGTCTGAAAAAGTTGGTCACGGATCAGATGTATCAGCGTTGCGGTGATCCAAATCAGGATGAACCTATGGCCAACGGCACCGCAGAATAGAAGGCTTTTCGCTCAATGACGCGACTTTTTCGCATCGCCGCCTGGCTGGTTCTGGTCTCGATCCTGATTGTCACGATCAGCCCGATTCAGTTCAGACCAATCGCCAGCCAATCTGCAGATTTGGAGCGCTTTACAGCTTTCTTCCTCGTCGGGTTCCTGTTTGCTCTCGCCTACCCCCGTCATTGGGTCCAGGTTCTGCTATTAACAGTGGGATGCGCGGGCATGTTCGAACTCATGCAACGCCTCGCCCCCGGTCGACATGGTGAATTTATTGATTTTGTCTTCAAAGCAATTGGCGCGATGGCGGGCGTTTGCATTGGGCGCGGACTGAGCCTCCTGCCGGTATTCAGCCCAAAAAATGAACAATAAAAAGAGTGTCTTATTTTCCAACTAAAATGGAACCAAATGTGTTTTAATGCATTGAACAGACATCAATTGTATGGAGACATGAAATGGCTGACAACAAAACCGCTAATGATATTCAGCACGCTCTCGAACAGCAGATTGCAGATCTACGCGGTGAATTAAAGCGTCTTTCCAAGTCACTGGCTTCGCAATCAAGTGAATTCAGAGATCGTGCAGAAGATGCTCTTGATGACGCATCTGGTCGTTTCCGCCACGCAGCACAGGTTGTGCGTGAACGTGGTCACGCTGTCGCAGAGACCGTAAAGGAAAACCCCGGTACCGCGACCACATTGTTTGGCACCGCGGGCCTTATCGGTATCGCGATCGGCGTTGCAATTGGCTGCATCCTTTCTGATCGCCGTTAAGAACGAAATCCTCCCAATGAAAAGCCGCGCTTCTCTGGCGCGGTTTTTTTTGCGCTTTACCGGAAACAATATCACTGTTAGTCGAAGCCATTGGCAATTTGCCACCGGTCGCAGCCTACCCGGTAAAAACAAGGACAAGTGTCTGGATATTCCAGCACAGGACTGCGCCGTGGCTTTTTAAAAAGGCACGTAAATGTCTGAAAAAACGATATATTCTGACCTCAAGCAGCTCGGATCAAACACTACTGTTCCCCAATCCCCTGAAGAAGCGGTACTGGAACGGGTTGCAAACCCGCAAGCAGGAACGCCCTATTGCATTCGCTTTACAGCACCTGAATTCACCTCGCTTTGCCCCATGACCGGACAGCCGGACTTTGCGCATCTGATGATCGATTACGTGCCCGGAAACTGGCTGGTCGAAAGCAAATCGCTCAAGCTGTTCCTGTTTTCATTCCGCAATCATGGCGCTTTTCACGAAGACTGCACAGTCACGATCGGCAAACGTCTGGTGGAGCTTCTGGAGCCTGAATGGCTGCGTATCGGCGGCTATTGGTATCCACGTGGCGGTATTCCGATTGATGTGTTCTATCAGACTGGCGAAGCTCCGAAAAATGTCTGGATTCCAGAACAGTCTGTACCCAATTATCGTGGTCGCGGCTGATCGCAATTTTCTGTATCTATGTGCGCAGATTTGGCGAACGTTGCCATGTAAACCGGAAGGGCTTCAGATGAAATATTTTGTTCTGTTGATCATGCTAACAACTCTATCCGGTTGTGGTGCCGGAAAAGCGGCAATGGATGCAGGCAAGGGCTTTGACCGATTCGCCTGCATGTCCCGCAATATAAAGGGCGAGACACCCTGCCCGCAGCCCGATAACCAAAGTCAGACCCCGTAAAGCTGGAAAGAGGCAGCAATGGCCATTCAACCCGAAGACGTCCTCGATTTCTGGTTTTCAGCAAAGATGCGCGAAAACTGGTTCAGCAAAAACGATGCAATCGATGCGGAAATTCGTGAAAAATTTCTCGCAGGCTACGAAGACGCGCGTACCGACAAGTTTGAAAACTGGAAACAGCGGCCGGAAAGCGCACTTGCACTGACGATTTTGTTCGATCAGTTTCCGCGCAACATGTTTCGCGGCTCTGCACGCTCGTTTGAAAGCGATGGCCTCGCCCGTGATGTAGCGGCGCAGGCACTCGATCATGATTTTGACCGCAAGCTATCGGCAGAACAACGTCAGTTCTTTTATCTGCCCTTCATGCACAGCGAACATCTCAGCGATCAGAAGCGGTGCATTGATCTATACGAAAAGCTCGGTGATGAATTCTCCTTAGGCTTCGCACGCCAGCACCACGATATTATCGAACGCTTTGGCCGCTTTCCGCATCGAAACAAAGTTCTGGGCCGCGAGACGACACCCGAAGAAGCCGAATTCCTTAAAGAGCATTCCGGTTTCTGATTTCTACAATAGTCTGTAAGGTAAGATTCCACGGCGGTCGTGATCGACCGCCAATTTGCTTTTCAATGGCGGGACAGCACGCTGCACGCATTCGGCCCGCTCACAAATACGGCAGGAAACCCCAATCGGGTCAAATGCGGAGCGCGTGGTAATATCCAAACCATCCGCATAGACAAAATCCTGCGCATGTGTGATTTCACAGCCCAAAGAAATAGCATAACGACGTTGCGGGGCGTGAAATCCGCCCTCGCTCTTGGTCAGTTCGGTCGCGATGCAAAGATAGCGCGCACCGTCTGGTGTCTCAGCTAACTGACGAATGATCCGGCCCGGCGTTTCAAACGCCTGATGCACATTCCACAGCGGACACGCCGCACCATAACGGGCAAATTGCAGCTTGGCTGCACTGTGCCGTTTGGTGATATTTCCCGCCCGGTCAATCCGTGCAAAGAACACAGGAACGCCACGCTGGCCAGATCGCTGCAATGTGCTCAGACGATGCGCGACCTGTTCCAGACTGGCACCAAAGCGCGATGCCAGCAATTCAAGATCGTGCCGCAGTTCTTTGGCGGCTGAAAGAAAAGTCTGATAGGGCAAGACCAGCGCACCGGCGAAATAATTCCGCAGACCGATTTTGCAAATCTCAATCGCTTCCAATGAGCGAAAATCCGCCCGTTTTGCGATAGCGGTGACAAGCTCTTCCATCTCCAGTTCGGCAATCTGGAACGCAATCTGGAAATTGCGAGTCGAAGCTGGCGAATAAGGGTTGAGATACAGAACGCGCGCCACCGGATCAAAGCGGCGTAAAATAGCTTCATCGGGATCCGCACGCGCGACACGAACGCGATAGCGCTCCTCCATATATTGCGGCAAAGCCACACCTATATCACGATACGGAATCCTCAGCTCATCGGCAAGCTTTTCTGCAGCAATATCAAGCTCATGAACATAGTTATCAATAAAATGGAAAAAGTCGCGCACGTCTTCATAAGGCGCGGGCTCGGCAACAGATGGCGCGCGCCCAAGCTGGTTGTCGAGACTTGCAAGCTGCTCGCTATTGCGCCGATAAGCCTGATGACAGGCAATCAGCGCATGCGCTAAACCGGGCGCATTTTGCGTGATCAGCTTCAATTCCTGCAAATTCGGCTTGTAATTGTCAAACACCGGATCGGCCAACGCCTCGGATACAGCCGATAAAAGCCGATCATCATCGCCAAGCGAAATCGCACCAATATCGATCTGATAATTCTCAGCCAGCGCCAAAAGAACCGCGGCTGAAACCGGCCGCTGATTATTCTCGATCTGGTTGAGATAACTCGTTGAAATACCTAAGCGTTCAGCAAAGCCTGACTGTGTTGCCCGGTGCTGTTCACGTATTTCTCTGATCTTTCTGCCGACATAGAGTTTTCTGGGTGCCATGTTTGCAACTTTGCAATTCGCTATTTGCAAATTTATAAATTACACATCAGCACCTTTTCAAGCTTTCAGAATGCGGCATACTGGCGCTAAGCAGTCAATCAAACTCATAGCTTTCCAAGGTCATAGCGAATGCAGGAACTTCTCGAACAGCTTGAATCTCGTCGCGCAGAGGCTCGCCTTGGCGGCGGACAAAGGCGCATTGATGCGCAACACAGCAAAGGTAAGCTGACTGCCCGTGAAAGAATTGAAGTGCTTCTCGACGAAGGTTCGTTCGAAGAGTTCGACATGTATGTCACGCATCGCTGCACCGACTTCGGCATGGAAAAGCAGAAGATCGCGGGCGATGGCGTGGTGACCGGCTGGGGCACGATCAATGGCCGTCAGGTCTATGTGTTCAGTCAGGATTTTACCGTTCTTGGCGGTTCGCTCTCTGAGACCCATGCGCAGAAAATCTGCAAGATCATGGACATGGCCATGCAGAACGGTGCCCCGGTGATTGGATTGAACGATTCTGGCGGGGCGCGAATTCAGGAGGGCGTGGCCTCGCTTGCTGGTTATGCCGATGTTTTCAAGCGCAATGCCGATGCTTCGGGCGTCATTCCGCAGATTTCTGTCATCATGGGGCCGTGCGCGGGTGGCGCGGTTTACTCCCCGGCGATGACCGATTTTATCTTCATGGTCCGCGATAGTTCCTACATGTTTGTGACAGGCCCCGATGTGGTCAAAACCGTCACCAACGAAATCGTCACGGCGGAAGAACTCGGCGGCGCGTCAACGCACACCAGAAAGTCGTCGGTTGCCGATGGCGCATACGAAAACGACATTGAAACGCTGGAACAGGTCCGCATCCTGTTTGACTTCCTGCCGCTCAACAATCGTGAAAAGCCACCTGTTCGCCCTGTCTTCGATGATCCTGCCCGCCTCGAAATGCGGCTGGACACACTCATCCCTGATAACGCCAACAAGCCTTACGACATGAAGGAGCTGATTCTCGCTCTTGCGGACGAAGGCGATTTCTTTGAAATTCAGGAAGCTTTCGCCAAAAATATCATCACCGGCTTTATTCGCATGGACGGCCAGACTATTGGCGTAGTCGCCAATCAGCCCATGGTGCTGGCTGGCTGCCTTGATATTGATTCCTCACGCAAGGCTGCACGCTTTGTGCGCTTCTGCGATGCTTTTAGCATTCCAATCCTGACACTGGTCGATGTTCCGGGGTTCCTTCCCGGCACAGCGCAGGAATATGGTGGCGTGATCAAGCATGGCGCGAAACTGCTGTTTGCTTATAGCCAGGCAACCGTGCCGATGGTCACGCTGATCACCCGCAAAGCCTATGGCGGCGCTTATGACGTGATGGCATCTAAGCACATCGGTGCCGACATTAATTATGCTTGGCCAACCGCAGAGATCGCCGTTATGGGCGCCAAGGGTGCTACCGAAATTCTCTACCGCTCAGAACTGGGCGACCCTGAAAAGATCGCCGCCCGCACGAAAGAGTATGAAGAACGCTTCGCCAATCCTTTCGTTGCTGCCGAACGCGGTTTCATTGATGAAGTGATCATGCCGCATTCATCCCGCCGCCGTATCGCCCGTGCGTTCTCTGCGCTTCGCAACAAGAGCCAGAACACGCCATGGAAGAAACACGACACCATTCCGCTGTAAGATTGCTACGGGTACGATACAGATGATCAAGAAAATCCTCATTGCCAATCGCGGCGAAATTGCCTGCCGGGTTATCAAAACCGCAAAGAAAATGGGCATTGCCACGGTTGCCGTCTATTCCGACGCTGACCGCAATGCGCTGCATGTCAAAATGGCCGACGAGGCCGTGCATATCGGACCAGCGCCCTCAAACCAGTCCTATATCGTGATCGATAAGATTCTGGCAGCAATCAAAGAAACGGGGGCCGACGCCGTCCATCCCGGCTATGGCTTCCTGTCGGAAAACCCGCGCTTTGCAGAGGCACTTAAAGCCGCCAATGTCACCTTCATCGGCCCTCCGGTAAACGCCATTGAGGCCATGGGCGACAAGATCACCTCAAAAAAGCTCGCATCCGAGGCTGGGGTCTCCACCGTTCCCGGCCATATGGGGCTCATCGAAGACGCAGAAGAAGCGGTTCGTATTTCAACATCCATCGGCTATCCGGTGATGATCAAGGCGTCCGCCGGTGGCGGCGGCAAGGGAATGCGCATCGCATGGAATGATGATGAAGCGCGCGAAGGTTTCCAGCTCTCACGCAACGAAGCAAAATCTTCTTTCGGTGATGATCGCATCTTCATTGAGAAATTCGTGACCCAGCCGCGCCATATCGAAATTCAGGTTCTTGGCGATCAACACGGCAATGTCATCTATCTGGGCGAACGCGAATGCTCCATTCAGCGCCGCAATCAGAAAGTGATCGAAGAAGCGCCCTCACCGTTTTTGGATGAAGCCACCCGCAAAGCTATGGGTGAACAGGCCGTAGCCCTCGCCAAGGCTGTTGGCTATTATTCCGCAGGCACGGTTGAATTCATCGTCGATGGCGAGCGCAATTTCTATTTCCTTGAGATGAACACCCGCTTGCAGGTCGAGCACCCGGTGACAGAACTCATCACCGGCATTGATCTGGTTGAGGAAATGATCCGCGTTGCATCCGGCGAGAAGCTTCGCATCACACAGGCCGATGTCAAGCTCAACGGCTGGGCCATCGAAAGCCGCCTTTATGCCGAAGACCCCTATCGCAACTTCCTGCCTTCGATTGGCAGACTGACGCGCTATCGTCCGCCTGTCGAAGGCAAAACCGCAAGTGGCGCAATCATCCGCAACGATACGGGCGTCTTTGAGGGTGGCGAAATTTCGATGTATTATGACCCCATGATTGCAAAACTTTGCAGCTGGGGCGCTGATCGCACCAGTGCAATTGATGCCATGAGCAATGCGCTGGATGCTTTTGAAGTGGAAGGCATTGGCCACAACCTGCCCTTCTTGTCAGCGGTTATGGAGCATCCGCGGTTTCGCGCTGGCGCGCTGACCACGGCCTTTATTGCTGAGGAATATCCAGACGGCTTTGCTGGCGTTTCCGTATCGGAAGAAGATGCGCATGTACTGGCCGCTGTTGCTGCGCAGATCAATATGGCGGTCGAACAACGCAACAGCCAGATTTCCGGCCGTTTATCGTCACAGGCACAATCTGTGGCAACCGAATGGGTCGTAACGCTTGGTGACTTCAGCTTGACCTTGAGGATCGCTGAGGGCGAAGGTGGGACAACAATCTACTTTGCTGACGCTCGCAGCTTACCGGTCGCCAGCGACTGGCATCCGGGCAATCAGCTTGGCTCTTTCACGGTTGACGGCAGATCCGTCGCCGTCAAGGTTCTGCGCTCCGGCACAGGCTGGCGTCTGCGCTGGCGGGGCATTGATGTGATCGCCCATGTGCGCAAGCCGCGGGTTGCAGAATTGGCAAAGCTGATGCCAGTCAAACTGCCGCCGGATACGTCCAAGATGCTGCTCTGCCCGATGCCCGGCGTTATCACCTCGGTTCTTGTCAAAGACGGTGATACAGTCGAGGCAGGCCAGCCATTGGCAACGGTTGAAGCCATGAAGATGGAAAACGTGCTGCGTGCTGAACGTCGCGCCACCGTCAAACGGATTGCGGCAGAAGAAGGCGCAAGCCTTGCCGTTGATGAACTCATTATGGAATTCGAGTGAGCACCAATATGAGCGAGCGCCCCACAAAACAGGATTGGTCGAAGCTGGCCGAAAAGGAACTGAAGCGGCCAGCCGATAGCCTCGTCTGGCATACGCCGGAAGGCATTGATGTGAAGCCGCTTTATACGGCTGACGATCTTAATGGAATCGGCCACCTTGATTCGCTTCCCGGTTTTGAGCCATTCCTGCGCGGTCCGCGTGCGACCATGTATGCGGGGCGTCCCTGGACCATCCGCCAATATGCCGGCTTCTCCACAGCCGAAGAGTCCAACAACTTCTACCGCAAGGCACTGGCCGCTGGCCAGCAAGGCGTATCGGTCGCCTTCGACCTTGCCACCCATCGCGGTTATGATAGCGATCACCCACGCGTAGAAGGCGATGTCGGCAAGGCGGGCGTGGCAATTGACTCCGTCGAGGACATGAAAATCCTTTTCGACGGCATACCACTCGAAAAAGTCTCCGTTTCCATGACCATGAATGGCGCCGTGATCCCGATCCTCGCCAATTTCATTGTGGCGGGCGAGGAGCAAGGCGTGTCGCGCGATCTGCTATCCGGCACCATTCAGAATGATATTCTGAAAGAATTTATGGTCCGCAACACCTATATCTATCCGCCAGAACCATCCATGCGGATTATTGCAGATATTATCGCTTATACCGCAGCGGAAATGCCGAAATTCAATTCGATTTCCATTTCCGGCTACCACATGCAGGAAGCGGGCGCCACGCTGGTGCAGGAACTGGCTTTCACATTGGCCGATGGGCGCGAATATGTCCGTGCGGCACTCAATAAAGGCCTGAATGTTGATGAATTTGCGGGGCGACTGTCATTCTTCTTCGCCATCGGCATGAACTTCTTCATGGAGATTGCCAAGCTCAGAGCAGCCCGGCTGCTCTGGACACGCATCATGAAGGAATTCGATCCGAAAAAGCCTGGCTCGCTGATGCTGCGCACCCATTGCCAGACATCGGGCGTCTCATTGCAGGAGCAAGACCCGTATAACAATATCGTCCGCACAGCTTTTGAAGCCATGTCGGCAGCCCTTGGCGGCACACAATCGCTGCACACCAATTCTTTTGACGAAGCCATCGCTTTGCCAACTGAATTCTCCGCCCGCATCGCGCGAAACACGCAGCTTATTCTGCAAAATGAAACAGGTGTTACTAAAGTCGTCGATCCGCTGGCAGGCTCTTATTACATCGAAAGCCTGACCAATGAACTTGCAGAAAAAGCATGGGCGCTGATCGAAGAAGTCGAAAGCCTTGGCGGCATGACCAAAGCCGTCGAAAGCGGTCTGCCAAAACGTCTGATCGAAGAAGCAGCCACCCGCAGACAGGCAGCGGTCGATAAGGGCGAAGAGGTAATCGTTGGTGTCAACAAGTTCCGTCTGGAGCAGGAAGACAGCATCGACATTCTCGAAATCGATAATACTGCGGTCAGAAAATCGCAGATCGACCGTTTGAACCGCATCAAACAAACGCGCGATAAAGCCAAAGTTGAGGCAGCGCTTGCCGAGTTGGAAAAGGTCGCAACAACCGGTGAAGGCAACATTCTGGCCGCCGCCGTTGAAGCATCGCGCGCGCGCGCAACGGTCGGCGAAATATCCGATGCAATGCGCCATGCCTTTGGCGACCACGCGGCAGTGCCGAAGGTCGTAAAACACGTCTACGGCAAGGCTTATGAGAACGAGCCTGAGTTCCAGACGCTTGTTGAACGCCTTGAAGAATTCTCAAAGCATACCGGCGAAAAACCTCGCATCATGGTGGCAAAGCTCGGTCAGGATGGACATGACCGCGGCGCAAAAATCATCGCGTCCGCCTTTGGCGATATTGGCTTTGAAGTGCTTGCCGGACCGCTATTCCAGACGCCGGACGAAGCCGCCGATATGGCGATCAAGGCTAAAGTGCATGTGCTCGGCGTATCTTCCCTTGCAGCCGGACACAAAACCTTGCTGCCGCAGCTTGTCGAGACACTTCGTAAAAAAGGTGCAGAAAACATTATCGTTGTCTGTGGCGGGGTCGTGCCGCGCCAGGACTACCAATATTTGTTTGACCATGGTGTCTCGGCGGTCTTCGGCCCCGGAACGAATGTTCTTGATTGCGCGCGCGCAGTGCTCGACCTGATGGAAGGAAAACGCAGAAACCTATAAAGATTTCATGCGCTTGAGATAATCATCGGACTCATTTTATGAGACACTTAAAGCACCGGGGCAATGTGCCCCGGACTTACACTATTGCGGCAATGTGCCCCGGACTTACACTATTGCGGCAACGTGCCCCGAGCTTATGATTTGGGGTCCGCCGATGCTGGTATCGCAGAGCTTGTGACTGAAACCGGATCGCTTGCCGGGAAGCTGTCTTCCAAGCCTTCATCCAACTGACGCTCCAGCTCTGCGCGATCACCGGATCTGCGCGCGCTGGGGCGCGTGAGCAGATTTTGCGGCTCAATTCCACATTCAACACATGCAATGTTAAAAGCCTCACCCAGTTTAAGCGCTGCGAGGCGCGTCACCTCATCGCGGCTGAGTTCCGCATCGGTCTCATTTTCAACTTTGACAGAAACGCGTTCCTCACCTTGTGTGACGAACTCAACCAAATAGACCTTGAAACCACCAAGCGAACTAATTCGTGTTTCAACAATATCCATCGCGTGAACCTCTTTACCATCTCCAAAGATAATAAACGACAGCGCAACGCGTTGGTTCCAACGCCATAGGCCGCACCCTTTTCTCATGCGATCACCGACCTATATGCAAACAGGATAAGCAAACGGAAGGAGATTTTCATGGCTATCACACGCAAGGAAGAAGCCCGTGCGTTGAACGCGGAAGAACGAGAGCTGGTTGAAAAATCGCATCATCCACTTCTTCAGGATGTCCCCGACTCTGAGCTTACTCAACTGGCAAAACTGTTGCGTGATCGTCGCAGCAAGGCGCGCGATCAGGCGCACCAGCGCCGCCGCGAAATGCGCGGAAAAGCAGCAGCACGTGGCGCTTCGGCGTCGAAGGCAGATGAAGGCTCGCATCTGAAGGTTTCCGTTCTGGCTATGGCCATGCGCCGCATCAATGCGGAAATTGATCGCCGCCGCAGCATGTCAGCCAGCAACAATCTGGTTGAAAACGCTCAAAAAGCACTAGCAGCCAAGAAAGCAAATGAAAAAAACGAGCCGGCCTTCAACACCCGCCACGCACGTCATGGCATGCGCAACATCCCCAATGAGAAAGCCGACAGTCTCGTCCGCCCTATGGAACGTGGGCGCCTGAAAAAGGCCGCCAGTGTGGCGCAAGCAAAGCGCGATTCCAAACAAAAAGCGGCTGGATAAGCCCAACATTATCTGCAATACCCGGAAAAATTTTTCCGGGTATTTTAATAAAATCAATAGGTTGAATTACATTCCTGAATCTTCGAATGAGAGCATTCTTGTTGCTCAGGAAAACTGCAACCCGAAGCCCTGCATCAATCGGCGAATGGCATAATCGGGTTTCTGCGATGTAAAGACCGCCAGATCGTCGTGATGATGCAGTTCGTCATCAATATGTCTTGGCGGCAACAGCGATAAAGTACGACGCGCAATCGCTTCGGCAGGATCAAGCCAGTCGACCGGCCATGGCGCCAGCCTGCGAAACACATTGGCGAGAAATGGGTAATGCGTGCAGGCCAGCACAACAATATCCGTGCGGTTTCCATCCTTCTCGACAAAACACGGCGTGATCTGCTCAACCACCAGCGCTTCATCAATCTGCTCACCGCGAATATGCGCCTCGGCAATGCTTGCAAGGCGATCCGCACCAACTAGGCGCACATGGCATTGCGTTGCAAATGACTGGATCAGATCGCGCGTATAGGCACGCTTGACTGTGCCCGGCGTTGCAAGAACTGACACAAGCCCCGACGAGGTGCGCTCAGCAGCAGGCTTGATAGCGGGAACGGTGCCAACAAACGGCACTAAAGGATAAGCGCGACGCAGATCGTCAAGCACCAGCGTCGAAGCCGTGTTACAGGCGATCACTGCGATTTCAGGATCATGCTCAGTGATAAACTGACCGAAGAGTTCGACAATGCGCAAGCGCAACGCTTCTTCTTCCCAATCGCCGTAAGGAAAACCGGCATCGTCTGCGATATAAATAAATCGCCGATCCGGCATCATCACTCGCGCCTCGCGCAAAACTGTCAGCCCGCCGATACCACTGTCAAAGACCAAAATTGGTCTTTCTGTCGCGGTTGAAGACTTGCCGGAAAGCTCTGCTGCAGGCGGGTGTTTCATTCAGCCTTGTCCTCTTTTGCGGGTTTGCGTGCACGACCTTCCGGGGCACCAGAGCCGCGTGGCTTCTTGGGTGTGAAAGCATCAAGCGATGTGATGACGCCGCGCAAAAGCTTAAGTTCTGCCGATGCAAAACCTGCGCGAGTCAAAACAGAACGCAGATTATTGACCATTATTTCTTTCTTCGCCTCGGGACGGAAATAACCCCGAATATCAAGCGCCTCTTCCAGATGATTGAAAAGACTCTGCAATTCCAGCTTCGGCGCAGCTTCCATTTCTGGCCCACGGAAAACCGTGTCCGTTTCGGTTGCAAGGCCAGATTTCATCCACTCGTAAGACATGAGCAGCACAGCCTGCGCAATATTAAGCGATGCAAAAGCCGGATTAACCGGAAATGTCACCAGCTCATCAGCAAGACCAACTTCCTCATTGCTGAGACCAAAGCGCTCACGCCCGAAAAGAATGCCGATCTTCTCACCACGCACAAAACGACGACGCAACTCATTGTTTGCTTCCACAGGGCTACGCACCTGCTTGAAACCATCACGTTCACGCGCGGTGGTCGCATAGACAAAGTTGAGATCGGCAATCGCCGAAGGCAGATCATCATAAACAACCGCATTGTCGATGATATGATCGGCCTTGCTTGCCGCAGCACGCGCTTTTTCACTTGGAAATTCTTCGCGCGGCTGCACCAATCGCAGTTCCGCGAGGCCAAAATTTGCCATGGCACGCGCCACCATGCCGATATTTTCCGGCAATTGCGGATTAACCAGAATGATGGCTGGTCCTTCCGTGATCATTGGGCGCTGTTTGTCTGTTCCTGCCATGATATTTTCCGCTTATTCCTTAAAATCGTGGCGCTTCCCTGACATAAATGACAGAAAATCGCAAAGATTCCCCTTACATTCGATATCGAAAAACACGTGTAGTAGCGGAATAACACCAGCTCTGCGCCCATCCATGTCAGACTGCCCTGACCGACATCGACGTTACAGGGAGGAAAATCATGTCCGGCAAAAAAATTCTCATGATCTGCGGCGACTTCTGTGAAGACTACGAAACAATGGTTCCGTTTCAGACGCTGCTCGCGGTTGGTCACAAGGTTCATGCCGTATGTCCCGGAAAAAAAGCGGGAGACGCCATAGCGACCGCTATTCACGATTTTGAAGGCCATCAGACATACACCGAAAAACCCGGCCACAATTTCACGCTCAATGCAACATTTGCCGATGTTAAGGCTGAAAACTATGATGCGCTTGTTATTCCCGGCGGTCGCGGGCCGGAATATCTGCGCCTTGATGACAAGGTCATCGCAATCGTCAGAAATTTCTTTGAAGCAGACAAACCAGTCGCCGCCGTTTGCCATGGCGCGCAGCTTCTCGCCGCAGCGCGCGTTCTTGATGGGCGCACCTGCTCGGCCTATCCGGCCTGCCGCCCGGAAGTTGAGCTGGCCGGCGGCACTTATGCCGATATTCCTGTCGATGAGGCGGTCACGGACGGCAATCTGGTGACAGCACCTGCATGGCCTGCCCATCCGGCGTGGCTTTCGCAATTCCTTGCTGTGCTCGGCACCAAAATCACGCATGGTTAGACGCAAGCATTTGCTTTCATCCTGCACCGCATTTCGATAAAAATGCCAAATCAGAGCCTTTCCGCAAATTCTGTCGGAAAGGCTTTCTTGCAATGACATGGAAGACCAGATGAAAACTGCCAGATCCCTTGCTCTCTCGTTAGCCATCAGCATGAGCGCCATTTTTGCAGGCGCATCAAATATCGCCCATGCGCAGGATGCGGCTGAAGCAGAGGTGGCCGTTACATCAGAGCAATATCCGGCTCCCTCGCCGGAAACATTCGGCCAAACACAATTTGTCTTGTCGGGCAATCCGATTGTTCCTCCGCGCGATTACAGTAAAGGAACCATGCTTCCATCGAAAAACGACTATCCGTCCAATGAAAGCGGACGCATCTATGATATTGTTTTTGTTGGTTTAGAAGCCGATAAAATGCAGTTTGAAATCAGAGCCTACTCGATTGACAGTCTGGAATTTCCAGCATCAGGCCATACGGTAGAATTTCCCGCTGACCAGCAAAAAGTGGAAATCCGCGATCTCACATTGAACATTAATGAGGCAACCGCCGGAAGCATCACTTATAGCGTTCAACCCCTGAACTAAGTTGCAGGCGGAGGCAAACTGCGCGACACTATCCCGGGACATATTTTGGGAGGAAATCATGTGCAGATTGTTCATCGGGGCTGACGCGTTACTCTGGCAAAGTGTAACCCGCTCGCTGCGTATTGACGGGGTGGTCACAAGTGTCAGACTGGAGAACTTCTTCTGGTCAGCGCTGGAAGAGATTGCCGGGCGTGACGAGATGTCAGTCAGCCGTCTCCTGGGCAAACTCTATGAAGAATCGCGCACGGAAGGTCACGATCTCGATAATTTCGCATCGTTTCTTCGGGTTTGCTGCGGACGCTATCTGGCACTTCAGGTCAATGGCCTTGTGCCGATAGACAAATCAACTGCAATCTCGACATTGGACGCAGACGCTATTTTGTTGCGCGAACAGCAAACTTATCGCGATCAGCGCTCAGAATGGCGAAAGTCTGCCCATCACGCCGCCTGAAAATGTGCCTATAGGCCAAAGAATGAGTCTCTGACGCTTTGCCTTCGCGTTTACCGATGCTATACGAGCGCGACGCATTCAATGAGAGGCATTATCAATGGCAAAAATCAAGGTTGCAAACCCGGTCGTTGAACTCGACGGCGATGAGATGACACGCATCATCTGGCAGTTCATCAAGGACAAGCTGATCCATCCATACCTCGACATCGATCTGAAATATTACGATCTGTCGGTAGAGCACCGCGATGCGACCAACGATCAGGTTACCATTGATGCTGCAAACGCCATCAAGGAACACGGCGTTGGCGTAAAATGCGCAACCATCACGCCGGATGAAGCCCGCGTTGAAGAATTCAAGCTCAAGAAGATGTGGAAGTCGCCAAACGGCACCATCCGTAACATCCTCGGCGGCGTTATCTTCCGCGAACCAATCATCTGCAAGAACGTCCCTCGCCTGGTTCCAGGCTGGACACAACCAATCATCGTTGGCCGTCACGCTTTTGGTGACCAGTACCGCGCGACCGACTTCAAGTTCCCGGGCAAGGGCACGCTGTCGATCAAGTTCGTCGGTGAAGATGGCGAAACCATCGAACACGAAGTCTATCAGGCACCGAGCGCTGGCGTGGCAATGGCCATGTACAACCTCGACGAATCGATTCGTGAATTTGCACGCGCTTCGCTGAACTATGGCCTGCAGCGCAATTATCCGGTCTATCTCTCGACCAAGAACACCATTCTCAAGGCCTATGACGGTCGCTTCAAGGACATCTTCGAAGAAGTCTATCAGACTGAATTCGCTGAAAAGTTCAAGGAAGCAAAGATCTGGTACGAACATCGCCTGATCGACGACATGGTTGCCTCGGCTCTCAAGTGGTCCGGCGGTTATGTCTGGGCTTGCAAGAACTATGACGGCGATGTGCAGTCCGACATCGTGGCACAGGGCTTTGGCTCGCTCGGCCTGATGACCTCGGTTCTGATGACGCCGGATGGCAAGACTGTTGAAGCAGAAGCTGCACACGGCACCGTGACCCGTCACTATCGTCAGCACCAGAAGGGCGAAGAAACTTCGACCAACTCGATCGCTTCGATCTTTGCATGGACCCGCGGCCTCGCACATCGTGCAAAGCTCGACAACAATGCCGAGCTGAAGCGCTTTGCTGATACCCTGGAAAAGGTCTGCGTGGACACCGTTGAAAGCGGCTACATGACCAAGGATCTGGCCCTGCTTATCGGCCCAGATCAGCCTTGGCTCTCGACCACCGGCTTCCTCGACAAGATCGACGAAAATCTTCAGAAGGCAATGGCTGCTTAAGCCTAAGCCAATTCAAATTGAGACGGCGGGATTTTCCCGCCGTTTTTTGTTTACCGCTCACTATTCGGCATCGTCCATGGGATCGTTCACCGCTCTACGGCCTTCACAACACAACAAATTGAGTGATGAGAAAAATCAGAGCTGAAAAGCTTTGGTAAAAGCTTGCGCGCCAGCGGGAGAAAAGGCAATCACACGCCCCGCTTCGCGGCGTGCCCAGCCTTTATCGATGAAGGTTTTCAGAAGTGCAGCACCCAGTGCGCCACCCAAATGATTGCGTCTTTCACTCCAGTCGAGACAATGACGACAAAGCGGTCGTTTGCCTTTTTGCAGCGCATCGACATCAATCCCCATGCATGAAAAGAATGATTTTCCCTCATCGGTCAGCAGAGGCTCACTGGCATGATCAATCAAACCGAGTTTATAAGACGCATCAAGCATTTCCACGCCGCGCTCACCCGCCAGATGATCATAGCAAATACGCGCTTTTCGCAGTGCGTGGTCTTTAGGACCAGT
Organism: Brucella sp. TWI432; assembly: GCF_039674445.1. Taxonomy (NCBI): domain Bacteria; kingdom Pseudomonadati; phylum Pseudomonadota; class Alphaproteobacteria; order Hyphomicrobiales; family Brucellaceae; genus Brucella; species Brucella sp. TWI432. Next base: position 314,392 of record NZ_JBDJNL010000002.1, on the reverse strand, counting down.
GCGAACACGCACGGCACCAGTGCGTTGGGCAAGCCCCATCAAACCTTCGAGCACCTGTGCTACGTCCGGGCCTGATAGCCTGAAATAACGGTGCCTGCCCTGCTTCTCAGCCACAAGCAAATTCGCGGCATCAAGCTTGGATAGATGCCCGCTGGCTGTCTGAAGTGTCACGCCCGCAGCAGCAGCAAGTTCGCTTACCGTCAAAGCACGGCCGTCCATCAGCGCGGTGAGCATGTTTGCGCGTGCCGGATCGCCCAACAGGGCTGCAACAGAAGCTATGATAGGCCCGTCTTTCATACTTCGATGCTAACCGAAGCATGGATGGAGTTCAATGCGCTAAAACGTCTCCAGCAAATCAGCCAATTTCAGGAGATAAGAATGATTACCTGCTTTATACGCTATCAAATTGATCCGTTCAAAGCCGAGGCTTTTGCGGAATATGCACGCAATTGGGGACAGGCAAGCCCACGTTGCGGTGCCAATCTGATTGGCTATTTCGGCCCACATGAAGGCTCCACCACAACAGCTTATGGTGTTTATTCAATCGAAGACCTTGCTGCCTATGAAAAGTTTCGCGCACGTCTGGCTGCTGATCCAATCGGCCGAGCGAATTATGAATTTGCAAAACGCGAACAATTTATCCGGTGTGAAGAGCGCATATTTCTCAAACTGCAATCCGCTCCGCATGCGGAGTTCATCAAGCCATGATCGCTGTTATTTTTGAAGTCTGGCCAGCAAATGATGAGAGGCGCGAGCAGTATCTCGATATTGCCGCAAGCCTGCGCGCTGATCTTGCGCAAATCGACGGTTTTATATCGATTGAACGTTTTCAAAGTCTGGTTGAGCCAGAAAAACTGCTGTCCCTCTCCTTCTGGCGGGATGAAGAGGCAGTCAAACAATGGCGCAATCTACCCACCCATCGCATCGCACAAGCAAAAGGGCGCGGCGGTGTTTTTGAAAACTATCGCCTGCGCGTTGCCGATGTGGCACGGGATTATAGCCTTAGTGAGCGCGATGAAGCGCCCGTCGATAGTCGTAGGGCGCATGCAGCATAAAGAAAGGCCGGGAAATCCCGGCCTTTTCATTCTTATACGCAATTTATCAAATAATCAGCGCTTTCACTGCAACGATGGCATCGTTTGCCTTGGCGCCATCGGGGCCACCGGCCTGTGCCATATCCGGGCGACCGCCGCCGCCTGCGCCACCAAGAGCAGCCGATGCAGCACGAACAAGATCAACCGCGCTAAAACGACCAACTAAATCTTCAGTGACAGCAGCAACAGCGCTTGCCTTGCCATCTTCACCAACACCAATAAAAAGAACGACGCCGGAGCCAACCTGTTTCTTGCCTTCATCAGCCAGCGGCTTGAGATCGCGTGGCGAAACGCCGGTCACAACCTTACCAAGGAAGTTGACGCCATTGACGGTTTCAACAGCACTGCCACCATCCGAAGAGCCGCCGCTCAACGCAAGCTGTCGGCGCGCATCTGCAAGTTCACGTTCCAGCTTCTTGCGTTCGTCAACCAGTGCGTTGACACGCTCCAGTGCTTCAGACGGTGTCGTTTTCAGTGCACCAGCAATGGCTTTGACGCGCTCATCCTGTTCTTCAAGGTAAAGGCGAGCCGCCTCACCCGTCAACGCTTCCATGCGGCGAACACCGGCAGCAACGCCGCTGTCAGAGAGAATGCGCACAAGGCCGATATCGCCGGTCTGGCGCACATGCGTGCCACCGCAAAGCTCAACAGAGTAAGCCTTGCCAGCCTTTTCGCCATGCTTGGCCGTGCCCATCGAAACAACACGCACTTCATCGCCATATTTTTCGCCAAACAGCGCCATCGCACCTTCTGCAATCGCATCGTCTACGGCCATCAAGCGCGTTGAAACCGGCGCATTTTGCAGGATGATCTCATTGGCGAGATTTTCAACAGCGGTCAGTTCTTCTACCGAAATCGGCTTTGGATGCGAGAAGTCGAAACGCAGGCGATCAGGCGCAACAAGCGACCCCTTCTGCGCAACGTGGGTTCCAAGGGTTTCGCGCAGCGCTTCATGCAACAGATGTGTTGCCGAATGGTTGGAACGGATACGCGTGCGACGCTCGGAATCCACCTTCAGCTCAACGGCTTCACCGACCTTTGCCGAACCGCTGGTCACTTCGCCTGTATGAACGAAGACACCTTCGCCCTTTTTCTGCGTATCCTTGATGGTGATGACAAAGCCTTCACCCGAGATTGTTCCGGTATCACCCTGCTGGCCACCGGATTCTCCATAGAAAGGCGTCTGGTTGACCACGACGGACACGGTTTCACCCTCAGATGCCGATACCACTTCTGCACCATCGCGCACAAGTGCCGTGATGACACCTTCCGCACTTTCGGTTTCATAGCCGAGGAATTCGGTCGCGCCGACCTTATCCTTAATGCCGAACCAGATGGTTTCGGTTGCAGCTTCGCCCGAACCCGTCCAATTGGCGCGTGCTTCGGCCTTCTGGCGTTCCATGGCAACATTAAAGCCATCAGTGTCAACCGTCACACCGCGCTGCCGCAAAGCATCCTGCGTCAGATCAAGCGGGAAACCATAGGTGTCGTAAAGCTTGAATGCAGTTTCGCCATCAAGACGATCGCCCTCAACCAGATTTTCCGAAGCATCGGAAAGCAGGCCAAGCCCGCGCTCCAGGGTCTTGCGGAAACGGGTTTCTTCCAGCTTGAGCGTTTCTGAAATCAGCGCTTCTGCACGGATGAGTTCCGGATAAGCCTGCCCCATTTCGCGGATCAGGGCTGGCAGCAAACGCCACATCAATGGCTGGCTCGCCCCAAGAAGCTGCGCATGACGCATCGCGCGACGCATGATGCGACGCAGCACATAACCGCGACCTTCGTTCGATGGCAGCACGCCATCGGCAATCAGGAAGCTCGATGCACGCAGATGATCAGCAATGACGCGGTGACTGGCGCGGAAATCGCCTTCAGCCTTGACGCCTGTTGCTTCCTCGGAAGCGCGGATCAGCGCTTTAAAGAGATCAATATCGTAATTGTCATGCACACCCTGAAGGACAGCAGCAACACGTTCCAGCCCCATGCCAGTATCAATCGACGGACGCGGCAGATCAATGCGTTGATCAGGCGTAACCTGTTCAAACTGCATGAAAACGAGATTCCAGATTTCGATGAAGCGGTCACCGTCTTCGTCAGCCGATCCGGGAGGTCCGCCCCAGATATGATCGCCGTGGTCGTAGAAAATTTCCGAACACGGACCGCATGGGCCAGTATCCCCCATCGCCCAGAAATTATCACTTGTGGCAATGCGAATAATACGATCGTCGGAAAGGCCTGCGATCTTCTTCCAGAAATTCGCAGCATCATCATCCGTGTGATAAACGGTGACGAGCAGCTTGTCCTTATTAAGGCCGAATTCCTTGGTGATCAGGTTCCAGGCATGGCTGATCGCTTCTTCCTTGAAGTAATCGCCAAAGGAAAAATTGCCGAGCATTTCAAAGAAAGTGTGGTGGCGAGCGGTGTAGCCTACATTATCAAGGTCATTGTGCTTTCCACCTGCGCGCACGCATTTCTGCGACGTTGTCGCGCGGCTGTAAGGACGGTGCTCAAGACCGGTGAAAACATTCTTGAACTGCACCATGCCCGCATTGGTAAACATGAGCGTTGGATCATTACGCGGCACCAATGGACTTGATGAAACAACCTCGTGTCCGTTCTTACGGAAGTAATCGAGAAACGTAGATCTTATCTCGTTGACGCCAGCCATAATTCACCCTTGGGCTTCTTCCACCCTGCACGGACGCACCCCTCAAAGAAGCACATCGATTATCTTTTCTCCACCCGCAATGCGGCGACAGACTTCGGCACTTAAGCCGCTGCGTTCCGTACTGCCCGACAAGGAACATGGAGTTTCGGTTGACTGCTTTTAACGGCGCACTGCTTTTCTGTCCAGATAAGCAGTGTGCGCTATAAAAGCAATTTCGCGTGGAAGCGAAGAAAACGGCAACTATGCAACAGTATCGAATATAAAAAGCAAACGCCCCACACTCTCGTGCGGGGCGTTTTCTGTTTCATCTCTATAAGACGCCTAAGCTTCGGCTACATCCGGGCCATCGTCAGCTTCCGGACCGCCATCTTCAAGGAACTTCTCGGCAATCAGACCGGCGTTCTGGCGGAGTGTCGTTTCAATCTCGCGTGCGGTATCGGGATTGTCTTTGAGATACTGCTTGGCGTTTTCACGGCCCTGCCCCAAACGCTGGGAATTATAAGAGAACCAAGCACCAGACTTCTCGACAACACCGGCTTTAACACCAAGATCAACCAATTCGCCCATCTTGGAAACGCCGGCGCCATACATAATATCAAACTCAACCTGTTTGAACGGAGGTGCAAGCTTGTTCTTGACCACCTTCACGCGTGTCTGGTTACCAACAACCTCATCGCGTTCCTTGATCGAACCGATACGGCGAATATCAAGGCGAACAGAGGCGTAGAACTTGAGCGCATTACCGCCGGTCGTCGTTTCAGGCGAGCCAAACATAACGCCAATCTTCATGCGAATCTGGTTGATGAAGATGACCATGCAGTTCGACCGCGAGATCGATGCCGTCAGCTTGCGCAGCGCCTGGCTCATCAGACGAGCCTGAAGACCCGGCAGAGAATCACCCATTTCGCCTTCGATTTCAGCGCGCGGTGTCAAAGCTGCAACCGAGTCGACCACCAGAACATCAATCGCACCCGAACGCACCAACGTATCGGTAATTTCAAGCGCCTGTTCGCCGGTGTCGGGCTGCGAGATCAGAAGGTTTTCAAGGTCAACGCCAAGCTTGCGGGCATAGACCGGATCAAGTGCATGTTCCGCATCCACGAATGCGCAAATGCCACCCTTCTTCTGCGCTTCCGCAATCGTATGCAGTGCAAGTGTCGTCTTACCAGAACTTTCTGGACCATAAATTTCAACAATACGCCCTTTGGGCAGACCGCCGACGCCCAGGGCTATATCGAGAGAAAGCGAACCGGTTGGCACCGTCTCAATATCGACGACATCGTTCTGACCAAGCCGCATAATGGAGCCCTTGCCGAACGCGCGTTCAATTTGCGACAGTGCCGCATCGAGTGCTTTTGTCTTGTCCACTGATTTTTCCTCAACGAGTCGCAATGATTTCTGAGACATCTTACACTATCCTCTTGCCTCGCTAGAAGCCCATCGGGCTCATCGCCAATATCTATTTGTATCTGTTTTGTTCTCATTATGCAATACCACCAACCTATTGTTTTAATATGATTTTAATTTTTTGTTCTATTCATGTTCTAATTTATTAGAAAACAATAATTTACGTTAGCATCCACGGCTTAATTCCAAAAAATGCGCCTTTCGTGCCGCCGATTCGCGCATCATCTGCAAAAAAGCACAACTCTCCTCGCGGAGAGCTGCGCCAAAACGGATGAATATCCGATTTTTCGTTTTTACTGACTGACGCCACGCAGTGGCGAAATCTGAATTTCCACACGACGATTCTGTGCTCGTCCTTGCGGCGTTGCATTGGAAGCAACCGGCTGGCTTGCACCATATCCGATAACAGCAAAACGGCGCGGATCAATGCCTTGGGAACCAAGATAACTCGCAACCGAAGCCGCACGACGTTGCGACAGACCCTGATTATAGCTCGCGCTGCCGGTCGAGTCGGTAAAGCCGTAAACATCCACAAGAGTCTGATTGAACTTGCGCAACACGATCGCGACAGAGTTCAGTGTTGGGTAGAACTGGCTCTTCACCTGATCCTGATCGGTATCGAAAGTGATAGCGGACGGCATATTCAGAATGATCTGATCACCATTACGCGTCACGGAAACGCCGGTACCCTGCAACTGATTGCGCAATTCCGATTCCTGGCGATCCATGTAGTTGCCGATAGCGCCGCCACCGAGCGCGCCAATACCCGCGCCGATGAGAACCGCATTACGCTGAGCACGGCTTGAGCCACCAACCATAAGACCACCGAGCGCTCCAACCGCCGCACCAATTGCAGCGCCGCCCGCGGTGTTCGACATCTTTTCCTGACCTGTATAGGGGTCGGTCGTGCAGCCTGCTAAAAATGTGGCGCAGATTAGGGCAATCCCAAGTTTCTTCAGCATAAAAAGGTCATCCTCAATGTTCGATTCGCCGCAAATGATAACTTCGATTACGGCTGGACGGTGACTTTAAAGAGTATTTCCAAGGATTCAAACAAAACAAGGAAGGCTCTGCAAAGGCGAGCCCGAAACTCGTCTCAATTTGAAACGACGCTCGGAACGAATTTCAGGCACGAAGCCGAACTACCCCATGCGCCCGCAGGAGCGCAATTGCATCGTATAACGATTGGCCATGGTCTGCGCACGCTTTGCCCCATTCAACGCTGTTGAATTATTGCGCCACGCACCGCGCGCATAGCCGCCATGACCCGAATGATAGGCCAGATAGAGGCTATAAGCATCATTCCGGCTTATACCGTTTCTTCGGCTGCTTTCATTATGATACCAGCCGACAAAATGAATGGCATCGCCAAAATTGCTGCGTGAAGCCGTCCAGCGGCCCGTTTCGCGCTTATATCGATCCCAGGTTCCATTCAGAGCCTGCGAATAGCCATAGGCACTTGATGCACGCTTCCATGGGATAAAACCAAGCAGCTTGGTGCGTGGTGGGCGCGCATAAGGGCGGAAACCCGATTCAGCATAGATCGTCGCCATGAGAACAGGAACGGGAACGCCATATTCACGCGAAGCACGCGTCGCGTCCTTCTGCCAATTGTTTATCCAGCCGTCGCGTTGATCAAAGACTGCGCATACATTGCCGGTCTGCCGGGGAGCAGTCGCGCAGCCACCGAGAATAACGAGCGCAACGAGCAAAAAAACGCGCGTCATAATGAAGCCCTTTGGAAATTAGAAATTTTGATAAATTTTAAACAATAAAGAGCGGCGGAGCTAAGCCATTGATTTAATTATAGTTACCATATCGTTTAGGACCACATCTCAAAGTTGCTCAGCCATTGAATTTATTATGGAATCAATGGCTCAACCCGCATGTGAATTAAAGCTTCAGGTTGTATGTATTCCGGCTTTAGCGGCACCGATGAAGGCCGAATTGTGACACTGAAATTTTCGGGCAAATTCTTTGGCAAAGCCGATCAGTTTCGCCCCCGGCGCTCGCCCCTCAACCGTGACCAATAATCCAAACGCTTGCGAATTTCCCGCTCAAAACCGCGTTCCGGCGGATCATAGAACACCTGACGGCCCATAGCTTCCGGGAAATAATCCTGCCCGGAAAAAGCGTCTGGCTGATCATGGTCATAGGCATAGCCCTCGCCATAACCTTCATTCTTCATCAGCTTGGTCGGCGCATTGAGAATATGTTTGGGCGGCAGTAAAGAGCCGTTCTCCTTGGCTGCACGCATCGACGCCTTATAGGCCATATAGACAGCATTGGATTTAGGCGCCGTGGCCAAATAAACGCACGCCTGCGCCAAAGCCAGTTCACCTTCCGGTGAGCCAAGATAATCATAGGCGTCCTTGGCGGCGTTGCAAATAGCCAGTGCTTGCGGGTCGGCAAGCCCAATATCCTCGACCGCCATGCGAACCAGCCGACGCCCCAGATAAAGCGGGTCTTCTCCTGCATCAAACATGCGGCAAAGATAATAGAGTGCTGCGTCAGGATCAGATCCGCGTACCGACTTATGCAAAGCAGAAATCAGATTGTAATGCCCATCCTGCCCTTTATCATAGACAGGCGCGCGGCGCTGAACCACATCCTGCAGCTTCTCGGCATCAAAAACCTCTTCAGGTCGGGCCGCACGCCACACCTCCTCGGCCAGTGTCAACGCAGCACGACCATCACCATCCGCCATGCGGATAAGACTTGCGCGTGCCTCTTCATCAAGCGGCAGCGGACGCTCTTCCTGTTCTTCAGCGCGCGCCAGAAGTGTTGCAATGCTCAATGCATCATGGGGATGAAACGTCAGCACCCTCGCCCGCGACAGCAAAGCGGCGTTCAGTTCAAAAGAAGGATTTTCCGTCGTCGCCCCTATAAGAATGACGGTACCATCCTCCATCACGGGTAGAAAACTATCCTGCTGCGCACGATTGAACCGATGAATCTCGTCTACAAACAACAAGGTTTGTCGGCCTGACATACGTCGGGCACGCGCTGATTCAAAAACTTTTTTAAGATCAGCAACCCCGGAAAAAATCGCAGAAATCTGCTCAAAAGCCAGTTCCGTTTCCCCGGCAAGCAACCGCGCAACCGTCGTCTTCCCTGTCCCCGGAGGCCCCCAGAAAATCATGGAGCCAAGCGTACCGGACGCAATCATGCGCGTAAGAACGCCTTCAGGCCCGGTAAGATGCTCCTGCCCGGTGACCTCTGCGAGATGGCGCGGCCGCAAACGATCGGCAAGCGGCCTGTTACGGTCAGCATTCGGATCAACCGCAGTGGAAAAAAGGTCGCTCATTTCGCTTTGCTCAATACCAGAAAAACAAATGTCGTTTCAGGCATAGTCCCGCCCGAAACGACATGCAACTTTAAATACTATATCTATCGTTCAGCGAACGAACTGGCGGATAAGCGCGCCATTACGCTCAACTTCAAGCCGCCATGCCAGACCGCGTCCATTGTTGAGGGCTGTGACAAGATCATTGATCGTACGGATCGGATTGCCGTTGATGCCGCGAATAATATCACGTTGGCGCAAACCAAGACGCGCTGCTTGAGAATTGGCAATGACATTCGTCACAATCACGCCGCGTGATCCTTCACGCAGACGCATCTTGGACGCCATCGCTGGCGTCAGTTCTTCAACAACCGCGCCTGCGAAGGGATTATCCCCTTTGATGGTCTGTTTCTGCTGCGGCTTTGCTTCCGGCTCTTTGGTGAGCTTCACCGGTATTTTGCGGTCCTTGCCATTGCGCGCAATGTCGAGTGTCACCGTATTTCCAATGCCAGCCGTCGAAAGACGATAACCGAGCACGTCAATATTGTCCGCGCGCACGCCCTGAACCGAGAGCACGACGTCACCCACGGCTAATCCCGCCTGCTCCGCCGGCCCGCCCTTATTAACCGCTGTCACCAACACACCGAACGACTTGTCCATGCCAAGACTTTCAGCAACATCCGGTGTGATATTTTGAAAGGTCGCGCCGATATATGGACGTTCGAAGCTAGAGCTGCCACTGCGGGCTGCATCCACAACCGCACGCACCATATTCGAAGGGATTGCAAAGCCGATACCGACAGAACCGCCAGAGCGTGAATAAATCGCCGTGTTGATGCCAATCAAACGGCCGCGCATGTCAATCAATCCACCACCCGAATTGCCGGGGTTAATTGCGGCATCGGTCTGAATAAAGAAATCAAAATCCGAAACACCGACCTGCGTGCGGGACTGCGCCGAAACAATACCACTTGTCACCGTCTGTCCAACGCCAAACGGATTGCCGATCGCCAGAACCAGATCACCGACTTCAACGTCATCAGAATTTCCAAGAGCCACCACAGGGAATTTTTCGTTGGCCTCGATTTTCAATACAGCAAGGTCAGTTGTTTCGTCGCGAAGCAAGACTTTGCTTTCAAACTGACGGCCATCTGACAATGCAACCTTGATCTCGTCGGCATCCTTGATGACGTGGTTATTTGTAACGACCAGACCCGAGCCATCAACGATCACCCCGGATCCGAGAGACTGCTCTGTCCTTGATCGACTGCCACCGCCAAACTGCTGCCCAAAAAACTGCTCGAAAAACGGATCACCTGCGAAGGGAGACTGCTGCTGTTGCACCTGACGGGCGGCATACACATTGACCACTGCGGGTGCTGTCTGTTTAACAAGCGGCGCAAAAGAAAGCTGCATATCGGCGCGGCTGAGTGGAATTTGCGTGCCCACAACCGCAGCGGAATTGTCCTGAGCAAATGACGGTAATGCCAACATGCTCATTGAAACAAGAACAACGCCCGTAATTCCATACCGCCGCAAACTCATTTGCACACTCCGTTTTCTTTTCCGACACCCGATTCCCAGGCTCGCAAGCAATATGGAGGCAACCAAGCCAAGTATAAAGGGCTGTATTGTGGCAACAGCATTACAGCTTTGTAATGCTCTGCCCAAAATATCTTTAGAAAACAAAAGGGCCGCTCGAGGCGGCCCTTTTTAAATGCTTCATCGCGTAGATTACGCTGCTTCTGCTTCTGCAGCAGCTTCGGCTTCAACGCGTGCGCGGTCAGCCTTGCCCTTTGCATCGACATCGCGTTCAACGAATTCGACAACTGCCATCGGTGCATTGTCACCGGTGCGGAAGCCTGCCTTCATGATACGGATGTAGCCGCCGTTACGGGTTGCGTAACGTGTAGCAAGTGTGTCGAACAGCTTAGCAACAAGCTGTACATCGCGAATGGCGGAAATCGCCTGACGACGTGCATGCAGGTCACCGCGCTTGCCGAGTGTGACAAGCTTTTCTACGATTGGACGGATTTCCTTAGCTTTAGGAAGCGTGGTCACAATCTGTTCATGCTCGATGAGCGAAGCCGCCATGTTGGCGAACATTGCCTTGCGATGCGAGGCAGTGCGGTTCAGCTTACGCTGTCCATTACCGTGGCGCATGGCCTTCTCCTTTAATTCGTAACGTACCGGGATATGCCGGTCTTAATATTGGTCTTCGTAGCGCTTGGCGAGATCTTCGATGTTTTCTGGTGGCCAGGCTGGGATTTCCATACCAAGATGGAGACCCATCGACGCCAGAACTTCCTTGATCTCGTTGAGCGACTTGCGGCCGAAATTCGGAGTCCGCAACATCTCGGCTTCCGTCTTCTGGATCAGATCGCCGATATAGACGATGTTGTCGTTCTTCAGGCAATTTGCCGAACGTACAGACAATTCGAGCTCGTCGACCTTCTTGAGCAGAGCCGGGTTGAAAGCGAGTTCCGCAACTTGTTCCTGCGGGGCTTCCTTCTGAGGCTCTTCGAAGTTAACGAAGACTGCGAGCTGGTCCTGAAGAATGCGTGCTGCGTAAGCAACAGCATCTTCACCGCTCACCGAACCATTGGTTTCGATATTGAGCGTCAGCTTGTCATAATCGAGAACCTGACCTTCACGGGTGTTCTCAATCTTGTACGATACCTTGCGGATCGGCGAATAAAGGCTATCAACCGGAATAAGACCGATTGGAGCATCTTCCGCACGATTACGGTCGGCAGGCACATAGCCCTTACCGGTGTTGACAGTGAATTCCATGCGGATTTCAGCGCCTTCATCCAGCGTGCAGATGACGTGTTCCGGGTTAAGGATCTCGACATCGCCAACAGTCTGAATGTCACCAGCCGTAACAACGCCCGGGCCTTCCTTGCGGACAACCATGCGCTTCGGGCCTTCGCCTTCCATACGGATGGCGATTTCCTTGACGTTCAGAACGATATCCGTGGTGTCTTCGCGGACGCCAGGGATAGAAGAGAATTCATGCAGCACGCCGTCAATCTGAACGGCGGTGACAGCAGCGCCGCGCAGCGACGACAGAAGCACGCGACGCAGTGCGTTACCGAGCGTCAAACCGAAACCGCGTTCCAGCGGTTCAGCAACAACGGTTGCATGAGTGCGTGAGCCGTTGGTGATAAAATCCACCTTGTTCGGCTTAATCAGTTCCTGCCAGTTTTTCTGGATCATGTGGTTTTCCTCTATCAACCGTCGCTACCATCCAATCGTAGCGATCTTGTGAAGAACCGCAGAGGAACCCCGAACAATAAAGCCCGGGGTTCTTACAGCATATAAACGAAAATCAGACCCGGCGCTTCTTGCGCGGACGGCAACCATTGTGCGGGATCGGCGTAACATCGCGAATCGACGTAATAACGAAACCGGCAGCCTGAAGGGCGCGCAGTGCAGATTCACGGCCAGAACCCGGTCCGCAAACCTCGACTTCGAGGGAGCGCATGCCATGTTCCTGCGCCTTCTTGGCGCAATCTTCAGCAGCGATCTGTGCGGCAAACGGGGTCGACTTACGCGAACCCTTGAAACCCTGAGCACCCGCAGATGACCAGGCAATCGCATTACCCTGTGCATCCGTGATGGTGATCATGGTGTTGTTAAACGTCGAATTTACGTGGGCAACGCCCGACGAAATGTTTTTGCGTTCGCGACGGCGAATACGCTGGGCTTCCTTAGCCATGATAGTCCTCTCAAAACTCGATCTCGACACCGCCGTAGTTCCAGCGGCTACACCGGCCCTTTGAAAAGGACCAGCACCGAACCCACCCTTTTACAGGCAAGCCCGGCAGAACGATTGGTTCTGCCGAAAATTACTTCTTCTTACCTGCGATAGCCTTTGCAGGACCCTTACGGGTGCGTGCATTGGTATGCGTGCGCTGGCCACGAACTGGCAGCGAACGACGATGGCGCAGACCGCGATAGCAGCCAAGGTCCATCAGGCGCTTGATGTTCATCGAAACTTCACGACGCAGGTCACCTTCGACCCGGTAGTCAGCATCGATTGCTTCACGGATCTGAAGGACTTCAGCATCCGAAAGCTGATTTACGCGACGATCATCGGAAATGCCGACTTTCGTTACGATCTGACGAGCAAATTTTGGTCCAATCCCGTGAATGTACTGAAGCGCAATGATTACGCGCTTGTTCGTCGGGATGTTGACGCCAGCGATACGTGCCACGTCTGTTCTCCTTGAGTTACATAAAAATCCATCTGGATGATGCGATCAACCAGACAGCATTGTTTGACCGGTCCCGGCCTCTTACTATTTCCGCCAGAACCGACCATTCAAAACAAATTGAAGTGGCGCAGTCTTTGACGGAATCACCCGAAAAAGTCAACTCTTAACTGTCCGTAAAGCGGCCATAGCAGCGTTACAGACATTAAAAGCAACTTTCAGAAGCAATAAACGGACAGAAAAACATCAAATGATCTTCTGTCCGCAATTCCTATTCGTTCAAACGAGCCTTAGCCCGCATGCTTCACGCCGGAACGAGAATTCTCTCGATTTCGGCAGTAACTTCCTCTACCGGCGCCATGCCATTGAGCACGCGCAACTCACCAGTACCGGCATAATAGGCCGAAAGCGGTGACGTTTTTTCACGGTATTCAACGAGACGCTTGCGAAACGCTTCCGGGTTGTCATCAGAACGAACCTGACCACCCTTTGCAATCGTATCGGCAACACGGCTCTCCATCCGGCTGACCAATGCGTTCTCGTCCACTTTCAGCTCAATAACAGCATCAAGCTTGAGACCTTTATCGGTCAGCATTTCGCCAAGAGCCTGCGCCTGTGGAACAGTCCGCGGATAACCGTCAAGAATGAAACCATTTGCGCAATCCGGCGCATCAATACGCTCTGACACGATCTGGTTTACAATCTCATCGGAGACCAGCTGACCGGCATCCATGACAGCCTTGGCGCGTTTCCCGATTTCGCTTTGCTGAGCGACTGCTGCACGCAGCATATCGCCAGTCGAAAGCTGAGGTATTCCATGCTTCTTGGTAAGAAGTCCAGCCTGCGTCCCCTTACCTGCTCCGGGCGGCCCAAGAAGTATTAGTCTCATTTACTGCGTTTCCCACCTCTGAGTTTGGACTTCTTGATCAGCCCTTCATACTGATGGGCGACAAGATGTCCCTGAATTTGCGCAACCGTATCGAGCGTTACGCTGACCACGATCAGCAGCGAAGTACCACCAAGATAGAACGGTACACCGGTCGCGGAAATCAGAAATTCCGGCAGAAGACAGACAAGCACGATATAGATGGCGCCGACAACCGTAATGCGTGTCAACACATAGTCTATATACTCAGCCGTCCGTTCACCCGGACGAATGCCCGGAATAAAGCCGGAGTGCTTCTTCAGCTGGTCCGCAGTGTCCTTGGGATTGAACACAATGGCCGTATAAAAGAAGCAGAAGAATGCCATCAAACCGGCATAGAACAGCATGTAGAGCGGCTGACCATGACCGAGAGCATTGAGAATGGTTGTACCCCATGCCGGCATTTCAGCTGTGTTCGCAAAGCCGGCAACCGTTGCAGGCAGCAGCAGAAGCGAAGACGCGAAAATCGGAGGAATAACACCCGCAGTATTGAGCTTGAGTGGCAGATGCGATGTATCGCCCTGGAACATGCGATTGCCAACCTGACGCTTCGGATACTGGATCAGAAGACGGCGCTGGGCGCGTTCAACAAAAACGATGATTGCAATCAGCGCAACAGCCAGAACGATAACACCGAGGATCAACCCCGTGGACAGTGCGCCGGTGCGGCCCAGTTCCAGCGTACCGGAAATAGCATGCGGCAGGTTTGCGACAATACCCGCGAAGATGATGAGCGAAATGCCGTTACCGATGCCGCGCGCGGTGATCTGTTCACCAAGCCACATCAGGAACATCGTACCGCCAACAAGCGTGATGACCGACGAAACCAGGAACATTGGGCCGGGATTCGTAACGATGCCATTACCGGACTGCAAGCCAACCGAAATCGCATAAGCCTGCACGATTGCCAGAAGCACCGTACCGTAACGCGTATATTGATTGATAATCTTGCGGCCTGACTCGCCTTCCTTCTTGAGCGCTTCAAGCGTCGGGACAACCGACGTCATAAGCTGCACGATAATGGAGGCAGAAATATAAGGCATGATGCCGAGTGCGAAGATCGCCATACGGCCAACCGCGCCACCCGCAAACATATTGAAAAGTCCGAGCACACCCTGGCTATGCTGCTGGAATGCCTGCGCAAGCGCATCAGGATTGATGCCGGGTAGCGGAATATAAGTACCAAAACGGTACACCAACAAAGCGCCCAGTGTAAACCAGATGCGCTTCTTGAGTTCTTCAGCTTTCGAAAATGCCGAAAAATTAAGATTGGAAACTAGCTGTTCAGCAGCCGATGCCATAAAAATTTCTCCGGTGAAAAGTCTCCGGTCCCCTACTCCCATAGACACAAGTTTTACAACTCACGACCGCTCGGACAAGAAGACCCTACCCAGATATGCGCATTGGCATAAATGTGCAAGCGGCGGCACCAAGGCCGCCGCTTTTTATTTTTATGTCGATGCTTTATTCAGCAGCAGCTTCAGGAAGCTTTACGCTACCGCCAGCCTTTTCGATCTTTTCGATCGCTGCCTTGGAAGCACCAGCAACCTCGAAAGCTACCTTTGCCTTCAATTCGCCGTCCGCAAGAACGCGAACACCGTCGAGAGCGCGACGAATCACGCCAGCAGCCTTAAGCGAATCGATGTTCACAACTGCCTTTGCGTCCAGCTTGCCCGCATCGATCGCAGCCTGAACTCGGCCAAGCGATACAATGTTGAAGCTCTTCGCAAAGATGTTGGTGAAGCCACGCTTCGGCAGGCGACGGTAGATTGGCATCTGACCGCCTTCAAAGCCGTTGATCGCTACGCCTGAACGGGACTTCTGTCCCTTGACGCCGCGGCCAGCGGTCTTGCCGGTGCCCGAGCCGATACCGCGGCCGACGCGCTTGCGCGCCTTAACTGAACCTGGCTTGTCACGCAGATCGTTGAGTTTCATGTCTCTATCCTCTGCGTTATCAGGCCTCGTCCACAACGCGGACGAGATGCTGAACCTTGGCAATCATGCCACGAACTGAAGGAGTATCCTCCAGTGTGCGGCGGCGGTGCATTTTGTTAAGTCCGAGTCCGATCAGCGTAGCACGCTGTTCGGCTGGACGACGGATAGGGCTTCCGATCTGTTCGACCGTAACCGTCTTACCCTTCTTCTCAGCCATCACTCAAATCCCTTGTCTATGGCGTATCCGGTGCGATGGCACCGGACTGGCACAAACTATCGGCTATTCTTCCGAACCGACCACATCATGGCGACGAGCCTGAAGGGTCGAGTACTTGATGCCGCGCTGTGCAGCAATGTCCTTTGGATGCATCTGATGCTTCAGAGCGTCAAAGGTTGCACGAACCATGTTGTAAGGGTTCGATGAGCCGAGCGACTTAGCAACAACGTCCTGAACGCCAAGCGTTTCGAACACAGCACGCATAGGACCACCAGCAATGATACCCTTACCAGCAGGGGCTGCGCGGAGCAGAACCTTGCCAGCGCCGTGACGACCCTGCACATCGTGATGCAGTGTACGACCCGAACGCAGCGGTACGAAAATCATATCGCGCTTGGCAGCTTCTGTTGCCTTACGGATAGCTTCAGGCACTTCACGAGCCTTGCCATGTCCGAAGCCGACGCGACCTTTCTGGTCACCAACGACGACGAGTGCAGCAAAACCGAAGCGACGGCCACCCTTAACAACCTTGGCTACGCGATTGATGTGAACGAGCTTGTCAACGAATTCGCTGTCACGCTCCTCACGACCGCGGTCCTCGCGGTTACGTTCTCTCTGTGCCATATCCTATTCCTTTATTTTTTTCCGGAAGCACAAAATTATTAGAAGCTAAGACCGCCTTCGCGGGCTGCTTCGGCGAGAGCCTTCACACGGCCGTGGTAAATAAATGCACCACGGTCGAACACTACTTCGTTGACGCCTGCTTTTACGGCACGCTCAGCAACCAGCTTGCCAACTGCAGCAGCTGCTGCGGAATCGGCGCCAGTCTTGAGCTTGCCCTTCAGATCGCCATCCAGGGTCGAAGCGGCAGCGATGGTTACACCGCGAACGTCGTCGATAACCTGAACGTAGATGTTCTTGGAAGAGCGGTGCACGCTGAGACGTGGACGGCCGTTTGCAACAGCCTTGACCTGACGGCGTACACGAGCAGCGCGACGCTGCAAAGTTTCTTTTGGCGATGCCATGACGCGCTTCCCTTACTTCTTCTTGCCTTCTTTGCGGACGATTTTTTCGCCAGCATACTTGACGCCCTTGCCCTTATAAGGCTCGGGGCCGCGATATTCACGGATCTCAGCCGCAACCTGACCGACCTGCTGCTTATCGATACCAGTGACGACGATTTCCGTCGGCTTAGGAACAGCAACAGTGATGCCAGCAGGCACGTCATAGATAACTTCGTGAGAAAAGCCGAGAGACAGCTGGACATTCTTGCCCTGCATAGCAGCACGATAACCAACGCCGCTGATCTCAAGCTTCTTTTCAAAGCCCTTGTTGACGCCTTCGAAGATGTTTTCGATCATCGAACGCGACATGCCCCACTTGGAGCGGGCTTCTTTAGACTGGTCACGAGGATCAACGCTTACAGCGCCGTCTTCGAGCTTAACCAGAACTTCATCGTGCACCACGAAAGACAATTCGCCCTTCGCGCCCTTAGCCTTGACGATCTGCCCATCAACACTGGCGGTCACGCCTGCCGGGACCGGCACGGGTTTTTTACCGATACGAGACATTTTTATACCTGTCTTCTATCTGTTCACTGTCAGCCGCATCAGAAGATGCGGCAGAGCAGCTCACCACCAACGTTTTGTTCACGGGCTTCATGATCCGCCATTACACCCTTAGGTGTGGACAAGATCGAGATGCCAAGACCATTCGCAACCTGCGGGATCGACTTGACCGACACGTAAACGCGACGGCCTGGCTTCGAAACGCGGGTCAGTTCACGAATGACTGGAACGCCTTCATAGTACTTGAGTTCGATTTCGATCTCGGCCTTGCCGTTCACGAATTCACTCTGCGTGTATCCGCGGATGTAACCCTCAGACTGAAGAACATCCAGAACGCGAGCACGAAGCTTCGAAGCCGGGGTCGAAACCTTGGTCTTCTTGCGGCCTACTGCGTTACGAATACGGGTCAGCATATCGCCGATAGGATCTGACACAGACATATGCTACTCCTTACCAGCTCGACTTAACTATGCCCGGAACCTGTCCGAGCGAACCCAACTGGCGAAGCGCAATACGCGACATCTTCAGTTTACGGTAATAACCACGCGGACGACCCGAAACTTCGCAACGATTGCGAATACGAACCTTAGCGGAATTGCGCGGTAGTTCGGCGAGCTGAATAGTAGCGCGGAAACGCTCATCCAGCGGAAGGCTCTGATCCATAACGATCGCCTTCAGACGTGCACGCTTTTCAGCATGACGCTTAACCAACTTTTCGCGGCGCTTATTGTTTTCGACTGCGCTAGTCTTGGCCATATTATTATACCTCGCTACGCTTGCCGTTACTGCCGGAACGGGAAGTTGAAGGCGCGCAGAAGAGCGCGGGCTTCATCATCCGTTTTTGCGGTCGTGCAAACGATGATGTCCATGCCCCAGATCTGATCAACTTTATCGTAGTTGATTTCTGGAAACACGATGTGTTCCTTAACACCCATGGCAAAGTTGCCACGACCGTCAAAGCTTTTCGGATTCAGACCGCGGAAGTCGCGAACGCGCGGAAGCGCAATCGTAACCAGACGATCAAGAAATTCGTACATGCGATCCGCACGAAGAGTGACCTTCGTACCGATTGGCATGTCTTCGCGCAACTTAAAAGTTGCAATCGAATTACGGGCGCGCGTAACGACAGCCTTCTGACCAGCAATCAGGCTGAGATCAGCAGCTGCAACCGTTGGCTTTTTCGAGTCAGCAGTTGCTTCGCCTACACCCATATTCAGGACAACTTTGGTGATGCGTGGAATCTGCATCTCGTTGTCATATTTGAATTCTTCAAGAAGAGCTTTACGGATCGTGTCCTGATAAATCTTCTTGAAGCGTGGAAGTGCCTTAGCTTCAGACATCAGATCACCGCTCCCGAACGCTTTGCAACGCGAACCTTCTTGCCGTCTTCAATACGGAAACCAACGCGGGTTGGCTTGCCATCTTTTGGATCAGCAACTGCCAGGTTAGACAAATGGATCGGCGCTTCTTTCGAAATGATGCCGGCTTCCTGAGTCTGTGTCTGACGCTGGTGACGCTTTACAACATTAATGCCGCGGACGACAGCTTTGTCATCCTTTGGCATAACCTGAAGAACTTCGCCCTTACGGCCCTTGTCCTTACCGGACAGCACGACAACGCTGTCGCCTTTGCGAATCTTTTGCATCGTCTTGCTTCCTTACAGAACTTCCGGAGCCAGCGAGATGATCTTCATGTGGCTCTTAGCGCGAAGTTCGCGTGGAACCGGTCCGAAGATACGTGTGCCGATAGGCTCTTTCTTGTTATCGATGAGAACGGCTGCGTTGTTATCAAAACGAATAACGCTGCCATCTGCGCGACGGATGTCCTTGGCAGTCCGTACGACTACCGCCTTCATCACATCACCTTTTTTGACGCGGCCGCGCGGAATAGCTTCCTTGATCGACACCACAATGATGTCGCCCACGGAAGCATAACGCCGCTTCGAGCCGCCCAGCACCTTGATGCACATGACACGACGTGCGCCGGAGTTATCCGCCACGTCGAGGTTTGTTTGCATCTGAATCATGACTGGCCGCCTTCTTTTCCTTCAGCTGGTTAAGGGCTCCTGCCCTACCTAAGCTGCGTGTTTGTAATTTAGCCCGCTGTTACGTTCGAAAGAACGACCCAGCGTTTGTCCTTCGAAATTGGCTTGGATTCTTCAATAGAAACCTGATCACCAATCTTGAACTGGTTGTTTTCGTCATGCGCCTTATACTTCTTAGACTGGCGAATGGTCTTCTGGAGGAGCGGGTGCGAATAGCGACGCTCTACCTTAACCACAACAGTCTTATCGTTTTTGTCGCTGACGACAACGCCCTGCAGAACGCGTTTAGGCATTATACTTGTTCCTTATGCCTTGCTTTCGGCCGCCTTCTGGCGGGCGATGGTCTTAATACGCGCAATGTCACGGCGAACCTGTTTCACGCGCGCGGTTTTTTCGAGCTGACCGGTTGCCTTCTGGAAGCGCAGATTAAACTGCTCTTTCTTCAGGGCGCCCAACTCATCGTTGATCTGATCGAGGCTTTTCGCCCGAACGTCTGCGGCTTTCATGACTGCCTCTCTTACTCTGCGATGCGCTGAATGAAGCGCGTCTTGACCGACAACTTTGCAGCGCCGAGTCTTAAGGCTTCGCGTGCCACATCTTCGGGTACGCCGTCAAGCTCAAACATTACGCGGCCTGGTGCCACGCGGCATGCCCAGTAGTCAACTGAACCCTTACCTTTACCCATACGGACTTCGGTAGGCTTCGATGTAACTGGCAGATCCGGGAAGATTCGGATCCATACACGGCCCGCACGTTTCATGTGACGGGTGATCGCGCGGCGAGCCGCTTCGATCTGTCGTGCTGTGACGCGGTCAGGCTCAACGGCCTTCAAACCGAATGCACCGAAATTAAGATCCGTACCGCCCTTCGAGTTGCCGTGAATACGGCCCTTGAACTGCTTACGGAACTTGGTGCGCTTTGGCTGCATCATTGTTCTCTACTCCAATTTTCTCGCCCGCGGCCCGCTTTTTAAGCGTTTTCGCGGCGGCGGTTCTGCTGGGAACCCTGATTGTCACCCTCAACCGCACGACGTTCGGAAGCCATTGGGTCATGCTCAAGGATCTCGCCCTTGAATACCCAAACCTTCACGCCGCAGATGCCGTAAGCGGTCTGCGCTTCTGCTGTACCGTAGTCGATATCAGCACGCAGCGTGTGAAGCGGAACGCGACCTTCGCGATACCATTCCATACGTGCGATTTCAGCGCCGCCCAGACGACCGGAGCAGTTGATACGGATACCTTCAGCACCGAGACGCATTGCCGACTGAACGGCACGCTTCATGGCGCGACGGAATGCCACACGGCGTTCGAGCTGCTGAGCGATCGACTGAGCAATGAGCGTCGCGTCGACTTCCGGCTTACGCACTTCAACAATGTTGAGCGACGTATCGGAATTCGTCATCTCGGAAAGCTTCTTGCGAAGCTTTTCGATGTCTGCACCCTTCTTGCCGATGATGATACCCGGACGAGCCGAGTGAATCGTCACGCGGCACTTCTTGTGCGGACGCTCGATTACGATCTTGGAAATCGCAGCCTGCTTGAGTTCGCTCTTAAGATACTCACGGATCTTGACATCTTCATGCAACAGCTTGCCGTATTCACCGGTATTTGCGTACCAACGCGAATCCCAAGTGCGGTTAATGCCGAGACGAAAACCGATCGGATTAATCTTCTGGCCCATTATGCGGCCTCCCCTTTTTCCGCAACTTCGCGGACAACAATGGTGAGATGCGAAAACGGCTTTTCGATGCGGCTTGCCTTACCACGTCCACGAACGTGGAAACGCTTCATGACAATTGATTTGCCAACATAAGCTTCAGCAACGATCAGCGCGTCAACATCGAGATCATGATTGTTCTCTGCGTTGGCGATAGCCGATTCGAGCGTCTTTTTCACTGTTTCCGCGATCCGCTTGCGCGAGAACGTCAGATCAGCAAGTGCCGCGTTAACTTTCTTGCCGCGAATAAGTGCCGCGACAAGATTAAGCTTCTGCGGGCTGACGCGAAGCGTACGGGCGACGGCTTTCGCCTCGTTATCCTTAAGCTGGCGGGGAGCCTTGGCCTTGCCCATCTGTTACTTCCTCTTTGACTTCTTGTCCGCGCCGTGACCGTAATAGGTACGCGTCGGCGCGAATTCACCGAACTTATGTCCAACCATTTCTTCGGAGATCGATACCGGCACATGCTTGTTGCCGTTATAAACACCGAAGGTCAGGCCAACGAACTGCGGCAAGATCGTGGAGCGACGGCTCCACATCTTGATAACTTCATTACGACCGCCCTCGCGTACCTTCTCAGCTTTCTTGAGAAGATAGCCATCGACGAACGGACCTTTCCAAACTGAACGAGCCACTTCAGACTACCTCTCTTACTTCTTGCGCTGATGACGCGAACGCATGATGAACTTATCGGTCGCCTTGTTCGAACGGGTCTTTTTACCCTTCGTAGGCTTGCCCCAAGGCGTGACCGGATGACGACCACCAGAAGTGCGGCCTTCACCACCACCATGCGGGTGGTCAACTGGGTTCATGGCAACGCCGCGAACGTGTGGACGCTTACCGCGCCAAACCGAACGACCGGCCTTGCCGTCATTGATGTTGCTGTGCTCTGGATTGGATACTGCACCAACCGTTGCAAAGCATGCACCCGAAACCAGACGCTGTTCGCCCGAGTTCAGACGCAGGATAGCCATGCCCTGATCGCGACCGACGAGCTGTGCATAAGCACCAGCCGAGCGTGCAATCTGACCGCCCTTGCCCGGTTTCATTTCCACATTGTGGATAATGGTACCAACTGGCATCGACGACAGCGGCATTGCATTGCCTGGCTTGACGTCGACGGACTGGCCGGAAATGACCTTGTCACCAACTGCCAGACGCTGCGGAGCCAGAATGTAGCTCAGCTCGCTGTCTTCGTAGCGGATCAACGCGATAAACGCGGTGCGGTTTGGATCGTATTCCAGACGTTCTACAGTCGCTACGACATCATGCTTACGACGCTTGAAGTCGATGAAACGATAAGAACGCTTGTGACCGCCGCCCTGAAAGCGGACAGTGATACGACCGGTGTTGTTACGGCCACCCTTCTTGGACAAACCTTCGGTCAATGACTTGACCGGCTTGCCCTTGTAGAGTTCCGAACGGTCCACGATGACCAGCTGACGCTGGCCTGGTGTGATCGGATTAAAGTGCTTGAGTGCCATTGTCTTTACTCCATGGCCTCTCAGAGACCTGTCGAAACGTCGATGCTCTGACCTTCAGCCAAAGTTACGATCGCTTTCTTGACATCGCTCTGGCGCCCGACAATGCCGCGGAACCGCTTCACTTTGCCTTTGCGCACAGTGGTGTTTACAGCCTTAACCTTGACGCCGAAGAGCGCTTCGATTGCAGCCTTGATTTCCGGCTTCGTCGCCTTGCGGGCTACGTTGAAGACGACCTGATTATGTTCGGAAACAAGGGTCGACTTCTCGGTGATGACTGGGCTGACGATCACGTCATAATGGCGAAGATCGGTCATTTAAAACGCTCCTCGAGTGCTTCGACAGCTGCCTTGGAAAGCACGAGCTTGCCACGACGCAGGATGTCGTAAACATTGATGCCCTGTACTGGCAGAACGTCGATGTTCGGGATGTTCGAAGCAGCGCGCTGGAAGTTCACGTCGAGCTCTGCACCACCGATAAGAAGTGCATTTTCGAGACCGAGCTTTGCGAACTGCGACACAAGCTGCTTTGTCTTGGCTTCAGACGCTGCCAGATCATCGATGATGATCAGGTCAGATGCCTTTGCCTTAGCCGACAGAGCGTGACGCAAGCCGAGAGCGCGAACCTTCTTTGGCAGATCATGATCATGCGTACGGACAACCGGTCCGTGAGCCTGACCACCGCCGCGGAACTGCGGTGCACGAGCCGAATGGTGACGAGCGCGACCCGTACCCTTCTGCTTATACATCTTCGAACCGGTGCGGCTGATGTCGCTGCGGCCCTTGGCATCGTGAGAGCCCTGCTGGCGGCGAGCCAGCTGCCAGCGCACGACGCGCTGGAGAATGTCGTCGCGTGGATCAAGACCGAAGATAGCTTCGTTCAACTTGACCTGGCCGGCATCCTTGCCTTCAAGGGTTGTAATTGTGAGATCCATTATTCGGCTCCCTCAGTCGCTGCAGTTTCAGAAACTACAGCAGCTTCTACCTTGGCCTGTGCTGCTTGGCGCAAACCAGCTGGCTTGGGAGCATTATCAGGCAGCGAAACCTTTACGGCGTCGCGAACGTAGATCCATGCACCCTTTGAGCCAGGAACTGCACCGCGGACAAGGATAAGGCCGCGATCGAGATCAGTCGAAACGACTTCGATATTCTGCGTGGTTACACGGGTCTGACCCATGTGACCGGCCATCTTCTTGCCTTTAAATACTTTACCTGGATCCTGACGCTGACCGGTCGAGCCGTGAGCGCGGTGGGTCACTGAGTTACCGTGCGATGCACGATGACCAGCAAAGTTATGACGCTTCATAACACCGGCAAAGCCTTTACCGATCGAAGTACCCGTCACGTCGACCTTCTGGCCGGCGACGAAATGTTCGGCAGTGATTTCCACGCCGACTTCGAGCAGGTTTTCAGGAGAAACGCGGAATTCCGCAACTTTCGCCTTAGGCTCAACTTCAGCCTTCGCGAAATGACCGCGCAGAGCCTTGGTTGTGTTCTTTACCTTGGCAAGTCCAACGCCAAGCTGAACAGCCGTGTAACCATTCTTTTCAACTGTACGCTGAGCGACCACGTGGCAGTCTTCCATGCGGAGAACTGTCACTGGTACATGTTCGCCGGCGTCGTTATAGACGCGGGTCATGCCCAGCTTTTGTGCGATAACACCTGAACGCATCGGGTTCGTTCCTTCCGTCCTCAAGCCGCTTAGAGCTTGATCTCGACATCAACACCGGCAGACAGATCGAGCTTCATGAGCGCGTCAACAGTCTGTGGGGTTGGGTCAACGATATCGAGAAGACGCTTGTGCGTGCGCATCTCGAACTGTTCGCGGCTCTTCTTATCGATGTGCGGCGACCGGTTTACTGTGAACTTTTCGATCCGTGTTGGCAGTGGGATCGGTCCGCGCACATTGGCACCGGTACGCTTGGCAGTCGACACGATTTCCCGCGTCGAAGCGTCAAGGATCCGATGATCAAACGCCTTGAGGCGAATGCGGATGTTTTGACCGTTCATTTGATCTGTTCCTTGTTACGCGGAGCGCCTCCGGAGAGACGCTCCTGCACAAATCTAATTACTCGATGATCGAAGCGACGATGCCTGCACCAACGGTACGGCCACCTTCACGGATAGCGAAGCGGAGCTTCTCTTCCATTGCGATCGGCACGATCAGCGTAACGTCAACGGTAACGTTGTCGCCAGGCATAACCATTTCCGTGCCTTCTGGCAGGGTAACAACACCGGTCACGTCCGTCGTACGGAAGTAGAACTGTGGACGGTAGTTGGTGAAGAATGGTGTATGACGGCCACCTTCGTCCTTGGTCAGAATGTAGGCTTCTGCCTTGAACTTGGTGTGTGGCTTAACCGAACCTGGCTTGCAGAGAACCTGGCCACGTTCAACGTCTTCACGGCCAATACCGCGAACCAGTGCACCAATGTTATCGCCAGCCTGGCCCTGATCGAGCAGCTTGCGGAACATTTCAACGCCGGTAACAGTCGTCTTGCCGGTGGCCTTGATGCCAACGATTTCAACTTCTTCACCAACCTTGATGATGCCGCGTTCAACACGACCGGTCACAACAGTACCACGACCCGAAATCGAGAACACGTCTTCGATTGGCATCAGGAATGGCTGATCAACTGGACGTTCTGGTGTTGGGATATAATCGTCAACAGCAGCCATCAGGTTGCGGATTGCGTCTTCGCCGAGTTCCTTCGAAGAATCTTCCAGAGCAGCAAGAGCCGAGCCCTTGATGATTGGCGTTTCATCGCCTGGGAAGTCGTACTTCGAGAGAAGTTCACGAACTTCGAGCTCTACGAGTTCGAGAAGTTCAGCATCGTCAACCTGATCGCACTTGTTCAGAAACACGACGATCGCAGGAACACCAACCTGACGAGCGAGCAGGATGTGCTCACGGGTCTGTGGCATCGGACCGTCAGCGGCCGAAACAACCAGGATCGCGCCGTCCATCTGTGCAGCACCGGTGATCATGTTCTTAACATAGTCAGCGTGGCCTGGGCAGTCGACGTGTGCGTAGTGACGAGCAGCAGTTTCATATTCAACATGCGATGTCGAAATGGTGATACCACGTGCCTTTTCTTCTGGCGCAGCGTCGATCTGGTCATACGCTTTGAAATCGCCGAAGTACTTGGTAATTGCTGCGGTCAGCGACGTTTTACCATGGTCAACGTGACCAATCGTGCCGATGTTTACGTGTGGCTTATTGCGTTCAAACTTGCTTTTTGCCATCTGAGCTCTCCTAATATCTAGCCTGCTCAGGCTCTTTTAATATTTGGCGTAATCAAAGATTACGCGAACTTTTTCTGAATTTCCTGTGCGACCGCAGTCGGAACCGGCTCGTAATGGTCGAACTGCATGGTGTACTGTGCACGACCCTGAGACATCGAACGCAGGTTGTTCACGTAACCAAACATGTTAGCCAGTGGAACATTTGCATTGACGACCGTCGCAATACCACGTGCTTCCGTACCCGAGATCTGACCACGACGTGAATTCAGATCGCCAATTACGTCACCGACGTAATCTTCAGGCGTTACCACTTCAACCTTCATGATTGGCTCAAGAAGCTGTGCGCCAGCCTTCTGTGCACCTTCACGGAACGCTGCACGGGCAGCGATTTCGAAGGCGAGAACCGAAGAGTCAACATCGTGGTATGCACCGTCGATCAGGGTTGCCTTCACGCCGAGCATTGGGAAGCCAGCAAGCGGACCCGCACCCATGACGCTTTCGATACCCTTCTGAACGCCAGGGATGTATTCCTTAGGAACAGCACCGCCAACGATCTTGGATTCGAAGATGAAGTCATCGCCTTCATGCGGTTCGAAGATGATCTTGACGCGCGCAAACTGACCCGAACCACCCGACTGCTTTTTGTGGGTGTAATCGATTTCAGCCTGACGTGTGATCGATTCACGATAAGCAACCTGCGGCGCGCCGACATTTGCTTCTACCTTGAACTCACGCTTCATGCGGTCGACGAGAATGTCGAGATGAAGTTCGCCCATGCCAGCGATGATCGTCTGGCCGGATTCTTCATCAGACTTAACGCGGAACGAAGGATCTTCAGCAGCCAGACGGTTGAGCGCAATGCCCATCTTTTCCTGGTCGGCCTTGGTCTTAGGTTCAATCGCGATTTCGATAACCGGATCAGGGAATTCCATGCGTTCAAGAATAACCGGCTTCAGTGGATCGCAGAGCGTATCACCTGTTGTGGTTTCCTTGAGGCCAGCCAGAGCAACGATGTCGCCTGCGAAAGCTTCTTCGATGTCTTCACGTGAGTTGGAGTGCATCTGCAGCATACGGCCGATACGCTCACGCTTGCCCTTAACGGTGTTTTCGAGCGAAATGCCCTTGGTCAGCTTGCCCGAATAGATACGAGCGAATGTCAGCGAACCAACGAACGGATCGTTCATGATCTTGAATGCGAGCATCGAAAGTGGTGCTTCATCCGAAGATTCACGGGTCGTTTCGGTTTCCGTCTTAACGTCGATGCCCTTAATCGCAGGAACATCGGTCGGCGCAGGAAGGAACGAAACAACAGCGTCGAGAAGCGGCTGAATGCCACGGTTCTTAAACGCTGTACCGCAAAGAACAGGATGGAACTTAACGTCGATGGTGCCCTTGCGGATCAGTGCACGCAGCTCATCATTCGTAGGCATGTTGCCTTCGAGGTAAGCTTCCATTGCAGCTTCATCGATTTCCACTGCCAGCTCAATGAGCTTTTCGCGGTATTCTTCAGCCTTATCCTTAAGGTCTGCAGGAATTTCACCAACGGTCGCAGATGCGCCGATTGTGCCATCCCAAGTCAGGGCCTTCATTTCGATAAGGTCGATAACGCCTTCAAACTCGTTTTCAGCACCGATTGGCAGCTGAACTGGAAGAGCGACTGCACCAAGACGCGAGCCAACCATTTCTACGCAACGGTAGAAGTCAGCACCGATCTTGTCCATCTTGTTGACGAAAACCATACGTGGAACGTGGTACTTCTCAGCCTGACGCCATACAGTTTCAGTCTGCGGCTCAACACCAGCATTCGCATCGAGAAGAGCGATTGCGCCATCGAGAACGCGGAGCGAACGCTCAACTTCAATCGTGAAGTCAACGTGGCCCGGGGTGTCGATGATGTTGAAGCGGCGCTTCTTGCCATCCTGCCCCTGCCAGAACGTGGTCGTAGCAGCGGACGTGATGGTGATACCGCGTTCCTGCTCCTGCTCCATCCAGTCCATGGTGGACGCGCCATCATGGGTTTCACCAATCTTGTGGTTCTTACCGGTATAGAACAGGATACGCTCGGTCATCGTCGTCTTACCGGCGTCGATGTGAGCCATAATACCGAAATTGCGGTAGTCTTCGATTTTATATTCGCGGGCCATGTTTTTGCTCTTTGAATAGGGTTCGACGATTACCAGCGGTAATGCGAGAACGCGCGGTTGGCTTCTGCCATGCGATGCGTGTCTTCACGCTTCTTGACAGCGGAACCACGGTTGTTTGCCGCATCCAGCAATTCGCCGGACAGACGGTCAACCATCGTTGTTTCGTTGCGACCACGAGCTGCATTGATCAGCCAGCGGATGGCAAGTGCCTGGCGGCGTTCTGAACGCACATCGACCGGAACCTGATAGGTTGCACCACCAACGCGGCGCGACCGGACTTCAACATGCGGAGCAACATTGTCGAGCGCCTGATGGAACAGCGCGACCGGCTCTGACTTCGCCTTGGCTTCGATTGCTTCAAGCGCACCATATACGATGCTTTCAGCAACCGACTTCTTGCCATGAAGCATAACTGCATTCATGAACTTCGTGATAACGAGATCACCGAACTTTGGATCCGGATTAATCTCACGCTTTTCTGCTTTATGGCGTCTGGACATTTCGTCTCATTCTTTCAATTACATCGGGCTCAACTCGCCATTCTGGCGGCCGGTATCCCCGGAAAATTCTTACTTAGGACGCTTTGCACCGTACTTGGAACGACGCTGCTTGCGGTTCTTAACACCCTGGGTATCAAGTACGCCGCGGATGATGTGATAACGCACACCCGGCAAATCCTTGACGCGGCCGCCGCGGATCATAACCACGGAGTGCTCCTGAAGGTTGTGGCCTTCACCCGGAATGTAACCGATGACTTCAAAGCCATTGGTCAGACGGATCTTGGCAACCTTACGAAGAGCCGAGTTCGGCTTCTTAGGGGTTGTCGTATAAACACGGGTGCAAACGCCGCGCTTCTGTGGGTTTGCCTGCAGAGCAGGAACCTTATTACGCTTTACCGGTGCAGTACGCGGCTTGCGGATCAACTGGTTTACGGTAGGCATTGAACCTTCCTCTATAAAAAATCTCGTATCGGCGCCCAATAAGGGCCGTTTCACCGGAGTGCTCATGCACAAATTCGGGACCAGCCACTCCATCAGCGGCCACCCCGAACAAAAGCAGAGGAAGCAAAAGCTTCATGCGAACGGCAAGTTGCATTTCGATCGTAAAACGAACCCTGTTTGAGGCGAACTCCAGAGCGCGTCGCTCCGAAAATGCCAGCCTCACATCGGCTCAGATGGGCTGCTGATACGTGTTTGTGGGCGTTTCGTCAAGGGCAGGACATTAAGTTTCTTTACCAAAAGGCCGCAAAGCCGCGTTTTGGTGCCTGCCGGACAGGTTATTGCGCCGCATTCAGCAGCCTATCGCGATTATTTCGCGGCAAAACTGTCATTTTCATGTGCCAGCATAGCATAAGGCCCCAACAGCCGCTATTGAAGCATATCCGAGTCGAAAAACAACACAATATTAAGGAATTCTCAATGTCATCCACCCCCACATCCACAGAGAACGATTCGCCGGTTGTCCATCTGGTGATCGCCGACGTCTGGAACGAAGGTGAAGAGGAATCGATCGAAGTCCATATTCTTCTGAAATCCGGCGACGATGAAGATCTCGTTCAGACGGTTCTCGCAATCCTCGCCGAAGAAGGCTATCACGAAGCCGAGCTGGTTGAGATGGGCACAATCACCGAAGAACCGGAAGAAGAGCCACACAAGAGTGCCTGGCAGACAGCACTGACCGGTGAAGTCGCGCTCATCGAATTCGATGGCGACGACGAAGAGGAATAAGTAGCGGATAGCCGAACTGCAAAGCGATTAACGGCTTTCCCAATGACAAAGGGCGGTTTCAAACCGCCCTTTTCTTTTGATCCAAACGTAAAAAGGCCGCCCCGAAAGGCGGCCTTTTTTATTTGTTCAAACACTCAGCCTATTCGGCTGCGTTGTTGGTCATGTCGGTCAACATCGCGTTCGCTTCTGTTGAACCGGTCGACTTGCGGCGCTCGTCGATGATGAGATCGTCGCGAGCCGTTGCAATGCGGCGGATCTGGTTGGTCATGCCGCCAGTACCAGCCGGGATGAGACGGCCGACAATGACGTTTTCCTTGAGCCCCTGCAACGTGTCCATCTTGCCCGCAACCGCAGCTTCGGTAAGCACGCGGGTGGTTTCCTGGAACGACGCAGCAGAGATGAACGAAGGAGTCTGCAGCGAAGCCTTGGTAATACCAAGCAGAACCGGATTACCCGAACCTGGCTTCTTGCCTTCTTCGATCAGACGATCATTCACTTCGTCAAGCTCAATACGGTCAACATGATCACCCGTGAGGTAACCAGTATCGCCCGGCTCCGTAATTTCGATCTTCTGAAGCATCTGACGAACAATCACTTCAATGTGCTTGTCGTTGATCAGAACGCCCTGAAGACGATAGACTTCCTGGATTTCGTTCACGAGGTAAGAAGCAAGTGCTTCCACGCCCTTGATGGCCAGAATGTCATGCGGTGCAGGATTACCGTCGAGGATGTATTCACCCTTTTCAATAACGTCACCATCCTGAAGATGGAACGGCTTACCCTTAGGGATCAGATACTCAACGGGCTCAACCGTATCGTCGTTTGGCTCGATGATGATGCGACGCTTGTTCTTGTAATCGCGACCGAAGCGGACAGTACCATCAATCTCTGCGATAACGGCATGGTCCTTCGGACGACGTGCTTCGAACAGTTCCGCAACGCGTGGCAGACCACCGGTAATATCCTTGGTCTTTGCGCTTTCCATCGGCAGACGCGCAATAACGTCACCGGCGTTAACATGAGCACCCGGCTCGAACGAAAGGATCGTTTCCACCGAGAGCAGGAAGCGCGCTTCGCCACCCTTCGACAGCTTTGCGATCTTGCCGCTCTTGTCCTTGATGACCATAGCCGGCTTGAGGTCCGCGCCACGTGGTGTCGAACGCCAGTCAATGACGACGCGCTTTGTGATACCCGTGGATTCGTCCGCCGTTTCCGAAACCGAAAGACCATCAACGAGATCTTCAAACTCGATATAGCCTTCGACTTCCGTCAGGATAGGACGGGTGTACGGATCCCACTCAGCAATACGCTGACCGCGCTTGACTGCATCACCTTCGTCAACGAACAGACGTGAACCATAGGTTACACGGTGAACCGCACGTTCCTTGCCCGAAGCATCAACAATCAGAACCGCCATGTTACGGCCCATGACAACGAGGTTGCCATCGGAGTTGCGAACCACATTGCGGTTACGCAGCTTAACGGTGCCTTCATACGAAGCTTCAAGATACGAACTATCGACAACCTGAGCCGTACCACCCAAGTGGAAGGTACGCATGGTAAGCTGCGTGCCCGGCTCACCGATCGACTGTGCAGCGATAACGCCAACAGCTTCACCCTGGTTAACCGGTGTGCCGCGTGCAAGGTCACGACCATAGCACTTGGCGCAAACGCCATTACGCGTCTGACAGGTCAGAGCCGAGCGAATACGGATCGACTGAATGCCAGCCTTTTCGATGACTTCGACGTCCTTTTCCTCAATCATGCGGCCAGCTTCAACGATAACATCGCCGGTTGCAGGATGCAGGATCGGATCAAGGGCCGTACGACCCAGAACGCGCTGTCCGATTGGAGCAACGATCTGACCCGCATCGACGATTGGCTGCATGGTGAGACCGATTTCGGCGCCGCAATCGACTTCCGAAATAATCGCATCCTGTGCAACGTCAACGAGACGACGTGTCAGGTAACCCGAGTTAGCCGTTTTCAAGGCCGTATCAGCAAGACCCTTACGGGCACCGTGTGTCGAGTTGAAGTACTCGTTCACGGTCAGACCTTCCTTGAAGTTCGAGATGATCGGGGTTTCGATGATTTCACCCGACGGCTTGGCCATAAGACCGCGCATACCGCCAAGCTGACGCATCTGGTTGACCGAACCACGGGCACCCGAATGCGACATCATGTAAACCGAGTTCATCTGCTTCTGACGACCGGTCACCGGATCAAATTCAACAGCCTTAATGCGGGCCATCATTTCTTCGGTGATCTTGTCAGTCGCTTTACCCCAGGCATCAACGACCTTGTTGTACTTTTCGCCCTGAGTGATCAGGCCGTCATTGTACTGCTGTTCGTATTCGGTCGTCAGAGCTTCGGTCTCTGCAACGATCTTGGCTTTCGAGTCAGGAATGACCATGTCATCCTTACCGAACGAAATACCGGCACGGCATGCATGGGCAAAGCCAAGCTGCATGATGCGATCGCAGAAAATCACCGTCTCTTTCTGACCGCAATGGCGGTAAACGTGGTCGATCATCTTGGAGATGTTTTTCTTGGTCATCTCCTGATTACAGATGTCAAACGACACGTTCGGATGCTTCGGCAGAAGCTCACCGGTAATCAGACGGCCCGGCGTCGTATCATAAACCTTGGAAACGACATTGCCTTCTGCATCAACAGTCTTGAAACGACCTTTGATCTTGGTGTGCAGCGTGACAACCTTGTTTTCAAGAGCATGCTGAAGTTCGCCCATATCGGCAAACATCATGCCCTCGCCCGGCTCCTTGTCTGCCACGATTGACAGATAATAGAGACCAAGAACCATGTCCTGCGAAGGAACGATGATCGGCGCGCCGTTTGCCGGGTGCAGAATGTTGTTGGTCGACATCATCAGCACGCGGGCTTCAAGCTGCGCTTCAAGCGACAGCGGAACGTGGACAGCCATCTGGTCACCGTCAAAGTCAGCATTAAATGCTGTACAGACGAGCGGATGCAGCTGAATGGCCTTGCCTTCGATCAGCGTGGGTTCGAATGCCTGAATACCAAGACGGTGCAGCGTCGGCGCACGGTTCAGAAGAACCGGATGCTCACGGATGACTTCGTCAAGGATATCCCAAACTTCCGGACGTTCCTTTTCAACCAGCTTCTTCGCCTGCTTGACAGTCGAGGAATACCCCTTGGCATCAAGACGTGCGTAGATGAATGGCTTGAACAGCTCAAGCGCCATCTTCTTCGGCAGACCGCACTGGTGTAGCTTCAGTTCAGGACCGGTCACGATAACCGAACGACCCGAATAGTCGACGCGCTTACCAAGAAGGTTCTGACGGAAGCGACCCTGCTTGCCCTTGAGCATATCGGAGAGCGACTTCAGCGGACGCTTGTTAGCACCCGTGATCGTGCGTCCACGGCGACCGTTATCGAACAGCGCGTCAACAGCTTCCTGCAACATGCGCTTTTCGTTACGGATAATGATGCCGGGAGCGCGCAGTTCGATCAGACGCTTCAGACGGTTGTTACGGTTGATCACGCGACGGTAAAGGTCGTTGAGATCGGACGTCGCAAAACGACCGCCGTCCAGTGGAACCAGAGGACGCAGATCCGGTGGAATGACCGGAACGATCTTCATGATCATCCACTCAGGACGGTTGCCAGACTCCATGAAGTTCTCAACGATCTTGAGACGCTTCATCAGCTTCTTGGTCTTCAGTTCCGATGTAGTTTCTGCCAGATCAACGCGCAGGTCTGCAGCGATGTTCGGCAGATCCATCGAAGCCAGAAGCTCAAAGATCGCTTCCGCACCAATAAGGGCCGTAAACTGATCTTCGCCGAATTCATCGACGGCGATCATATATTCTTCTTCCGAAAGAAGCTGATGCTCTTTCAGTGAAGTCAGACCCGGTTCGGTAACAATGTAGTTTTCAAAATACAGAACGCGCTCAATATCCTTGAGCGTCATATCCAAAAGCGTACCGATGCGCGATGGCAGCGACTTCAAAAACCAGATATGCGCAACTGGCGCCGCCAGTTCGATATGGCCCATGCGCTCACGGCGAACGCGCGACAGCGTAACTTCCACGCCGCACTTTTCGCAGATAATGCCTTTGTATTTCATACGCTTGTACTTGCCGCACAAGCATTCATAATCCTTGATCGGGCCAAAGATACGCGCGCAGAAGAGACCATCGCGTTCTGGCTTGAACGTACGATAGTTGATCGTCTCCGGCTTCTTGATCTCGCCGTATGACCAGGACAGAATCTTCTCAGGGCTGGCAATCGAGATTCTGATGGAATCGAACGTCTGTGCCGGAGCCTGAGGATTGAAAAGATTCATGACCTCTTGGTTCATGCCGTTCTCCTTGAGGGCGATCCGCCGCCCTGTGTGTCGTCAATGACAGGCTGAAAATCCCTGCCATCTTGAAAAGAAATCGCGGTATTACGCAGTTTTCACTGCACATTCCGTTCGGCATTTCGTGAGCGCAAAACATTTTACACGTTTGCTGGAAACACCTTACGGGCGCGCCACGGCAGAACCATGGCGCGCCTTGATGTTTTTATTCCGCCGCGTCCGGAAGTGCCGGCTGCTCGTCGCGTGTATCGTCCAGCTCGACATTGAGACCGAGCGAACGCATTTCCTTGACAAGAACGTTGAAGCTTTCTGGAATACCGGCTTCAAACGTATCATCGCCACGAACAATCGCTTCGTAGACCTTGGTACGGCCTGCAACGTCATCGGACTTGACTGTAAGCATTTCCTGCAGCGTGTAAGCCGCACCGTATGCTTCCAGAGCCCAGACCTCCATTTCACCGAAGCGCTGACCACCGAACTGCGCCTTACCACCAAGCGGCTGCTGGGTGACGAGCGAGTAAGGTCCAATGGAACGTGCGTGGATCTTGTCGTCGACCAGGTGGTGGAGCTTCAACATATAGATGTAGCCCATAGTCACCTGACGATCGAACGGTTCACCCGTACGTCCATCATACAGCGTCGACTGACCAGAAGTCGCAAGACCTGCATCGGTCAACATCGCATTGATGTCGGCTTCCACCGCACCATCAAACACCGGCGTTGCAATCGACACGCCGCGCTTCACCTGATTGGCCAGCATGAGGACAGCATCGTCATCATAAGACCGGACCGGTTCATTGCGGTCATTGTCTGGATAGATGTGCTCCAGTGTATCGCGCAGCGGCTGAATATCTGCCGTCTTGCGATAAACATCAAGAAGCTCACCGATCTTCTTGCCCATGCCAGCACAAGCCCAGCCCAGATGCGTTTCCAGAATCTGGCCCACATTCATGCGGCTTGGAACGCCAAGCGGGTTCAACACGATATCGGCATGCGTACCGTCTTCGAGGAACGGCATGTCTTCGACAGGCAGAATGCGGGATACCACACCCTTGTTGCCGTGACGGCCAGCCATCTTGTCGCCTGGCTGGATCTTGCGCTTCACAGCAACAAAGACCTTGACCATCTTCATGACGCCTGGAGGCATCTCGTCGCCGCGCTGTACCTTTTCGACCTTGTCCATGAAGCGTGCTTCGAGCAGCTTTTTGGATTCGTCGTACTGGCCACGCAGAGCTTCAAGTTCGCCCTGTTGCTTTTCGTCTTCGACAGCAAACTGCCACCACTGCGAACGCGGATACTCGGTGATGAGATCACGTGTAATGGTTGTGCCCTTCTTGAAGCCCTTAGGGCCAGCGGCTGCAACCTTACCGTCGATCATGTCCACGAGACGGCCGTAAACGTTACGGTCGAGGATAGCCTGTTCGTCGTCACGGTCCTTGGCAAGACGTTCGATCTCTTCGCGTTCGATCGCCATTGCACGTTCGTCTTTTTCAACGCCGTGGCGGTTGAATACACGAACTTCAACAATTGTACCGTATGTTCCCGGAGGCATACGCATCGAGGTGTCACGGACGTCGGAAGCCTTTTCACCAAAGATGGCGCGCAGAAGCTTTTCTTCCGGCGTCATCGGGCTTTCGCCCTTCGGCGTGATCTTGCCGACAAGAATGTCGCCAGGATGCACTTCAGCACCGATGTAAACGATACCAGCTTCGTCGAGGTTCTTCAGCGCTTCTTCCGAAACATTCGGAATATCGCGGGTGATTTCCTCAGGTCCAAGCTTGGTGTCACGTGCCGCAACTTCGAATTCCTCAATGTGAATCGAGGTGAAGACGTCTTCCGAAACGATCTTCTCCGAGAGGAGGATCGAGTCTTCATAGTTGTAGCCGTTCCAAGGCATGAACGCGACGAGCACGTTACGGCCAAGAGCCAGATCGCCGAGATCGGTTGACGGACCGTCAGCAATGATGTCGCCCTTACCGATCGGATCACCAACGCGCACAAGCGGACGCTGGTTGATACAGGTCGACTGGTTCGAACGCTGGAACTTCTGCAGACGATAGATATCAACGCCCGACTTCGACGGATCGAGGTCTTCGGTAGCGCGGATAACGATACGCGTTGCGTCAACCTGATCGACCACACCACCGCGACGAGCGGCAATAGCGGCACCAGAGTCACGCGCAACAACCGCTTCCATGCCGGTTCCGACGAATGGTGCTTCCGCACGCACAAGCGGAACAGCCTGACGCTGCATGTTCGAACCCATAAGAGCGCGGTTCGCATCGTCGTTTTCGAGGAACGGAATAAGCGCTGCAGCAACCGAAACGAGCTGCTTTGGCGAAACGTCCATCAGATCCACGTTTTCACGTGGCGTCATCATCACTTCGCCTGCATGACGGCAGATGACGAATTCGTCTACGAAACTGCCATTCTCATCAAGCTCAACATTTGCCTGAGCAACCGAGTGCTTTGCTTCTTCCATGGCCGAAAGATAGACAACGTCGAACGTGACCTTACCATCGACAACCTTGCGGTACGGGCTTTCGATAAAGCCGTACTTGTTGACGCGGGCAAAAGTTGCGAGCGAGTTGATCAGACCGATATTCGGGCCTTCCGGCGTTTCAATCGGGCAGATACGGCCATAGTGGGTCGGATGCACGTCGCGGACTTCAAAGCCAGCACGCTCACGGGTCAAACCACCAGGTCCAAGAGCCGAAAGACGGCGCTTATGGGTGATCTCCGAAAGCGGATTGGTCTGATCCATGAACTGCGAAAGCTGCGAGGAGCCGAAGAATTCACGAACAGCTGCAGCAGCAGGCTTCGCGTTGATCAGATCCTGCGGCATAACCGTGTCGATTTCGATCGAGGACATACGTTCCTTGATCGCACGTTCCATGCGCAGAAGACCGACACGATACTGATTTTCCATCAGTTCGCCGACCGAACGCACACGACGGTTGCCGAGGTTGTCGATGTCATCGATTTCACCGCGGCCATCGCGCAGTTCAACGAGCATCTTGACGACAGCAATAATGTCTTCCTTGCGCAGAACGCGCACGGTGTCTTCTGCATCCAGATCAAGACGCATGTTCATCTTCACGCGACCAACAGCGGAAAGGTCGTAGCGTTCAGCATCAAAGAACAGCGAATTGAACATGGCTTCAGCCGAGTCCATTGTCGGCGGTTCACCAGGACGCATAACGCGGTAGATGTCGAACAGTGCTTCCTGACGGCTTTCGTTCTTGTCGACGGCCAGCGTGTTGCGGATATAGGCACCGATATTGATGTGATCAATATCGAGAACCTTGATCTCTTCCACACCTGTGTCGAGAAGCGTCTTGAGAACCTTTTCGTCGATTTCGTCACCAGCTTCGAGATAAATCTCACCGGTTGCGTAATTGACGGTATCTTCAGCAAGGTACGAACCGAAAAGATCGTCTTCGGTTGCCTTGATGAACTTCAGGCCCTTTTCAGCAAGCTGCTTTGCGGAGCGCGCGGTCAGCTTCTTGCCAGCTTCGAGAACGACTTCACCTGTGTCCGCATCGATGAGATCAGAGATGATCTTCATACCCTTGAAGCGGTCAACAGAATAAGGGATACGCCAGTTTTCACCGTCACGCGAATAGGTGACAGTGTTATAGAACGTCGAAAGGATTTCCTCGCCGTCCATGCCGAGCGCCATCAGCAGTGTCGTAGCCGGAAGCTTGCGGCGACGATCGATACGCGCATAGACCACGTCCTTGGCATCGAATTCGATGTCAAGCCACGAGCCACGGTAAGGAATAACGCGCGCAGCAAACAGAAGCTTGCCCGAGGAGTGCGTCTTACCCTTGTCGTGATCGAAGAACACACCCGGTGAACGGTGCATCTGCGAAACGATAACACGTTCCGTACCATTGACGATGAAGGTGCCGTTGTCTGTCATGAGCGGCATATCGCCCATGTAAACGTCCTGCTCCTTGATGTCCTTGATGGACTTCGCGCCGGTATCTTCATCAATATCGAACACGATGAGACGCAGCGTCACCTTGAGAGGTGCCGAATACGTCAAATCGCGCTGACGGCATTCGTCAACGTCGAATTTTGGTGCATCGAATTCGTAACGAACGAATTCCAGCATTGAAGCGCCGGAGAAATCCTGGATTGGGAAAACAGACTTGAAAACCGCCTGCAAACCCTCGTCAGAACGCCCGCCAGCAGGTTCCTCAACCATGAGGAACTGGTCGTAAGATGCCTTTTGAACCTCAATGAGGTTAGGCATTTCCGCGACCTCGGGAATCTTGCCGAAAAATTTGCGTACGCGCTTGCGACCATTGAAAGAATGGGTCTGAGCCATCGTCGCTCCTCGTTCTATAGCCTTACGGCTTGCTCACGCCTTGCGGCCTTTATCGTGCGCCGCCTCTCGGCGGTCCTTCTAACGGGCTAAACCCGTTTTCTGAAAGCCTGATCAAGGCCATCAGAAAAAGGGTTTAAAAGGATCAGAACGTCGTAGATAAAATCGCCCTGACTATGATTTGCATAAAGAGAACCTATTTTCGCACTTTTCGTTTCTTTTCATGCATTTACTCCAGATGCAAGCCCAGAGTTGAACTGGCGGATGGAAACCATCCGCCAGAAAAGCGAACTTACTTAAGTTCAACCTTAGCGCCAGCTGCTTCGAGCTGTGCCTTGATCTTTTCAGCTTCGTCCTTGGAAGCGCCTTCCTTGACAGCCTTAGGAGCTGCTTCAACGAGGTCCTTAGCTTCCTTGAGGCCGAGACCAGTGATCGCGCGAACTTCCTTGATCACGTTGATCTTGTTTGCGCCACCGTCAGCGAGAACGACGTCAAACTCGGTCTTTTCTTCAGCAGCAGCAGCAGGAGCAGCGCCAGCAGCAGCAACTGCTACAGGAGCAGCAGCCGAAACGCCCCACTTTTCTTCCAGAAGCTTCGAAAGTTCTGCAGCTTCGAGAACGGTCAGAGCCGACAGGTCGTCAACGATCTTTGCGAGATCAGCCATTTTGATATTTCCTTAGTTTCAAGGTTTGAACAATTGACAGCGAAAAACGGCCTTACGCCGCCTCGTTCTTCCGGGCGTGCGCGCCAATAACGCGAGCGATCTGGCCCGCTGGTGCGCTGGTAAGTACTGCGAGACGCTGAGCCGGGGTTTGGATCATTCCAACCAGCTTTGCGCGCAGTTCGTCGAGCGATGGGAGCGAAGCAAGCGACTTGACGCCATCGGCGTTCAGTGTCGTTGCACCCATTGCACCACCGAGGATAACGAGCTTGTCGTTAACCTTGGCGAATTCGACGGCTACTTTCGGAGCAGCAATTGGGTCGTTTGCATAAGCAACAACCGTCTGACCTGTGAACAGATCAGCAATGCCTTCCGATTCCGTGCCCTGAAGAGCGATCTTGGCAAGGCGGTTTTTCGCGACTTTAACGGTACCACCAGCGTCACGCATCTTTGAACGAAGATCGCTCATCTGCGCAACAGTGAGACCGGTATAGTGGGCCACGACGACCGAACCGGACTCTTTAAAAGCACCGTTCAGCCACGAGACAAATTCGCGTTTTTCCGCTCTATCCACTGTCTCTCTCCAGTAGACAGGATCACATGATCCTGCCGGGTTGCCTTTGTCGGACGAGCTTCACAGCTGGCCCGACGCTCGAGGATCCTGTCCCCTTCAGCTATCCCGGAAACCGGGCTTCACTCAAAGGCAACTACGGTTCAAACCTTGCATGCACATTCGTGCGAAACAGGGTTATTCCACGTCTCATGCAGGCCATAGGTTTAAGGATCTGACCCGGAGGTTTCGATCCGCCTGCAATCTCGGACAGGATAACCGGACTTTCGTCCGGCTATCCGGATCTTGCGATCCGGAATTTCTGCACTTTCGACTGCTTATGCAGCACCGGCGTGCGACCACTGCCCTCCCCGAAAGGTCAGGCAAAGGCTCCGGCGAACCGGAGCCCTGAAATTAAGCGACGACCTTAACGGTTGCCGGATCGACCTTGACGCCAACGCCCATGGTCGAAGAAATCGATACGCGCTTAACGTATTCACCCTTAGCAGCCGCAGGCTTCGCCTTGATAACTGCATCAGCAAAGGCTTTGATGTTTTCTTCGAGCTTCTGATTGTCGAAGGAAACCTTGCCAATACCGGCATGGATGATACCAGCCTTTTCAACGCGGAACTCAACAGCACCGCCCTTAGAAGCGGTAACAGCTGCTGCAACATCGACAGTCACAGTACCAACCTTCGGGTTTGGCATCAGACCGCGTGGGCCGAGTACCTTACCAAGACGACCAACGAGTGGCATCATGTCAGGGGTGGCAATGCAGCGATCAAATTCGATCTTGCCGCTATTGACGGTTTCAAACAGCTCTTCTGCACCAACGATGTCAGCGCCAGCCTTCTTTGCTTCTTCAGCCTTGTCGCCACGTGCAAAAACAGCAACGCGAACAGTACGACCAGTGCCGTTAGGAAGGTTGACAACGCCACGAACCATCTGATCGGCATGACGAGGGTCAACGCCGAGGTTCATTGCGATTTCGATGGTTTCGTCGAACTTTGCAACAGCGCGTTCTTTAACCAGACCGATTGCATCGGACAGGTCATAAAGCTTGTTGACATCAACGCCTTCACGGATCTTGGCAATGCGCTTGGAAATTTTCGCCATCGTATTAGCCCACCACTTCCAGGCCCATCGAACGGGCAGAACCTTCGACCATGCGCATAGCTGCTTCGATGTCAGCTGCGTTCAGATCTTTCATCTTCGCTTCAGCGATTTCGCGG
This sequence comes from Brucella sp. TWI432, assembly GCF_039674445.1. Classification (NCBI taxonomy): domain Bacteria; kingdom Pseudomonadati; phylum Pseudomonadota; class Alphaproteobacteria; order Hyphomicrobiales; family Brucellaceae; genus Brucella; species Brucella sp. TWI432. The sequence continues at coordinate 273,605 of NZ_JBDJNL010000002.1, read as the reverse complement.
ACCTTGTCACGCGCAATCGTGCCGGCCTTTTCCTTGCCTGGAGCCTTCGAACCGGACTTGAGGTTCGCAGCCTTCTTCAGGAAGTAGGTTACCGGAGGCGTCTTCATCACAAAAGTGAAAGACTTATCCTGATAGTACGTGATCACGACTGGAATAGGCGAACCCTTTTCCATTTCCTGCGTGGCAGCGTTAAATGCCTTACAGAATTCCATGATGTTGATGCCGCGCTGACCCAGAGCTGGACCAATCGGAGGCGATGGATTGGCCGCACCTGCTGCTACCTGGAGCTTCAGCTGGCCTGCAATTTTCTTAGCCATTGCATTCTGCCTTCATAAAAATACCGGAAACCGGCGTTCTCGATTAATGCCGGAAACCCGGCTCTCGACTGACATCAGATAAACTGACTGGCAGTTTGGTGGTGCGAAATCAGCGACCGGCTAAGCCGCCTATCCTTCCACCCTTATTCACCGCTGACGGTGAACGCCCCGAGGGGCAAAGCGATCAGAGCTTATCGACCTGACCGTATTCAAGATCAACAGGCGTAGCACGCCCGAAGATGGAAACTTCAACCTTGAGGCGCGCACGCTCCTCATCAACTTCCTGCACAATGCCGTTGAACGAAGCAAACGGACCATCGGAAACGCGGACATTTTCACCGATTTCAAAGGTCACAGACGTCTTCGGACGCTCAGCACCATCCTGAACCTGATTCAGAATCTGATCCACTTCCTTCTGCGAAACAGGAACCGGCTTTGAATCGCCAAGGAACCCGGTCACACGCGGCGTATTCTTGATCAGCGAGAATACAGCATCGGTGAGCGTCGCCTGAACAAGAACATAACCCGGAAAGAACTTGCGCTCAGCATCGACCTTGCGGCCGCGGCGAACTTCAACAACTTTCTCGGTCGGCACAACAATCTGCTCAATAAGGTCCGAAAGGCCTTTTTGAGCTGCCTTGCTTTGAATATCCTCGGCCACCTTCTTTTCGAAGTTGGAATAGGCGTGAACGATGTACCAGCGCGCTGTCATCCCGTAACTCCCCAATCCTGCTTAGCGGCCAAGGCCAAGTATAAATTCTACGCCATAGGCCATAAGCTGATCGGCAAGAAAAAAGAACGTAGCAGCCAAAAAGGCCATGATCACGACCATGATCGTCGAGATGATCGTTTCACGCCGTGTCGGCCAGGTCACTTTCGCCGTTTCGGCGCGAACCTGCTGAAAAAAGGTGATCGGATTCGTCTTGGATGCCATCTGCCACTCTATTTGCTTGGTGAACCACTATTTCCGACCCAAAACGAATCAAAAACAGGAACCCACGCGTATACGGTACGCAAAGCTGAAGATTCAGCCCCACGCACCGCGTGTCTGTTGACGTTACATAGAATCGATTCTCAAAAAAAACAAGCCCATTGGTTAAAAGAATACCATACAGGCCTATCGGAGATCACCGATCCTTACGAAATTCGCTCAATACACCGTTCAATCATGTATCAGCGACCCTGCTTGCCCGGCCAACATGCCGGGAAATGTATCCAACCCTGAAAGCATTTTGATCTGATTGAAGGAGACCAACACACTAGGACCGATTACACAAAGCATAATCTTACCGCCTCTCGTTTTAATCCGATCAGGCTTATGCTCCAGAATATAGAAAACGGGCGCTCACAGTCAAGCCGTAAGCACCCGTTTTAAAAATGGCAGGGGCAGCAGGGTTCGAACCCGCGACCTACGGTTTTGGAGACCGTCGCTCTACCAACTGAGCTATACCCCTATTTGGCATTTAAAATGCCAGACTGGCGGCGTAACCGCCAGTCAAATCTCATTACTCGATGATCGAAGCGACGATGCCTGCACCAACGGTACGGCCACCTTCACGGATAGCGAAGCGGAGCTTCTCTTCCATTGCGATCGGCACGATCAGCGTAACGTCAACGGTAACGTTGTCGCCAGGCATAACCATTTCCGTGCCTTCTGGCAGGGTAACAACACCGGTCACGTCCGTCGTACGGAAGTAGAACTGTGGACGGTAGTTGGTGAAGAATGGTGTATGACGGCCACCTTCGTCCTTGGTCAGAATGTAGGCTTCTGCCTTGAACTTGGTGTGTGGCTTAACCGAACCTGGCTTGCAGAGAACCTGGCCACGTTCAACGTCTTCACGGCCAATACCGCGAACCAGTGCACCAATGTTATCGCCAGCCTGGCCCTGATCGAGCAGCTTGCGGAACATTTCAACGCCGGTAACAGTCGTCTTGCCGGTGGCCTTGATGCCAACGATTTCAACTTCTTCACCAACCTTGATGATGCCGCGTTCAACACGACCGGTCACAACAGTACCACGACCCGAAATCGAGAACACGTCTTCGATTGGCATCAGGAATGGCTGATCAACTGGACGTTCTGGTGTTGGGATATAATCGTCAACAGCAGCCATCAGGTTGCGGATTGCGTCTTCGCCGAGTTCCTTCGAAGAATCTTCCAGAGCAGCAAGAGCCGAGCCCTTGATGATTGGCGTTTCATCGCCTGGGAAGTCGTACTTCGAGAGAAGTTCACGAACTTCGAGCTCTACGAGTTCGAGAAGTTCAGCATCGTCAACCTGATCGCACTTGTTCAGGAACACGACGATCGCAGGAACACCAACCTGACGAGCGAGCAGAATGTGCTCACGGGTCTGTGGCATCGGACCGTCAGCGGCCGAAACAACCAGGATCGCGCCGTCCATCTGTGCAGCACCGGTGATCATGTTCTTAACATAGTCAGCATGGCCCGGGCAGTCGACGTGTGCGTAGTGACGAGCAGCAGTTTCATATTCAACATGCGATGTCGAAATGGTGATACCACGTGCCTTTTCTTCAGGCGCAGCGTCGATCTGGTCATACGCTTTGAAATCGCCGAAGTACTTGGTGATTGCTGCGGTCAGCGACGTTTTACCATGGTCAACGTGACCAATCGTGCCGATGTTTACGTGTGGTTTGTTACGTTCAAACTTGCTTTTTGCCATCGCCGTTGTTCTCTTTGTTCTAGAACCGCTCGAGCGCCAGCACGAAAATCAATCTGATTTTCAGGCCGACATTTATGCCAAAACGGAACGGCGAACCGCCCGTCGATGATTCCTTACACGCCTATCCGCTCTTGAAAAACTGGAGCGGGTAACGGGAATCGAACCCGTGTATTCAGCTTGGAAGGCTGCTGCTCTACCATTGAGCTATACCCGCATACTCTAAACTCTGATCCGAAAGTGGTGGAGGAAGTTGGATTTGAACCAACGTAGGCTTAGCCAACGGATTTACAGTCCGTCCCCTTTAACCGCTCGGGCATTCCTCCTAATATCACTATCAGCAGAGTCGAGTAACTAGGCATTTTCTGCAGAATGTCTGGTGTGCTGTGGAAGCGTTCCGTCGTTCTGCGAGGGCGCTTATGCCGATATGAACCGCTCCTGTCAACAGGATAAAATTGAAAAGAATGCATATCCTTCCAATAGTTGCAGGTGCCAGTGGCTGAGTGTACGGCAGAATTCCCGGAAATGCGCGCTTATCGGCACTTGGACAAGAAAAAATCTGACTTCATTTAGTTCTGATCAAGCTATCTTCGCCGCTGTGGACAGGATATAAGCAGCCCATGAACGATCAAAATTCTTCCCGTACCCCAAAAGATTCTCATTATGCGCGTCTGCGTCGCGAGCATCGCGACCAAAAAGCGGCTCATGAAGGTAAGGCGCCGCACAAGCCGCAGCGTGCGCCGATTCCTGCAGGTCGCGTCGCAGAAGGAACAGTCCGTCTTTACGGCCTGCACACCGTACGCGCAGCAGTGGAGAATCCCGCGCGCAAGATTTTGCGCATGCGCGCCACACGCAATGGCTTCGCTCGCCTTGAAATAGGTGAAGCGGAGGGCCTGCCCTTCCCTGTTGAAATCGTCGAGCCAAAAGACATCGACAAAGAGACCGGGTCAGATGCTGTGCATCAGGGCGTTATGATCGAAGCGGAACCGCTTCGGCACAAAAAGCTTTCAGAACTGAAAGAAAGCCCGCTTTTGCTGGTGCTTGATCAAGTGACGGACCCTCACAATGTCGGCGCAATCATTCGCTCGGCAGTTGCTTTTGGCGCAGGTGCGCTCATCACCACAAGCCGGCACAGTCCGCAGGAAAGTGGCGTTCTGGCCAAAGCGGCTTCCGGTGCGCTTGAATTGATTCCCCATATCGAAGTGCGCAATCTCGCAGATGCAATCGAAGAGCTGCATTCGCTGGGTTTCATGACCATCGGCCTTGATTCGGAAGGCCCACAGGAGATGGAATCAACACTGACCGGGGATCGCATCGCTCTCGTGCTGGGTGCTGAAGGCAAAGGCCTGCGCCAGAAGACGCGCGAAACAGTCAATGCGTTAGCGCGACTGGACATGCCCGGTGAAATCAAGTCGCTCAACGTTTCTAACGCAGCTGCTATTTCGCTTTATGCAGCGGAGCGTTACCTGCGCACGCACAAAAGCTCTTAAAGCAAACCCTATAATTGTCTGATATTCCGAATCTTGAGCGTTTTATACGCTCCAGATTCGGATCAGCCCTTTGCCCTTAAGCTGTCGCAATATAGCTGCGAATCTCTTCCGCTTCGCGTTCCACATCTTCAATGCGCCGCTTCACAACGTCACCGATTGAGATGATTCCCGCAAGTTTGCCACCTTCTTCCACCGGCATATGGCGAAAGCGGTTATGCGTCATGATCTCCATCACCTGATTGATCGTGTGATGTTCCCGGCATACCTGTACTTTCGACGTCATGAATTCAGAAACAGGCCGCGCTCCAACCTGCTCCTGCTGTGAAGCAATTGCGCGAACCACATCTCGTTCCGAAAGAATGCCTTTGATGTGTCCGGCTTCATCGCAGGCAACAATTGCACCGATTTTATGTTGGGCCAGAATAGCAATGGCGTGCGAAAGCGTGTCGTCCGGTCTGATGACGACAACATCCCTGCCTTTGTTTTCGAGAATCGATCTAACAGTCATGCCAAAATCCCTCCCAAGGTTCAGCAATCAATCACGAGAACACGTCTCATGATTGTAACGCAGCTCCTCCAGTTGCGTTCCAGCAATGGTGCGCTTTGATTGACTGCTTTGCAAGCGAACTAAATGGGGAGGAATCAGCTCAGCGCCTTAAAACGGCATCATAGTTGCGCGGCTTATCAAGCAGTGCGATTCCAAAAAAGCCTGCGATGAAGCCACCAATATGTGCTTCCCACGCAATCCCCGACAAACCGGCTCCACCTGTCGAATAAAGACCTGTGGCAAGATTGATAAGAAACCAGAAACCCACGAAAACCAGCACCGGCTTTAAGGTCAACGTCAAACCCACTGGCAAAACGGGTCCGGCAAACTCCGAACGGCGCCCATGCCCGACCCTGCGGAAACCATAACGCGCTGCAGCGCCCATCATACCGGAAATCGCACCCGAAGCGCCGACAAGCGGCGTAACGCTTTCGGGATAGATCGCATAATGCGTCAATCCGGCGACGACCGATGTGAGAACCCAGAAAGCAAGCATACGTCCGGTGCCGATACGACCAGCAAGCGGTGATCCGAAAGCCGCAAGCCAGATCATATTCACCGCAATATGGGCAAATCCGCCATGCATGAACGAATAACTGATAAGCGTGAATAGCGCCGCAGGATCGGTGAAACCACCTGCCAGAGAAAACCGTGCCGGAATCAAAGCAAACTGCAACATGAATGCGTAGTTGCGCTGCTCGCTTATAAGATAATTCTGATAGATATAGACAGCGGCACACATACCCATAAGCGCGAGAATCACGCCCGGTATGTTGAATATCGGTTCACCACCGCCCGATCGTCTCGAATCATTCGTATGTTCGCGCATTTCAGGCTGAGGAATACTCATTAACCGCCGCTTTCCAGCTCGCTGCCTATTTTCAAAACAAGCATTCTAGATAAGTGACAATTGGTTAAAAATAAAGGCCGCCGGAGGGTCCCGTACGGCCTTGTCGCAAATGTCTGACATTTACGAGACAAAATCTGGAGATCAGGAAAAAGCCAACCAAGACAATGACTTCTTCTGACAACTCATAGAACCGCTACAAGCGAATTTTTGCAACAATTACTTCTTGTTAACCTTAACGAGCAAGCACGGTGGATGAACAAAGCGTTAAGCTGGCATCCTTGCTGTTAATACTATTTTAATGCGCTGACCGACGGGCACTGTCCAAAACCAGTTAAACGGCCAGAGAGTAAGCAGCAACGCATAATGAAAAACCGCAGCACGATGGCAATTTTCAGTGAATGGCAGCGACTGGCCTTACGTCAGAGCGGCAGCCTTCATGCGCCACTGCGCGAATCAATTGAGCCACGCAAACTGGGACGTCATCTGTCAGACCTGTTTTTTCTTGAAGAAGACCAAACCGGCGAGTTGATATTCCGTCTTGCCGGTACCCGCCTCTGCGCTCTGTTTGGGCGCGAGCTCAAAGCCACACGCTTTCTTACGCTTTGGCCAGAACGAAATCGCCCTGCCCTCAATGAACTTGCGCGAAACGTCAATGCACTGTTGATTCCCGCTTTAAGCCAGAACGACGGTATCAGTCTCTCAGGACGCAGCCTGTCTTTTGAGATGCTGCTCGCTCCCCTCTCGCCAAGTGAGGGCGGAAAATGCAATCTGCTGGGTAGTATTGCCATTCTTGATGATGTCACCTGGGCAGGTGCTGATCCGCTTGTTCTTGGAAATCTCAACAGCGTGGAGCCGCTGGCACCTGATCTCATCGTGAAGCCGGAAATTCGTAAACCCTCCGTCATGACAATGAATGGTGCAGACGGCAGCCGCGGATGGGCACCCCCGCCACAACCGCGCGATATCCCTCGATTGCGGGTTATCCCCGGCGGCAAAGTCTAAAAGGTAAACGCGCACTAAGGTTACGGATTGGCAAACCCTATTTTTGGCCAGTTCAGGCATCAAAACGCCATAAATCATGCTATTATAGGCTCAAATGAGCTGTTTCTGAACAAAACCTTGCCAAAACCTGCGCAGTTTTATTCAAATTAGATTCGCATTTTCGCCTCTGAATTTCCCCACTCTCAAAGTCTTGCAAGCATTCTTGTTTCCAACAGGGAGACAAAAAGAATGACGAAGCAAACAATCATCGCAGCATTGCTGATCCTTCTGGGAACGGCTTTTGCGCAAGCCGCAAGCCCCGCATCAAAATCACACTGGATGCCGACCGGCGAACGCACATCGCAGCCAATCGGCCATTATGAATTTTGTCAGCGCCACGAATCGGAATGCAAAATCACCAGTTCCAACAGCGCGCCACTCACGCTCAATCAAAAGCTGTGGCAGGAAATCGTCGCTGTGAATGCGAGCGTGAACGAGAAAATCGCGCCGCGCACCGATATGGAAGTCTGGGGCCAGGAGGAATATTGGGAATATCCAACCACGGCTGGCGATTGTGACGACTACATGCTTCTTAAGCGGCGCGAGTTGATGGCTCTTGGCATTCCAGCCAACACATTGCTGATGACCGTTGTGCGTCAGCCCAATGGTGAAGGCCACGCTGTTCTGACGGTTAGAACCGACCGCGGCGATTTCATTCTCGACAATCTTGATCAACGTGTGCTTGCCTGGAACGATACCGACTACACATTCCTCAAGCGCCAGTCGACGGCGAACACCGGCACATGGGTGTCGATCAAGGCTGGCAGTGATCTGCTCGTCAGCGGCATCCGCAACTAAATGACCGAACAAAGCTGTGTGAGAGGGACGGGTGTCATTCCCCGTCCCTCTTTGCATGGGATTGATTCTTTTTTACGCCGGCTCCAGCCCGCGCATGAAAGACTGACCTTTTTCGACATAGTGCTGGGCCGAAGCTTTCAGTTTTTCAACGGCAACAAAATCAAGTTCCCGAATAGCCCGTGCTGGTGAGCCGACAATCAGCGAATTATCGGGAAACTCTTTGCCTTCCGTGACAAGCGTACCAGCGCCAATAAGACAATTATTGCCAATCTTCGCACCGTTGAGGATAATCGCCCCCATGCCAATCAGCGTATTGTCACCGATCGTGCAGCCATGCAGGATAGCACGATGCCCGATCGTGCAACCTTGCCCAATCGTCAGCGGAAAACCAATATCGGTATGCATGATGGTGTGTTCCTGCACATTGGTACCGGCACCCACCGTAATTGTTTCATTATCCCCGCGCAAAACAGCCCCGAACCAGAAACCTGCATTCTCGCCGACCAAGACTTTGCCGATCAGCGTTGCATCCGGCGCGATCCAGTTGCTGGCACGGTCTGCAAATTCTGGCTTATGTCCGTTATAAACATAAATTGGCATCGGCTTCCCTCCATCACGAAATCTCCCGGCAGAATGCGCTATTTATCCTGAGAACGGAATGCGTGCGTAGAATAAAAAAAGCCCTCTCTGCCAGGCAGAAAGGGCATCTCATTCAACGGCTACAAATCTCAGAGATCGACGTCGAGAATAGCCATTGAGAAATTATAGGACAGTTCGCCTTCGTCCTCATCCTTGTAGACAAGCCCCAGGAACTCGTCATCCAGATAGACCTCAGCGGAATCATCCTTACGTGGGCGCGCCTTAACCTGAAGGCCGGGATTGTTGAAAGTCCGCTTGAAATAGGCGTCGAGTTTCTTGAGTTCTTCGGGTTTCAACCGGCTTCTCCTGCTACTGATTTAAGGCCGGTTTAATGCACCCGCCATTATCCAATGTAAAGCATTAACGCACGCGTCACGAAACGCATGCACGCATAGTTATGATTATGTAAGCATGATATAGGCCACCTCTGCTAAAAAGCCAGAAGGCGGTATTTTTGATCCATGAAGCGGTCAGATACCTTCGCCAAACATATGTTCTCCGAATGCCGCCTCACCCAGCATCTGGTCCATAACGCGGGATGGCTCGGAGCAACCGCTTTCGCCCACCACTTTTGCCGGAACACCGGCAACCGTCGCATTATGCGGAACAGGCTTCAGCACGACCGAACCCGCCGCAATCTTTGAGCAATGCCCCACTTCGATATTGCCAAGAATTTTTGCCCCGGCACCAATCAGAACACCGTGACGAATCTTTGGGTGTCTGTCTCCACTCGCCTTGCCCGTGCCGCCAAGCGTCACGCCATGCAGGATGGACACGTTATCTTCAATAACGGCTGTTTCACCCACCACAAGCCCGGTCGCATGATCAAGGAACAACCCGCTGCCAAATTGGGCGGCTGGATGAATATCGGTCTGGAAAATCGAAGACGAGCGGCTTTGCAGATAATAAGCAAAGTCCTTGCGGCCTTCTTTATAGAGCCAATGCGCCAAACGGTGTGTCTGAATGGCATGAAACCCTTTGAGATAAAGAATAGGGTCCATGAAGCGGCTGTAAGCCGGATCGCGATCATAAACCGCCTGAATATCGACGCGCACAATGTGCGACCATTGCGGATTGGCCTCCAGCATCGCGTCAAAAGTCTGGCGCAGAATATCAGCGCTCAAATCCGCATGACCAAGGCGTTCGGCGATGCGATGCATGACGGCATCTTCCAGCGTCGGCTGATTGAGAATCGTCGCGTAGAGAAACGTTCCAAGCACCGGATCGTTCTTTGCCGCTTCCTCCGCTTCAGCGCGAATGGAATGCCAGATCGGATCAACTTGCCCCAGCGAAGGTGACAATTTTGCGTTCGAGCGAACGGACATCATGCATACTCCAATTTTGCTGATCGCAGATACCAGACCACTGTCTTTGCCCTATGCCTGTCCTGCAATGCGCATTCGGCTGTTAACATATCTCAAAACGCTTCGCCTTGACACCGCGTAAATCTGGTTGATGCCGTTGGTCAAAACTCAAAGAGGATGATCCTCCAGAAAGGTCAACACGCCTTTCTTATAGACTTTGTCCCCCACCGCCAACATATGATCACGGTCAGGAATGTCGAGCGCCTGACCGTTTGGCAGCATATCGGCCAATTCCTGAGCACTTCCGGCAATGTCATCTGTCGTGCCGACGGCAACAAGGACCGGCTGCATGATGCGTGCAATTGCCTCGGCAGAAACCAGTTCCTTGGAGGTAATGACACAGGCTGCCAGCGCAATACGATCGCTTTTGGTCTGATCCGCAAATTTGCGGAACATCAGCCCCCGCGGATGCGTGATTGTCGATGGATCGTCTGCAAGCAGCGCTTCGCCAATCGGCTCCCAGTCGCCCGCACCCGTCACCATACCAATGCCAAGTCCGCCAAAAACAACGCTGTGAACCCGTTCGGGATGCTCAATTGCCAGAAATGCGCTGATGCGCGCGCCCATGGAATAACCCATCACATGGGCCTTTTCGATGCCAAGATGATCAAGCAATGCGGCCGCATCGCCTGCCATAGCGCTTGGGGTATAGTCCGCAGCATCATGGCTTTTGTCCGAAAAACCATGCCCGCGATTGTCAATGGCAATCACGCGATAGCCAGCTTCTGTCAACGTGCGAAACCAACCCGGTGACACCCAGTTGACGAGGCTTGAGGACGCAAAACCATGAATAAGCAGGATGGGATCGCCCTCTCCGTCCTGACGATAAGCAAGACGCAAGCCATCATGTTCGAAATATTCAATATCGAGCGCGCTCAATTATGCATTCCCTTTGATTTCTCAGAGAGCTTGGTTGCCGGCGGATTTAACCGCGACATTCACCACAAATCACTCTGTGGATCGCCCTGTCACCAAGCTTTATACCGGTTCGTTTAACAGTACCGGCCAGAAGTTCAACCACATATGCGGCCGGACCATGCGAAGAAATAATGTCTTCGGAAAACGGCACTGCGTTTTCATGGATAGCCGACACATGGCCGGTATCGTCCAGGAAAACCATGTCCAGCGGTGACGGCGTGTTCTGCATCCACATCATCACATCGCGCATTTCACCAAAAACAAACAGCATTGCACGATCTTTAGGAAAATCGGTACGCCACATCAATCCGCGCATCCGCGCCTCATCGGTATCAGCAATTTCCAGCCCGAATGACGCCTTGCCCTGCGCCGTAATGAAAGTCAGCGGCTCTTTATCCAGTGGCAAAAGCATCGGCTTGGTTTCCTGCGCATGGGCGGAAACCGCAAAGAAGATAAATGCGAAAACAAAAAGTATGCGGCCCATATGTCGATTTATCCTGATTGCTCATATTCATGCCCGCTAACAGGCATCAAAAGGTCGTGCTGACGACCTGACGCTAAGATTGAGCATCGAACATTATCAACGCGCTGCCAGCGCGACAAGCGCAGTCACGGGCTTGTGAAAGAACATGAAACGAATGAAATCAGTGCGAAACGGGTATAACCGTACCAATATCCGGATGAATTTCGGCCGCCATCAACCCTTTATCGCCATTGCCGAAACGAATGAGGACGACCTGTCCGGGGCGCAGTTCCATCATACCAAAACGACGGAGCGTCTCCATATGAATGAAAATGTCTTCTGTGCCCTCGCCGCGCGTAAGAAAACCGAAGCCTTTGGTACGGTTGAACCACTTCACAATGACGCGCTCAAGACCGCTTGATGGCGTAACCGTCACATGTGTACGCTGCGGCGGCATCTCCGCAGGATGAATTGCGGTGGTTGTATCCATGGAAAGAACACGGAAACATTGCATCCCCCGGTCACCGTTACGAACTTCGCAAACTATGCGCGCCCCTTCCAGCGCAGTTTGGAAACCATCACGGCGAAGCGTGGTCACATGCAAGAGAATATCGGAAACACCGGGCTGGTCGGGCACGATAAAACCGTAACCCTTTGCCACATCAAACCATTTAATGCGGCCCGACACTTCAACAAGATCGCCTAGCTCTTCTGAGGAGGCCTGACTGCGAAACTGGTCATTCGACACAGATTTATCTGCCATGCGCTCGCCCCTCCTCTTTGTGTTCCGTTGCGACTCTCACCTGATTCTTGCCCAAAGAATAACACTTCCTTAACCATAGGCGGCAAGTCTAAACTTTTACAGTTTTGAAGATGACCACAGGCTTTGTATATTCATCGTTAATTCCTAAATTTCCAAAATAGAAACCTTACCTGCCAAAAACATATGGCGGCATTGGCGTTCGACAACTTGTTGACTTGTCATTTTCACGCGCCACCTATCCATAAATTGCTTTATGATTGCTCCAACATGCGAAACAGGAGAAGACTATGCGCTATCTGCACACGATGGTCAGAATTAAAGACATCAATGAATCGCTCGACTTTTATGTGAACAAGTTTGGCCTTGAAGAAACACGCCGCACAGAAAATGAGAAAGGCCGATTCACGCTGATCTTTCTTGCCGCGCCGTCGGATAAAGATGAAGCCCAAGCAGAACGCGCACCGGAGCTTGAACTGACCTATAATTGGGACCCTGAAACCTATACGGGCGGCCGCAATTTCGGCCATCTCGCCTATGAGGTCGATAATATCTACGAAACCTGCCAGAAGTTGAAAGATGCGGGTGTCACCATCAACCGTCCGCCACGCGACGGGCACATGGCCTTCATCAAATCACCCGATGGTATTTCTATTGAGTTGATTCAGAAGGGCGAACGCCTTGCCCCGCAGGAGCCATGGGCTTCCGCCGAAAATATCGGCAGCTGGTAAGCAAAAAGCCCGGTCTCGCGACCGGGCTTTTTATGTTTATTCGGTGCCTTGAATGGCCGACAGTAGCCAATTCCCACCATCGACACGCGTGAACGTCCAGACTTCTACGCTTTCAACCGGCTCATCAGGATTGCCTTCAACAACCGCGCCCGTATTGCGATCCAGCATGACGTCGATTGCGGAATAGCGCATAGCAACCGTCGCATAATCGACATTGCCTTCGCGCCATGCTTCGGAAACGTCACCCTGAAGCAGCTTCACATCTTTGACTTCATTACGCATACCGCTTGAGGCGATCTCGCCGAGTTCCTCAGCCAGATAAGACATGGCTTCCGGCGTTGCGAGCTTGCGCAGCGCCGCATAATCCTCGCGACCATAGGCGGTCTGGATTTCGGCCAGCATCTGCTCAAAACGATCAAGCTCTTCCTGACCAATTTCCAAAGGCGACTCCTCAACAGCGTTCGCCGCAGGTGTTTCGGCCTGCTTGACTTGAAAAGGATTGACCGATGGTGTGCGTGCGCCAAAGCCTGCCTGCGGCGCAGCACTCTTGGCAGCACCGAACGGCTGCGCGCCTGCATTGCCAGCACCCGCTGCCGCCGTCTGACGACGATTGGCAAACATACGCATCACAAACATGGCAATGAGCGCAATGACGGCAACCTGCAACAACAGGCCAAACATACCGGCAAGACCGCCAAGGCCGTTACCGAGCAACATGCCAATCAGACCACCGACAAGAAGACCACCGAGCATCGAACGGCCAAAATTGCCGAACATACCGCCTGAACGTGCTGCCGCTGCGTTCTGCGTGCCCGCTGCAGCGCCCGGACGATTGGTCTGTTGTGCACCCGTGTTGGGCGTCATCGAACGCTCAACCGGTGCTGCATTGTTTGGCGCAGTGCGTGTCGGCGCCGGCGCCTGATAGGTGCGCGCACCGCGACTACCAAAACCGCCCCCGCCTGCACGGCGAGCCTCGGCGAAATCGACAGCGGCAAAAGAGGCGATCAGCCCAAGGACCATTGCAGCGGTCAGTTTGGTCAGGCGGTTTCCGGAACCCGGCATAAGTATCTCCCAAGTGAAACATCACAGAATATTTTAGTCCGTGATTATATGGGAATTCATCCCCCGTTTTCACAAGAGCGTGAAGGCAAAAAAGTTGAGAAAATTCAAATAGGCACAGCCGCATCCAGAATCTGTATCTGAGGAGTGACTGAACCATTCCAGTGATTGAGCGACAGATTGCCAACAATATGGACGCTTTGGCCGATATTATTGAACAAAAACCGCCCCAGATCGCCTTCGGCAGCGCGGAATGCGATAGCATTGACGCGTTTGCCGTCTGCACCGCGCAAGGCAACGCGCACATGGTCCCGTCCCACACCGCGAACATCGGCAAGGATGTGATGTGGGAGAGCCAGAACCGGCTGCGGATGTGCCGAACCGAATGGTCCCGCCTTCTGTAAAGATTCATAAAGCGAAACGGTCGCGCCGGATGCAGCCACCGCACCATCAATGGAAAGGCTCTGATTTTCCCGCAGACGCGCGACAATATCAGCCGATTCCTCCTCAAAATATGCGCGAAGCGCACCAAGTTTGCTGCGTTCAATGGTGATGCCAGCGGCCATGGCATGTCCACCGCCCTTAACCAGCAATCCCCGCTCCACAGCGCCGCGAACGAGTTTACCAAGATCAAGCCCGGAAATGGAGCGTCCAGACCCCGAACCAACACCATTCACATTAAATGAAATGGCAAATGCCGGGCGACGCGCTTTCTCTTTAAGACGTGACGCGAGAAGCCCGACAATACCCGGATGCCAGCGATCACTCGCCGTCACAATCACCGAGGCGCCAGCACCACCGGAAAGTTCAAGCGCGGCCTCCGCCTCCGCCTCAATCAGCATTTCGGCCTCCATCGCCTGCCGTTCCTGATTGAGCCTGTCGAGCTCAACCGCAATCGGATCGGCTGCAACAGGATCATCCAATGTCAACAGACGCGCGCCCAGTCCCGCATCGCCAATACGGCCACCCGCATTGATACGTGGGCCAATCAGATAGCCTAAATGAAAGACATTGAGCGGTTCGCCAATGCGCGAAACACGGCCAAGTGCTGCAAGCCCGGCATTGCTCTGGCTGCGCGCAACCAAAAGACCTTTCACAACAAAAGCACGATTAACGCCCTTCAACGGCACGACGTCACAAACAGTGGCAAGTGCCACAAGATCCAGCAGCGAGAGAAGATCCGGCCCGGCTCCTTTGCCGCGCTCACGCAGGATTTTTGTCACCTGAACAAGTGTCAGAAACACCACACCAGCGGCGCAAAGATGCTCTTGCCGCGAAATATCGTCTTCCCGGTTCGGATTGACAATCGCCACCGCATCGTCCGGCAAATCGCCACCAACCTGATGGTGATCGAGAACCACAACGTCGGCACCTGCCTCTTTCGCGGCAGTGATGGACGGTGCGCTGTTGGTGCCGCAATCCACCGTCACAATCAGTGATGCGCCTTTGCCAACCAATTCGCGCATGGCATCAGGGTTCGGACCATAGCCTTCAAAAATACGATCTGGAATATAGATCGAATGCGCAATGCCATAATGTTTCAGAAACCGCGCCATCAATGCAGATGAACACGCGCCATCGACATCATAATCGCCAAAAATTGCGACGGTTTCGCGTCGCATAATGGCGTCGGCAATCCGGTTGGCGGCCTTATCCATATCGGTCAGCGTAGCAGGATCCGGCATCAAATTGCGCAAGCTCGGATCAATAAATTCCGGCGCACCTTCCACCGTAACTCCGCGGCCTGCAAGCACCCGTGATACCAGATCGGAAATGCCATGATGCTGCGCTATGGCAAGCGCTATGTTGGCCTCACGCGGACCAAGCCGGTCCATCCATTTCTGGCCAGTGACTGATTTGCGGATACCAAGAAAATAACGTTCTGTTGTCATGCGTTCTTAAAGACACAAAAGGCGGCATTTTTGCAATGCCGCCTTTGTTCATTCCGCCTTGTGTGATCTTAAAACTTTGAAAGATCCTGATGCCTCGCCTTGATTTCACGAACCGTTTGAGAGCTTGAGCGCATAACGATTGTGTGGGTCTGGATATAATCGCGGGCAAACTTGACACCCGAAAGCATATTGCCATCGGTGACGCCAGTTGCAGCAAACAACACGTCACCCTTTGCCATTTCTTCCATCGTATAGATTTTCTTCGGGTCGGAAATGCCCATCTTCGCCGCGCGCGCAATCTTTTCATCGGAGTTGAGCTGAAGACGCCCCTGCATCTGACCACCCATACAGCGCAAAGCGGCCGCAGCCAGCACACCTTCCGGCGCACCGCCAATACCGATGTAAATATCGATCCCGGTTTCATCGGGGTTTGTCGTATGCATCACACCAGCAACGTCACCGTCACCGATCAGACGAATAGAAGCGCCCGTTGCACGCACTTCTTCAATCAATCGAGCATGGCGCGGGCGATCCATGATACAGGCCGTGATTTCGTGCGGCTGCACTCCCTTGGCCTTGGCAAGCGCCATGATGTTATCCGTCGGCGTCGCATCAAGATCGACAACGCCCTTTGAATAGCCCGGACCAACAGCAATCTTTTCCATGTAAACATCTGGCGCATAGAGCAGATTGCCCTTTTCAGCGATGGCAATAACTGCCAGCGAATTCGGCAGGTTCTTGGCGCAAATCGTTGTGCCTTCCAGCGGATCAAGCGCGATATCGACATCAGGCCCCTGTTTGGTGCCAACTTCCTCACCGATATAAAGCATGGGCGCTTCATCGCGTTCGCCTTCACCGATCACAACCGTACCAGCAATCGGCAGGCGGTTGAGTTCCTGACGCATGGCATCAACCGCTGCCTGATCGGCAGCCATTTCATCGCCACGTCCACGCAGGCGCGCTGCGGCTACGGCTGCGCGCTCAGCCACGCGGACCAGTTCCAGCGTCAGAATACGATCAAGTCCATGAGCCAATCCATGAGGTTGCTGTTCTGCATTCTTAGCCATGTGAACAAAGTCCCGAATTTGAATTACGTTGCTGCGTTCGTATAACGCCAGTGTCGCTTCCTAGTGTCGCTGCCGATAGCGCCATTATGCCAATCTTTTGTCAAAGTCCCTCGCTCTCCGCAAGTGAAAGCGGCACGAGCAACGGAAAGAACGCTAAAAAGATTTAGCACTCAAGCTCTTAATCGATTTAGGGCTTGAGTCCTATCGGAGCGGGGCAAGGACCAGCAAGAGTATGCGCTTATCGACCTTGAGCGGCTTCAAAGAAAATCTCTGGACTATCCACCTCAATCAGCCTTTTTCTGTCAATTACCCAAAAACGATTGCCAACATTACGCACGAAACTGCGGTCATGCGAGACAATCAGGCTCGCTGTTTCATCACTTAGCAATTCCGCTTCCAGTGCTTCCTGGCCATCAATATCCAGATGATTGGTTGGTTCATCCAGAATATAGAAATTCGGCTTGGTCAGGCGCAAAACCAACATGGCAAGACGCGCCTTCTGCCCTCCTGAAAGCCGCGACAACGGCTTGGCCTGTAATTCCAGCGTCATGCCAGCGCCGGCAAGCAAGGATCGGGCACGCTGATCGCCAATATCGAAACGCTTCATGATCGTTTCAAAAGGCGTTGAGTTATCCTTAAGCTCGGATAAAGCCTGATCGCTATAACCCAGCACCAGCGACGGCGTCGCCTTGATGCCTGTAAGCGAGTGTTCCGGCTGAATGATTGCTTCGCGAACCAGTGTCGATAACCGCGTTTTGCCCGTGCCATTGGCACCCAGCAGCACGACTCTGTCTCCGGGGTTGATCCAAAGCTGATCGGTTTTATAAAGAGAGCGGCCATCGGGCGTCGCAATCTCGGCCCGATCAATCATGATCAACGCCTTGGCATGGCTGCCCCTTCCGTCGAGCTTGATCGTGCCAGCAGAACGCTCGATATGCGCTGCTTTTGCGCTTTCCTCGATTTTCTCGGCTCGCGCGCGCAGCTGCTTGGTTTTCACCACCAGCAAATCGCTGCCCGAATTGATGCCAATATTGTTGAGCTTCGCCGCCTGTCTTCGCAATTGCTGGACAATTTTCATGTCCTTTTCAAACTGACGCGCATCCGCAGCATCTATCTCATCAAGCGCCACACGCGCCTGACTATAAGGCAAAGCAAAAACAAACGACTTCTCCGCGCGCAGAAAAAGCGTGCGCTTCGTCACCTCATCAAGAAAAGCGCGATCATGGCTGCACACAATGACCGCCACTGAACGCGGGAGTGCAGCAAGCCAGTTTTCCAGCAAGTGCACTTTCTCAAGATCAAGATGGTTGGTCGGCTCGTCCAACAAAAGGACATCAGGCTCGGACACCCATGTGTGCGCCAGAAGCGCAAGTCGCTGCCAGCCACCGCTCAATTGCCGAATGGAGAGTTCACGCAGTTCTGCCGGAACATTGAGATCGTCGAGCACAATGTCGGCGCGCCAGCTTTCATAATCGCGTGCGTCTTCATCCAATCCTCCAAGCACAACGTCATAAAAGGACATGTCCATCAGGTCATCGGCAACATACTGGCTGACATAGCCGATTTTGAGTCCACGCGAGCGGGTAATGACACCGCTGGTCGGCTCCCCCTTTCCCACGATTAATCGTAAAAGACTGGTCTTTCCACGACCATTGGCGGCAACAATTCCCAACCGCTCGCCTTCACCAACGATGAAATCGAGGTTTGCAAAGAGTGTTTCATGGAGCGTAAGCGATAGATTCTGAACAGAAATAAGAGACATGGCAATGAGCCCAATTTTGCCAAGCACAAGTGAGCAGCGTCCAAAGCGCTTTATCGATGTACTTGCAAATGTCCGGCAACAGCATTTGAAGCTGCGCCTTCGGAAAAGGCAGAAAAAGACTTTTGTTTCAGTCTTAATCGGCCCTGCACAATTTACTGTTGCAGGGCAAAATCAGGGCCGTACTGACGATGATGATCGTGACGTGTCACATCCATATTACAGCCCTCCTTTTCCATGTTCGTCTCTCAGTCGTACAATTCCGACCGGGGTTTCTTAACAAAATCGTTGCCGCCCTTCAAGAGCGGCAACGTGACCGACGTTTCTCAGCCTGCGCGCTCGATACGGATCATCTGCGGCTTGTTGACAAGGTGATCATCCTTGAGAATGGCATCAAGCGCCTTTTTAACAGCGGCTTCCGTTGTCTCGTGGGTTACAAGAATGACCGTCTTGATGCCATCACTCACGTCACTGTCCATCAAAGGACGCTGAACGATGGATTCAAGCGAAATGTCATTTTCCGCCATGCGCTTGGCAATCGCGGCAAATGCACCAATGCGATCATAAACCGTCAGGCGAATGAAATAACCGCCGGCATGTTTGCGCATTTTTGCGCGCTTATAAGGCTGCAAGGCTTTTGCAGGCGTGCCGAAAACCGGGCCATGCTGGAATCCGGGACGGCTCTTGGCAATATCCGCGAGATCACCGATCACAGCCGAAGCCGTGGCGTTGCCGCCCGCACCCGGACCGGAAAGCAACAGTTCACCCAGAAGGTCGGTTTCAATTGCCACGGCATTGGTCACGCCATGCACCTGCGCAATAACCGATGAGGTGGGAACCATGGTCGGATGCACCCGCTGCTCAACGCCGGTGTCGGTTTTCTGCGCAACGCCAAGCAACTTGATTCGATAGCCAAGCTCGTCGGCAGCACGAATGTCGGCCAGCGATATGTTGCTGATGCCTTCAAGATAAATATCGTCAGCGGCAATGCGCGTGCCAAATGCAAGGCTTGTGAGCAGCGCAAGCTTGTGCGCGGTATCATTGCCCTCAATGTCGAAGGTGGGGTCAGCTTCCGCATAGCCAAGACGCTGGGCATCAGCGAGGCAATCTTCAAACGAGATTCCCTCTTCCCACATCCGGGTGAGGATGTAGTTACAAGTGCCGTTCATGATGCCATAAACGCGCGAAACCGTATTGCCGGTCAGTGATTCACGCATCGCCTTGATGACAGGGATACCGCCAGCAACAGCCGCTTCAAAATTAAGAAGCACGCCCTTCTCTTCGGCAATCTCGGCAAGCGCCACGCCATGCTTTGCAAGAAGCGCTTTGTTGGCGGTCACAACGTGATGACCAGCACGCAATGCAGCTTCAACAGATGCCTTAGCCGGGCCTTCATCGCCACCGATCAACTCGACGAAAACATCAATGCCAGCGCTTTTGGAAAGTTCAACTGGATCGTCAAACCATTCAATGCCACCAAGATCGACGCCACGATCCCGTGTGCGGTCGCGTGCACTGACAGCGGTAACGATAACCTGTTTGCCGCATTGACGAGTGAGCATTTCGGCCTTGTCACGCAGAATACGCAACACCGAAGCACCAACGGTGCCCAATCCGGCAACGCCGATCCGCAATGCATCACTCATTATCTCGACCTTCTGAATTGTTGATTTTGTATGGGAGGGAAACAAGGGCCGACCAGAAGACGCCCCTTGTTATGTTCGGTTAAAATCGCTTAGCGGCGACCTTCAAGCGGAATAACATTATGTAGATTCTCATCCTTTGTGGACAGGAAGCGCTTGATGTTACGCGCAGCCTGACGGATGCGATGTTCGTTCTCGACAAGAGCAATACGAACATATTCATCACCATGTTCGCCAAAGCCTACGCCCGGTGCCACGGCAACATCGGCCATCTCAACCAACAGCTTGGAGAATTCGAGCGAGCCCAGCGCACGAAAGCGCTCTGGAATCGGAACCCATGCAAACATGGTTGCAGCCGGCGGCGGCACATCCCAGCCAGCACGGCCAAAGCTTTCAACCAGCACGTCACGACGCTGCTTATAGACATTGCGGACATATGCAATGTCAGAGCCATCACCATTCAGCGCTGCGGTTGCCGCAACCTGAATAGGTGTGAACGCGCCATAATCCAGATAGGATTTTACGCGGGTCAAGGCTGCAATCAGACGCTCGTTACCCACTGCGAAGCCCATGCGCCAGCCCGGCATCGAGAATGTCTTCGACATCGAGGTAAATTCGACAGCCACATCCATTGCGCCCGGCACTTCAAGAACCGATGGCGGCGGGTTGTTTTCGTCGAAATAGATTTCCGAATAAGCGAGATCGGACAAAATAATGAGATCATTCTTGCGGGCAAAATCGACCACATCCTTATAGAAATCCAACGTCGCAGTATAAGCCGTCGGATTCGAAGGAAAGTTGAGGATCAGCGCCAGCGGCTTTGGAATGGAGTGCTTTACCGCGCGATCCAGCGCACGAATAAACTCTTCATCCGGCTTAGCAGGAATCGAACGGATCACACCACCCGACATGATAAAGCCGAACGAGTGAATCGGATAGGTTGGGTCCGGACAAAGCACCACATCGCCAGGCGCTGTGATTGCCTGTGCCATGTTGGCGAAGCCTTCCTTGGAACCAAGCGTCGCAACAACCTGTGTATCCGGGTTAAGCTTTACACCAAAACGACGCGCATAATATTGCGCCTGCGCACGGCGAAGACCCGGAATACCCTTCGATGAAGAGTACCGATGCGCGCGCGGATCCTGAACAGCCTCACAAAGCTTATCGACAATGTTCTTAGGCGTCGGCAGATCGGGATTACCCATTCCAAGATCGATAATATCGGCACCGGCCGCTCGCGCCGATGCCTTCAGGCGGTTAACCTGTTCAAAGACATAAGGTGGCAAGCGACGGACTTTATGAAATTCTTCCGACATGATCCTGTTCCAGAAAGGGGTTGAATGAAACGGCGCGTATGCACCGGGTTAGGAGCTATACACCTGTTATCGAATCGGGTCGAGACTTGTTACGCCTCAGCGACGAAGCTTTTATATGTCAATAAAAGCCAATTATTCCCCGGATTCGATCTGCTTGAGGGTCGCGTCTGTTTCTTCCTGCGCCTGCTTACGCAACGCGGCAGCCTGCGCTGGTGTCAGTGTCGCAGAGGAAGAACGCGAAACCGCAAGGCGCGTCCGGTCAGAATCAAGCCCTGACGTGATCTGCGCTTTTTCTTCCGGCGTAATCTGCGTGGTTGCAGCTTTCGGCATACGACCAAAGGTCGGATAGGTATCGGTGCGCTTGGCACCTTCCTGCGGCGTGCCCCGAAATTCCGCCCCACCGGCACAGCCCGCAAGAAACGCCACGGCTGTTGCTGCCAGCATGAAATTGGCAATCTTCCGCGTGTTCTTGGTCATATGTCCGGTCCCAATTCTGATATTCTGCCTGCATCTGGCAATATGCCTGATACGACACAGATAATATAATGCGAAATGGATAGCACCATCTCAATACGTCATGTCAACATGTGAGTTGAAAATGATAAGACTGGAAGCACTCGATAGACACCCTCAGTAGCAAGTATAAACAAAAATTACGAATAGTAATATTGCGTTATTTCAATGCAATTTGAAGGTCATTTGCTCCATTCTAAAACATTGAGTGCTTTTCAGTAGTTGCCTTTGGCAGTTAAAAATCCTAAAAATTGGTTACAGTTTATCACTCGTTGATTTGTATCTTAGCGCTTTAAAGCGATGACAAAACTGATCTTTTCGCGATAAGGCGCTGAAAATATTCAAGCATTTCCAGAATGGGTTCGACAGGGCCTTGCATAGGAAGTGCTTAAAACAAAGTGATAGAGCGGTTTGAAAATCCGTCTTGATGGAAACCGCTCTCGTTATCTACCCCGGTCTTGGTGACTGGTTTCTGTGAGTAAATCTGCTTTCTATTGATTAGCGAAACTCACATGGAAGAGCTGGAGCAGACATTGAAACTTGCAGAGCCATCGCAAAAAACGACAAGAAAACTGCTTTGCGGCAGTGTAGCCCTGATTGCGCTTGTTCTGACATCCTGCACGTCTACGGGTAACGGCAATTCACCATTACAAATGACAAACAGCGCCGATGGTTCCATTATTGCGGATACGCTTCAGAGTGCCGCCGATCAGACAATCGCTGCCGAAGCAGCCCAAACAGGCGCAGCAACTCAAACACAAAAGCCGACTGCTGTTGCCGAAGCAAAACCGGTTGAAAACAGCACAAAGGCTGTAGCTTCAGCAACCTCGACAACCGGGACAGCTTCACAGGCACCGGACAGCTCTGTTCAGGTTGCGGCTCTTGCGACAGAAAGCAAACCCTCTTCTCTGTTCAGCATATTCGGCAAAAAGCCAACCGAATCCCCCGCTGAAACCGCCGCTGCAACAGAAGCGAAAAAGCCTGATCAGAAAGCTGAAGAGCAAACTGCAGCCACGCCCGAAGCCAAGCCGGAGGCAAAAGCTGAGGCGGTAGAAGCAAAACAGCCAGAAACGCCCAAACCCGCAGAGCCGGAAAAACCAGTTCAGGTGGCGTCGCTCTTTGGCTCAGCAAAGAACGCCAATGCCTATGTCGCGCCCCAAAGCCCGGCGACAGCAGGCCAAGGCAGCATCGCGCGCCTGTTCAACGACGAGGATGCGGGCAACTCAAAAAATAAGAAGCTTGCTGTTGTAAGACCCAACACAAAATCAACGCGGGACTATAATTATTCGCTTCCTGGCGTGCGCCCCAATGGCGGCTTTGAAATCAAGCATCGCAAAAGCATCTATGATGATAGCGACATTGATGCCAATGAATATGATGATTATGCATCCGTACAACTTGCCTCGGCACCCGGATTGGCGCGCCTTGCGCCCAACGGCTTGAAAGTCCAGCGTGAAACGGTCGATGTGGCCTGCCTCAAGCCGCAGCTTGTGACAATGCTCAAGACGATGGAACGTCACTTCCGTCGCCCCGTCATGATCACATCCGGCTATCGCAGCCCATCCTATAATCGCAAGGTCAATGGTGCACGCAAATCACTGCACATGATCTGCGCTGCTGCCGACATTCAGATTTCCGGTGTTTCAAAACACGAGATTGCACGCTTTGCACGCAACATGCCAGGACGCGGCGGCGTCGGCACCTATTGCCATACCACCGCAGTTCACGTGGACGTCGGCCCTGAACGTGACTGGAACTGGAGCTGCAAGAAATAATCCAAATGTTTAAAGCCGGGATCAGTTCCCGGCTTTTTCTTTAATTTTCATAGTGATAGCTACGTCATCAGCCATATGGCAGACGACAAAACCGGCCCCCGGCGAGTTTTTTTTAGAAAAGTTATATTAAGGGCTTGCGAGTCAGGTTCTTCCTGAATATAAGCCCACTCACACCAGCTACAGGCGCCCATCGTCTAGCGGTTAGGACAGCGCCCTTTCACGGCGCAGACAGGGGTTCGATTCCCCTTGGGCGTACCACTTGCTGGTTTTTCTTTCCAAAATCATGATTGCCAACAAACCTCAAGCGACGATTTCGTCTGATGCGGTGTATCTCCGCTCTTCTTGGCATGCCCCCTCTATCCCTTTGTTTTCGCATGTTTCCTTTGACAAACGCAGCCACTGAATTTTTCTTGAATATTTTCTCAAAAAGGACTTGCGTGGTAGAATTTTCCTGCCTATAAGCCGACCCACACCAGCAACAGGCGCCCATCGTCTAGCGGTTAGGACAGCGCCCTTTCACGGCGCAGACAGGGGTTCGATTCCCCTTGGGCGTACCACTTGCTGGTTTTTTATTACCCTAAAAATTGATATGAATATAAGTGGAACTGCCTCTGGCATGATGTTACGCGTGGTCCGTTCAAACAGAAAACCGGACAGACATCATGGCCAAAACAACAGCAACTGTGTCCACCACGCATGCAAGCCGCTATTTGCAGCAACTATGCAAACATTGGGCGCATAAGTTCACAGTCGAATTTACGCCGGAAAGCGGTCGAATCGATCTGGATGAGAATCGCGTTGTCACGCTCAATGCCAGCGAACAGAATCTCACTGCGACCATAGAGGCTCCGGAAGCAACTCTCGAACAGATGGAAAACGTCGTTTCGAGCCATATTGTGCGCTTTGCGTTCCGCGAGGAGCTGATCTTCAATTGGATGCGGGAATAACTTGCAACGGCGCCCCCATAAACCTAAATCGGTGCATGCTTTTTCCAACGCCCCTTGTGACGGGTCGCCTTGAGCGACGCTATAAAAGATTTCTGGCCGATGTTACGCTAGATGATGGGCGTTTCATCACCGCTTCTGTTCCCAATACCGGTTCGATGCTTGGCCTGACCGCGCCCGGCTCCCGCGTTTGGCTCAGTGTCTCAGACGCTCCGCATCGCAAATATCCGCATACACTCCAGATCGTTGCAGCCGACAATACCCTTGTTGGCGTCAATACTGGCCTGCCAAATAAAATTGCCGAGGAAGCCATCTTGGCAGGCATGATTCCCGATTTGAAAAATTACGGGCTTCTCAAGCGCGAACAGAAATATGGCCGCAACTCACGCATCGATATTCTTCTTGATGAAGGGAACCGCCCCCGCGCCTATGTGGAAGTAAAAAATGTGCACTTCATTCGCACCCCTTCCCTGGCCGAATTTCCCGATACCGTCACCGCGCGCGGTGCAAAACATCTTGATGAACTCATTGATGTTGTATCCGCTGGCCATCGAGGCGTGATGGTGTTTATTATCCAGCGGAGCGATTGCAACAGATTCAGCATCTCCGGCGATCTTGATCCGGCTTATGCACGCGCATTTGAACGCGCACGCGCGGCAGGGGTTGAGGCTTGGGCGATTCGATGCCAAATATCAGATAAAGGCATCCATGCTGAGACTTTGGTGCCAATAGTATATGAGAAAGACGAGTTGAGATGGTGACTTATATTGAGGCGACGAGCGCACCGATGAAATACACGGGGCAAATCAGGCTTTACGGCCCCGAAGCCTTTGAAGGTATGCGCAAGGTCTGCAACCTGACCGCCCGTTGCCTCGACGCGCTCAACGACATCGTCAAGCCAGGTGTGACAACCAATCAGATAGATCGTTTTGTGTTTGAGTTCGGCATGGACCATGGCGCTTTTCCGGCGACACTGAATTATCGCGGTTATACAAAATCGACCTGCACATCCATCAATCATGTGGTTTGCCACGGCATCCCTGACGACAAGCCACTGCGGGAAGGTGAAATTGTCAATATCGACGTTACCTATCTGCTTGATGGCTGGCACGGCGACTCAAGCCGCATGTATGCGGTGGGTGAAATCAAGCGCGCCGCTGAACGCCTTCTGGAAGTAACCTATGAAAGCCTCTTGCGCGGTATTGCTGCGGTCAAGCCCGGTGCGAAGACCGGCGCGATTGGTGCCGCAATCCAAACATACGCAGAAGGTGAACGCTGCTCAGTCGTTCGGGATTTCTGCGGCCACGGCGTCGGTCAGCTTTTTCATGATGCGCCCAATATTCTGCATTATGGCACCCCTAATGAAGGCGTCGAGATCAAGGAAGGCATGATCTTTACGATTGAGCCGATGATCAATCTCGGCAAGCAGGGTGTCAAAGTTCTGGCAGATGGCTGGACTGCGGTTACACGCGATCGTTCGCTGACCGCACAATATGAGCATACTGTCGGCGTCACCAACGATGGTTGTGAAATTTTCACACTGTCGCCGAAGAATATATTCGGGCCGCCATCCATGCGGTAAAAAGAGAATGAATTCTGTTTCTGCGGGGGTTCAAACAGAATGGCACCCAAAAATAAGAAACCGGGAAGTTTTGACCTTCCCGGCTTTAATGAAGGTATTCATTTAACGGCTCAGGTTGAAAAGCCGCATCATATGGGGCATCGCGAGCGGCTGCGGCAACGCTTTAAAGCAGCGCCCGATGCACTGGCCGATTACGAACTGCTTGAATTGCTGCTTTTCCGTGTTATCCCGCGCGCAGACACAAAGCCACTCGCGAAGTCTTTGCTCATCCGTTTTGGCTCTCTTGCAGAGGTTCTGGGCGCACCGGAAAAGCTTCTCGCAGAAACGCCGGGAATCGGCCCTTCAATCGCCCTTGAGCTTAAAATCGTTGAAGCTATGGCCAAACGCTCAGCCCGTAGCACCGTGATGGAGCGTGAAGTGCTTGGCTCGTGGAGCCAGGTTATTCAATATTGCACAACGGCCATGGCCTATGAGACGCGTGAGCAATTCCGGGTATTATTTCTCGACAAAAAGAACCGCCTCATTGCCGATGAAGTTCAACAGCAGGGCACCATCGATCACACACCCGTCTATCCGCGCGAGGTCGTAAGGCGCGCACTTGAGTTGTCTGCGTCAGCAATTATCGTTGTTCACAATCATCCGTCCGGCGATCCCACGCCATCGCGTGCCGACATCGAAATGACCAGGATTCTGATTGACGCCGCAAAACCAATCGGCATTGCGCTGCACGACCACATAATCATCGGCAAGCACGGTCATATCAGCATGCGTGGTCTGAAGCTGATCTAAAGCGAACCCGAAAAATGGGAACCAGCTTTCGGAACAGGTTAGGCTTGAAAACAAAAAGAAATGCTTTGGGTATGGTTACCTTTCATTAAGCATGTGAACGAAAACGCATGCTTACATCGACCGACCCGTTCGAATTTTCTTAAATTTAGACACAATCACAGGCGACGAGAGAGGCAGTCCGGGATCCGGGTTTCCGCCCCGCCCCGAAAAGAGTTCAAGCATATTTCCCGGCAGCGTTTTGACGGGAAAACTGGAGTAAAAAATGTTGAAGTGTTTCTATACCGCCGCTGCTTTCGGTGTCGCACTTGTTGCTTTTTCTGGGCCGTCATTTGCGGCCGACATAATGGACAACAACGACTATACCTATAACGAGCCCGCAGCATCGGGATCACACGACTGGTCAGGCAACTATATCGGCGCACAGATCGGCGCCTCCTCGTCGCGGGTTCCGGGTCCATTCACCAACCGCACAGGTTTGCTCGGCGGTGCCGTGATTGGTAAAAACATGCAGAGCGGCAATCTTGTTTTCGGCGGCGAGCTGGAAGGCAATTTTGCGGAAGCCGAACATCGTATCGGCAACGGTGGCAGCCTTCAGCAGTCGTGGAACGGCAACGCCAAAGGCAAGGTCGGCTATGCAATTGACAAGACGCTTATTTATGGCACCGCCGGCTATGGCGTCACGAAGTTCAAGGCAAAAGACGCAACCACCTCGGCACCGGGCTGGCAGGGCGGCGCATTGATCGGCGCAGGTGTTGAGCAGGCTATCTCCGGCCCTATCTCGGTCAAGGCTGAATATGACTTCCAGCGTTTTAACGACGTGAAGTCAAAGGTAAACGGCGTTACGCAATATAACAATCTTAAGAACCATTCGATCAAGGCCGGTGTAAACTACCGCTTCTAAAGCATGTCGCGGAAAAGTGGGAACCGCCTTCGCGTAGAAATCAGTCCGCCGGGCTGATTTCTATTCCCACTGCGAACCATAATATAATTGTCCACACAGCCAGAGCATTTCCTGTTTTGATTGAACCTTCGGAAATGCTCTGGCCGTTTGTTTTTACGCATTATCCCAGGCAAAACCGCTTCGCACTTTTGCTGGAAATGCTCTAGTCTTCGGGGCCGCGGCGGGCATTATCGCCATCATAGCCGCGCCGCCAGTAAGCAACGATCAACTGCTTATCTTTCGGAATATGACGCTCTTTGCGCATATAGGTTCGGATTGCGCGAAAAGAATTAAATTCGCAGCCTGCCCAAACATAGATATTTTCTTCACCTTCAGGCAATTCAACCGCACGAACAGCGTCCTGCAAAAGCGTTGTCGTTCCGGCTTCTTGGCCGTTGCGATGCAGCCATTGCAGATCAACATCAGCCTTTGACGGAATGCTCTGCTCTTCCGCAGCACTATCAATCTCAACACGGACAACGGCCTTAACGCCTTCTGGAAGGCGTTCCAGAATGCGCCCGATTGCTGGCAGCGCTGTTTCGTCACCGGCCAGCAAGTACCACTGTGCATCGTGAGCTGCATCACCGCCACCGGGGCCGGTCATGCCGACAATATCACCCGGCTTGACGCTCATTGCCCAACCGGACCCCGGCGCATCACAATCATCGCCATGGACAACCATATCGATGTCAACCCAACCGGCATCCACATCTATCCGGCGAATTGTATAAACACGCGCCACGATCTGCGCTTCACCTTCCGGCCAGATCGGACGGCCGTCCTCCCCCATGAGTGGCCATTGCGGCTTAGCCAATGCTTTTTGCGGGAAAAGTAGACGGATATGCAGGCCATGTTGCGAAAAACGTTTCAGATTTTCACCCTGCAAACGCACACGGCGCATATGCGGCGTTACATTGGAAACCGAAACAACCTTCATTTCGCGGAAATAAGGCAGCAACTCTCCGGCAGCGCCATCACCCACCCAGCGGATCTTCGGCGGAGTATCGTTCTTATCGAGAAATTCCAAAATATGCGAAGCAATCGACAGCTTCATATAGGCAAGGCCGGTATCATCGTCGCTGCGCACATCAACATCAACCGCTTCGTCATTCCAGCGCACATTTGCCTGTCCAAATGTCAAAACGAGCTTAGCGCTGCTTTCGTTACGCTCCACATCACCATGCTCGTCAAAATGATCCAGCAACTGCTTGACGATACGAGCGGGGTTGTCGAGTGCGATACGAGCGTTGGCGTTCAGGCTCAATTCGGACATGCCTGTCTCCTCATCAGAAATAACGACCAAGCAGTAACCGAATATAACATGACGATTCAAGTCATCATTTATCTTTGATACCGCAATAAATTGTGACGGGCAGTGCCTGACGCCATGCATCAAAAGAACCAAGTGCGCCCGCTTGGGCGACTTGCAACCGCGTCAACTCACCACCATGCTGTTGAAGCCAATTGAAAAGCTGCATTTCACTTTGTAATGTGACTGCATTGGCAACAAGACGCCCACCGGGTTTTAACGCTGCCCAGCAGGTTTCAATCACACCTTTGTCTGTCACGCCTCCACCGATGAAAATTGCATCTGGCGGTTCAAGACCCCGCAGCGCTTCGGGCGCATTGCCTTTCACCAGCTGCAAACCGGGTACGCCAAGCGTGCGTGCATTGCGCTCAATGATACCCTGTCGTGTTTCGTCAGCCTCAACAGCAATCGCCCGGCATGATGCATACACGCGCATCCATTCAATACCAATCGAACCACAACCCGCACCCACATCCCATAACAGCTCATGCGGCAGCGGCTGCAACCGCGACAGAGTCACGGCGCGGATATCGCGTTTTGTCAGCTGGCCGTCATTCTCAAATGCCTGATCCGGCAAACCGCTGACGGGTGAAAAAACGACGGCACCGCGTGAAGCGATACATTCAATTGCCAGCACATTGAGATCGGCGCAGGTTTCATGTGACCAATGATCAGCATTACAGCTGATAGATTTTTCCTTCGGTCCGCCGAGATGCTCAAGCACCGTCAAGTGGCTTTGGCCAAAACCTTTTTCTTTGAGCAGCGATGCGGCTTTTGCAGGCGTCGTGCCATCATTGCTCAGCACGAGAATTTTCTCGCCGGGCAAGACGTGCGCTGCCAACAGTTCAAACGGGCGCCCGTGAACACTAACCACGCGCACCTCTTGCAACGGCCATGCCATACGGCTTGCGGCAAGCGACAAAGACGAAGGAAAAGGAATGATGTGCATATCCTGTTTCGAGAAATGACGGCTCAGCGATGCGCCCATGCCATAAAACATAGGATCACCGCTCGCCAACACCACAACCTGCCGCCCGCGCTGTGCCTTGATCATCGGAAATGCATTTTCAAAAGGCGACGGCCATGCAATCTGCTCGGCGTTAATACCCTCATTGAGAAACGCCAGATGCCGCTTGCCGCCAAAAATCACATCAGCATTGATAAGCGCGTTGCAGGCATTCTGTCCAAGACCCGCAAGCCCATCTTCACCAATACCAATAATTGTCAGCCAGCGCCCCATAAGCCTTGCTCCTTTTCCTTGTTCGTATGGCGACGCTGTAGCAAGTGCAAGCACGAAGGCGTATAAGACCAATATGTTGAGCCAGCAAAACAGCCAGACTATTGCTACCAGACCCGACCGGCGCAATGCCTGTCCGGGGCTTTCGCGCATGGTGATGAGCAAGGACGGCGCGATTGCCCGCATCAAGCTGAAACTCGGACGGCTCAGTGTGGCACAGGCTCAAGCCATCGCAGACATCGCCGAACGCTTTGAAACGGGTGCAATTGAATTGTCGATTCGCTCCAATATCCAGCTTCGTGGCATTCATCCCGATGTCTGGCCCGACGTGATTACCGCACTTCATGAGGCGGGGCTGGGTGCCAAAAATGCGGCAGCCGATGATGTTCGCAATGTCATGGTCAGCCCGACTACTGGCATTGATCGCGGCCAGATCTGCGATGTGACCGGCCTTGCTACAAATCTGCTCTCCGTCGTGCAGGAAAACAAAACCTATCATGCGCTGTCGCCCAAATTCTCGATCCAGATCGATGGCGGCGAAGATTGCGCGATGGTTTCGCATCCCGGCGACATCTGGCTGTCAGCAATTGATTGCGGCAAAGCCTATGTGTTTGGACTGGCGTCCTCGCCAGACAAACAGGCGCATGGGGCAGTTTCAAGCCAAAATGCCCTGCCCTTCATCGAAGCGCTGTTACAACATTTCCTTGCGGCTCGCCAAAAAGGCATCGCACGGATGAAACACCTCTTCGAGATAATGCCGGTTGAAGAATTTCTTCGAACACTTCCATTTGAATTTGATGCACCGCCAAATTGGCAGCGCAAAGCCCCCACCGCGCACGCGCATCTTGGTTTGCATCAACAGATCGACGGCAAGTTTTATATTGGTGCGATGCCACTGCTTGGTCGCCTGACACCGCAGCAACTACGAGGATTGGCCCGGCTTACAAAACACGCGCTGCACCTCACGCCTTGGCAAGGCATTCTGATACCGCATATTGCAGAAGCGGAAGGGCAGAGCATCCTAGGCAAACTTCACGCGCTGGGCCTCTCCACCGATCCAGCCTCGCCAGCAGCCCGTCTTCGGGCTTGTTCCGGCTCCAAAGGCTGCGCTTCTGCGCTCGCAGATACACAGGCAGACGGTGAAGCGCTTGCACGCCAATTAAAAAGCGATACCGCGCAGATTCACATCACCGGCTGTGCCAAATCCTGTGCCGCGCTTTCACCCTTGCCTCACACACTTCTTGCGCTCTCCCCAATGCATTACGACCTATTTTTGCAAGACAAGGCTGGACCAGCACGCTTCGGGCGGCTATTGGCGTCAAACATCACCATTGATGAAGCAGCAAAGCTGCTGAACAAATAAAAAAAGCGGGCACCATGACAGATTATATCCGCGACGGGCAAGCCATTTATGACCGCTCCTTCGCCATCATCCGCGCTGAAGCCGATTTGAGCCGCATACCTGCGGATCTCGAAAAGCTTGCCGTGCGCGTGGCACACGCATCTGGCATGGTCGATATCGTTGAAGACATCGTCTTCTCAGAAGGTGCAGGACAGGCCGGACGCGAAGCTCTAGCGAAAGGTGCGCCGATCCTCTGCGATGCGCGCATGGTTGCAGAAGGGATCACCCGTTCACGTCTGCCAGCCAATAATGAAGTGATCTGCACGCTGAACGATCCATCCGTTCCGGAACTCGCAAAGAAGATCGGCAACACACGCTCCGCCGCAGCCCTTGATCTCTGGCTCCCGCACCTTGAGGGCAGCGTTGTTGCTATCGGCAACGCGCCAACCGCCCTCTTCCGCCTGTTTGAAATGCTGGACAGTGGTGCGCCCAAGCCCGCTCTTATCATCGGCATGCCGGTTGGCTTTGTCGGTGCAGCTGAATCCAAAGACGAACTGGCTGAAAACAGCCGTGGTGTCCCTTTCGTGATCGTACGCGGACGGCGCGGCGGCAGCGCCATGACCGCAGCCGCCGTTAATGCACTTGCTTCGGAGCACGAATAATGGCCCCAAAAGGCAAGCTCTACGGTCTGGGTGTCGGCCCCGGCGATCCTGAACTCATCACGCTCAAAGCGCTGCGACTGCTCAAATCCGCTCCTGTCGTCGCCTATCACGCAGCCAAGGGCAAAAAGGGCAATGCACTGACGATTGTCGAAACTTATCTGTCATCCGAGCAGACTTTGGTTCCGCTCATCTATCCGGTGACGACCGAAAAACTGCCGGCGCACATGGATTATGAGCAGATCGTGAGCGATTTCTATGTCGAGATCACAACGACGATTGCAAGCCATCTTGATGCAGGCCGTGACGTGGCCGTGATCGCGGAAGGCGATCCGTTCTTCTATGGATCGTTCATGTATATCCATGACCGATTGGCCGAAAAATACGAAACGGAAGTCGTACCTGGCGTTTGCTCTGTTTTGGGCGCTGCTGCCGTGCTCGGCGCGCCTTTGGTCTATCGCAACCAGACCTTGTCGATCCTTTCGGGCGTTATGAGTGCGGAAGAGCTGAAAAACCGCCTCGCAGCTACAGAGGCCGCAGCCATCATGAAACTCGGCAAAAATCTCGACAAGGTACGCGCTGTACTGACCGAACTTGGGTTGATGGATCGTGCGCTTTATATCGAGCGCGCAACCATGCAGAACCAGCGGATTGCCCCCTTAACCGAGGTCAGCGGCAGCGATTGCCCATATTTTTCGATCATTCTCGTTCCGGGCAGCAAATGGAACGGTGCATGAAGCCTGCAATTTTGATCTTGAGCGAAGCAGCAATCGCCACAGCACGCAACGTGCAGTCAGCACTTGAAAATGCGGAAGTCCTGGGACTTGAAAACCGCGTTACGAGCGCAGACAAGCATTTCACGCATTTTGGCGATACAATCCGCGCACTTTATGAAGAAGGCCGACCTGTTATCGCTTTGTGCGCTTCCGGCATCATTATTCGCGCGCTTGCATCCCTTCTGCAAAACAAGCGCATAGAGCCTCCGGTTCTGGCCGTTGCAGAAGATGGCAGCGCGGTCGTGCCATTGCTTGGCGGGCTGTCAGGCGTCAACGATCTGGCACGCACTATCGCTGATGCGCTGAAGGTCGCCCCCGCCATAACAACGACGGGCGAGTTGCGCTTCGGCATCAACCTGCTTCATCCTCCGGCAGAACTAACACTCGCCAATCCGGACAATGCCAAGACGTTCATGTCCGACCTGCTGGCAGGGCAAAAGCTACAAATCAATGGCAAATCCCGCTGGCTTGCGGCATCAAAGCTGCCGCTTTCTGGCGATGGGCAACTGATAATCAGCATCACGCCTGAAATCCGCACGCCACAGGCCAATGAGCTGATCTATCATCCACGAACGGTTGCGATCGCTATCGAAAAGCCGACCGAAGACCTGACGAGCCTCATCAAGCAAGCCTTCGACAATTCTGACTTGTCTATAGACTCACTGGCTTTGCTTCTCGCTCACGAGAAAGATTGCGCATCGTTACATATTCATCAGGCAGCAAAAACACTGAAAGCGCCATTGCGCTTTGTTGCGAGCGATGCCGATCTCGTGACGGCCTCTATCGAAAACCCTGTTCACCACACAGTGACTGAAACCCTGACGATGGCCGTTGCATCTACTCCTGCCGATGTTCTGTTTATCGGGCGTAAGCGCGGCAAGCTTAGTGTTATTGGTCTTGGACCCGGCTCCCGTGATCTGATGACACCAGCGGTCCAGCGTGATCTGGAACAAGCCGAAGACGTGCTCGGTTATGAAACCTATGTCCGCATGGCGGGCCCTTTTCGCGACGATCAACTCATCCATATGACCGACAATCGCGAAGAAATGCAGCGTGCACGCCATGCATTTGAGCTCGCAGTTTCTGGTCGCAATGTGGTTATGGTGTCTTCCGGCGATCCGGGCGTATTTGCCATGGCAGCAGCGGTTGTCGAGGCATTGCATGAATCAAACGATCCGGCATGGCATGGTGTTGAATTGGTCATTCAGCCGGGTATTTCCGCAGCAATGGCCGCAGCCTCCCGCATTGGTGCACCGCTCGGACACGATTTCTGCATCATTTCGCTTTCGGACAATCTCAAGCCTTGGGATGTGATTGAGAAGCGTCTGGCGCTGGCAGCGCAAGCCGATCTTGCCATGGCGTTCTACAATCCGATTTCCAAAGCTCGCCCGCATCAGCTGGGCCGCGCACTGGAGATTCTGCGCCAATATCGCGACGCAGAAACGCCGGTCGTGCTTGGTCGTGATATCGGCAGACCCGCAGAAACAACCCGTGTGGTCACTTTGGGCGAACTCACACCCGATGATGTTGACATGCGCACAGTGGTGATTATCGGCTCATCGCACACGGTGCGTTTTCCCCGCGCGGAAGGCGGAGATTGGGTTTACACGCCACGCTGGTACGGCGAAAAACCGGACAAATGAAAAACAAAAAGGCAGGGAAATCCCCGCCTTTTTCGCAACTTACAATGATTTATTGAATCAATTCTTCTTCGATTTTTTCGGTGCTGGCGCAGCCGATGCGGCCTTAGCAGCAGCAGCTTCCGCAGCCACCTGATCAGCGCTCTTTGGCGACGTATCAACAACAGAGCGAACGGAACCATTCGCAGAGACCTGACAAACCGCCGTGCGCAGATCAACCTTAAGGTCAACGATTGTACCACCACCAGCAGCCGGACGTGAGTTAACAGCGCTGATAACGCGCTCAGGCAGGAAATACTTGTTCGCAGCAGCGGTAATGCAAGGCTGTGCCAGCGAAGAATCAACTGTCGATGTCGGAATAAAACGCGGCAGGGAAATGCTGGAAGCTGTTACCGGCGCTTCAGACTTGCCGGGAACCGTTGCGTTCTGCGTCGTTGTTGTACAAGCGGCAGCCAATGGAGCCAGCATCGCAATAAAAAACAAACGGGCTCCGTTGCGGGTGCATCCGTACATGATCAACCTCTTATGGTCTGCTGATTGGTTAAAAATTTAATTTTGATAACTATTCGCTTTTAGCCAATTGTCGAGTGGCAGGAAGGCCACAATGCCGGTTTTTCGTTGAGCATCCCCAACGACCTCATCATTGTTTCGTGAATATCCAGTTCAGCATCTCGCGCCAGTCGCTCATGCGGATGGGCGTGCCATGATTGCCGCTCTCAAAGCGACGGAACTGTACCGGATAACCCGGTGAGCGTTTGCCGATATCCCGGTAAAATGCTTCCTGCTTATCGATGGCGAAAACCGGATCGCGACTGCCATGGCCGAAAAACACCGGCACCCGCTTTTTGAAAGCTGGCGACTTGAAAAAGCCATCGTCCCACAGCGATCCCAACAGGATAAGGCCTGAGAGCTGATTGCCGGCTTTTTCGTTAGACGCTATGCGCCAGCAAAGCGCCCCGCCCTGCGATCCGCAAGCCAAAACAAGTGGCGCAGATGGCGAAGTCGCTTTCGCGGCTTCGATAAGCCCGGCAATCTGTGCCTCCCCCATTGCCCCAAAGTCCTTGAAGTCTGGCGTCAGATAAAGCCCACCATTCAGAGCTGCCAGATTTTTAATGCGGTTGAAATTGCCGCCAAAGGTAAAATCATTCACGCCCTGCAAACGATTTCCGCCACGCCCGTGCAGGTAGATGACGATAAAGGATGCGCCTTCGCGCTTCCCCACAGCCATGGCCTTAACCGGACCTGCGGCCGTTTGAAATGTGACGTCCTTTTGATAGGCACGCGCCTTTAGCGAAACATAGGCATCTTTCACGCGTTTTTCAGGCACGGCATCACGACCGTTGATGTCGCGCATTTCATTGTAATCAATGACTTTGTAATTGCCATTATCCGCACTGCTAAGCACAGAAGGGTAGGCAAAATAATTATCTTTAAACGGCGGAAGCGGCCCTTGCGCGAAGGCAGACGTGTTGAAGGCCAGCAGAAGCCCTGCACATAATCCAACGCGTTTGCGCATTGTACCTCCCAAAGAACCGTTCAAAGTTCCAGCCTGTGATAACGGCGATTGAGATAGATCAGCGCTTCTTCATCACCATTGGAGCGCAATCCCACCACTTCGCCGAATAGCACATGGTGTGTCGAATGATCCTGCACGCTCAAAACCCGGCAATCGAAAACCGCCAATGCGCCTTTCAGCGTCGGCGCGCCTGTTGCAATGACGTCCCACTCGGCAAGCTGAAAGCGTTCATCCTGCGTAAGACCGATACGGCCTGAAAATGCGTCAGCAAGCTGCTGGTGTGTTCCAGCCAGCGTATTGACCGCAAAAACACCATTTTCCACGAAAATCTGGTTTTCTGGATGGGATTTTTGCAAGCAAACCAGAACCGTGGGTGGATTATCCGAAACCGAGCAGGCAGCGGTCAGTGTAAGCCCACGACGGCCAGCCGAGCCAGCAGTCGTAACAAGCTGAACAGCTCCAGCATAATGGCTCATCGCATCGCGATAAGTCTTTGGTTCGATCGATACAATAGTTGAGGTAGTGTCTTTATCCGTTTGCACGTCAGCAAGCATCCGTATTATCTGTCAGGCTTCCTGAAATTATTGTCTCTTTGCCTGTATACCTATACGGGCATTGCACAAAGGCGAGGAAACCGCTACCCACTTTTCGTTGAATTATCCATGAAATATTTAAAGAAGATAAAGCGCGTGATGAAGTTAAAGCCATTGCCGGAAAAAATAACAGCGGTTTTCCGCCTGCAATTGCGTATGCTCAGCCGGAAAAAAATCGTCACTCTGTCTCTATTGGCTTTTACACTATTTTGCTTGCCAGTCTCAGCGCAGGAAAATGCAACTGACATGCGCATTGGCATTGCAGCCCCTTTGAGCGGTAGCTTTGCCCCGCTCGGAAACCAACTCGTGGAGGGCGCGCGCGTGGCAGCAGCTGCAAAACACGCCGAGCTTGTTGTTGCAGATGACCGGTGCGATGCGGAAGGTGGCAAGGCAGCAGCAGAAACTTTTCTCAAGGAAAAGGTAACGATTGCGACGGGCTTTCTTTGTTCTGAGGCGCTGGAGGCAGCCCTTCCCATTTTGCAAGAGCGAGATATTCCCGTTATCACCTCTGGTATAAGCGATCCGACGCTGACTGAAAAACGTGCCTCAATCCCGTTTGCTGTTTTTCGGCTTACAACGGGGCTGGATAAGGAAACGCGTGCAACCGGCAGTTTTCTGGGAAGCCTCTGGCGCGCACAACCCTTTGCCGTGATCGACGATGGCACCATCGAGGGTCGTGAACGTGCCGGACAGGTTCTGGCACACCTGAAAGACCAGCAACTCCAGCCTGTTTTCACGGATACCTACCGACCCGGCCTCGAAAATCAGAACGCGCTTGTTGCGCGGCTGCGTCGCGCAGGCGCAACACATGTCTATGTTGGGGGCGAGCGCGATGACATTGCAGCCATCGGCAAAAGCGCTGCAGCGCTCAAATATCCACTGGTCATCGCAGGCGGCAGCGTGCTCAATGCGGCACCCGGCGCTCAACCACTGAGCACTGAAACGCTGATGATTGCACCTTTAAAGCCGCAAGATCTCGCGACAGCAAAATCGGCCGTCGATGCAATCACTCAGGCAGGCAAGCTGGCAGAAGCTTATTCCGTCACGGGCTTTGCCACCATTGAACTTGCAGCTTCCGCGCTCAACAAAGCCGCAGAACAAAAGCAACCGCTCATGGATATCTTGCGCGACAGTTCATTTGAAACCGCACTTGGCACAATCAAATTCGATGGCAACGGTATGCGCAGCGATAATCCCAATCGCCTGCAGCGATACAATGGTCAGCATTTTATACTATCCGACCAATAAGCCCTATCAGACTGGCGGCGATAATAAGCCCGGTCATGATGCTCATCATGGACCAATACAGCGAAATTGCTGCGTCTATATCGGCTGCATCAGCGTCGCGCTTACCCTCACCGTAAAACAGCGGCGCTTCAACCTTTTCCGACCCATACTGACGCGGTCCGGCAAGTGCCAGTTGAAGCGCACCCGCAAAGGCCGATTCCGGCCAGCCCGCATTGGGCGAACGGTGAAGCCGCGCATCGCGCCACATGATAGACAGTGTCCTTTTTCCGGCTTCTTTATCGATAGTAAATGCAGCAGCCATTGCGGCCAGCAGTCCCGTCAGTCGTGCTGGAATATAGTTTGCAACATCGTCGAGACGGGCAGCGAAACGCCCGAAATGACGATAGCGGTCATTGAGATGACCGATCATAGAATCTGCTGTGTTGATAAGTTTATAGGCGAACAGCCCCGGTAGTCCGCCCACCAGAAACCAGAAAGCAGGGGCAACGATGCCATCCGACGCATTTTCCGAAAGGCTTTCAATCGCCGCGCGACTGACGCCCCCTTCATCCAGCTGCTCCGGGTTGCGCCCAACAATCATCGAAACAGCTTTGCGACCCCCCTCGATGCCATTTTCACGCAAGCCAGCGGCCACCGCTTTCACGTGATCAGCAAGGCTTTTCTGTGCCAGAAACACCGCGACGATGACGATCTCGACCAGCGCGCCTGCGGTGCCGAGAAAAGGCAGTAGGTAGCCCAGCGCCAGCCCCACAAGGATACAGGAAATCACCAGACCAATGATCAGCCACATACCATTGCTGCGCAGTGCATTAACGGAAAGACTGTGATCATTGAGGCGTTTTTCGCCCCAACTGATTGCCTTGCCGAACAGAACCACCGGATGCGGAATTTTCTGCCAGAGTTGCGGGGGATCGCCCACAACCCGATCCAGAACAAGCGCTAAAGCAAGAATAATCAGCTTTATTTCCATGGACTTGATGCGCTTTCCTGAATCATTTTCTTATGCGGAGAATATCCCGCAATGCCTGTTCCAATCGCATAAAACCAGCCTGATCAGGCGCCAGTCCGATGCGCAACCAGTCAGGTGCATAGGCAAACTTTCGGACAAGAATATGCCGCTCACAAAGCGCATGGTAAATTCCATGCGCATTTTCATGGGCAACGAGCGCAAAAAGCGCCGTGCCACCGACTTCTGTGAGCTGACAATGAGCGAGCGTCGCAGCCAACTCTGCCCGTCTTGTATCAATGCGTTGGTGAAATGCCTCAAGCTCAACACCACCCTCAAAAGCGTTGAGCGCAATGGCAAGCGTCGGACCCGCCACGGCCCATGGACCGAGCCTGTCTGCAACGCGCTTCACAAGGTCATCATTTGCCAGCAGGAACCCAAGTCGAACGCCTGCAAGGCCAAAGAACTTGCCAAAGGATTTGAGCACGACCAGCGGCGCATGCGCCGCATGTCGCGCAATACTCACCTCCGGATGTGGATCGGCAAAAGCTTCATCCACGACCAGAAAACCACCGCGCTCGCCCAGCTTTCGCGCAAGCCCCAGCAAATCAGGCCGCGCAACAATGCGCCCATCCGGGTTATTCGGGTTGACGATTGTGACCACCCGAGCATCTTCTGGAATGTCGTCAAGGGTCGCACATTCGACCACATTCCAGTCAGCCGCTGAAAAAGCTGCTGCATGTTCCTGATAGGTCGGTCCCAAAAT
Organism: Brucella sp. TWI432; assembly: GCF_039674445.1. NCBI lineage: Bacteria > Pseudomonadati > Pseudomonadota > Alphaproteobacteria > Hyphomicrobiales > Brucellaceae > Brucella > Brucella sp. TWI432. The sequence goes on along the minus strand of NZ_JBDJNL010000002.1, from coordinate 233,698 downwards.
AGCGACCGTTGAAGGCGCGCACAATGTTGGAATAAGCTGAATGAGCGCCTGCGTTCCGGGGCTGGCAACGATTGGCGCATTCTGATCTGCTTCGTAATAGACACGCGCCGCATTAAGAACCCGCTCTAAAAGCCCCTCATCCGGCAAGCGGTTCCACAAGGGGGCTGTCAATTCCGGCAACGGAAAATGTTCGGGATTGATGCCCGTTGAAAGATCAAGCCAGTCTTTCGCCGCGCCGCCAAAACGCGCAATAGCCCTATCTAGCGCTCCACCATGCTCAATAGTCATCTTCAGGCATTGTCTCCAGAAAAATCAATCACATGCATGAAGGACCCCGCAACTGACCCTACGCGCAACCCCGCCTCTCCCAGCTCTTCCCCCAACGCATCGCGCACGCGGAACAGCCGTTCAGCCTCACCTTCTCGCACGATGCTTGCATAGTGAAACTCATGCGCCGAAAGTGGCACCTGCCATGGCGAACCCGCCAGAGGCTCCAGCTTGCGATAACCGAGGTGCATTTTGCGTTTGGCAAAGCTTGTTTCAAGCGGCAGCAGTCCAAGCATTGGATGCCTCACGCGAGAGGAATCTTCCAGCGTCTCACCCAGCACCATATAGCCACCACATTCGCCATAAATGCGCACGCGACGATCCGCGGCATCTCTCATGCACTGCTGAAAACGCTTCGCCTGGCTCAGTTTTCCGGCATAAAGCTCAGGATAGCCACCGGGCAGATAGATAGCGTCAGCGCTCTCATCGGGCGCTTCATCGCCAAGTGGTGAAAAGAAAGAAAGCTCTGCACCGCGCCTGCGCCAACCTTCAAAAAGATGCGCATAGGCAAAGGCAAAAGCATCGTCGCGTGCCACTGCAATGCGGCTTCCAAGCGGCGTGAGGCGCGGAACATTGGCCATTGCGGCATGCTGCTTCGGCCCAGACCAGATATGCTCTAACGCCGAAAAATCAATACGCGCATCAACCACATCCGCAGCATGCTCAAGGAAACGTTCCAGATCACCATGCTCACCTGCCTGAACAAGACCAAGGTGACGCGATGGCAGAACCAGCGCTTCATCGCGCGGGATTGCACCAAGAACGCTAATACCAAGCGGCTTGATGGCTTCGCGCAGCATAGCCTCATGCCTGCCGCTGCCAACCCGGTTAAGGATTACACCCGCAATCAGCACATCTTTGCGAAACTGACTGAAACCCGAAATGAGTGCCGCAATCGAATGAGATTGGCGCGCGCAATCGACCACCAGCACCACCGCCAAATCAAGCGTTCGCGCCAGATCGGCCGATGAACCCTTCCCGTCAAGCGCCCCGTCGAAAAGCCCCATCATACCTTCGACAACAAGCAGCTTGTTGCCCTCGGTCATGCGCGACGAGAGCGCACTGATCAGCTCTGGCCGCATGGCCCATGGGTCAAGATTAAAGCAATCCACACCGCTCGCAGCCTTATGGTAGGCAGGATCAATGTAATCAGGACCGGCTTTTGCCGGTGCCAACGCCTCACCGCGCCGCTTGAGCGCACGCAACAATCCAAGCGTCAAAGTGGTTTTGCCTGATCCAGAAGCAGGGGCTGCAATCAGAAAACCTTTCATGCGCTCTCCTCCTCGTTAAGATGAAGCGGATCATTGGTCAGCTTTCGTCCCTGAGACGCACCAAGCCAGTCAAGTCCGGAACGAAGTTTTACAACCTCGCCCACAACCACGATTGCCGGAGGCTTGAGACCTGACTTTTCCACATCTGCAACCGCACGCGACAATGTTGTCTCCAGAACAACCTGCTCAGGCAAGCTGGCATTACAGACGAAGGCCATCGGCTCATCCGGTGAGCGCCCTGCTGCCATCAATCGGCCGGTGATAAGGTCGATATGCTTCATCGCCATATACATCACGATAACCGGAGAAGACTGCGCGACACCTTCCCAATTGATACGATCCGGCATCAGTCCCGTTGCATCATGGCCGGTGAGAAACGTCACCGACTGGTTGATGTCACGATGTGTAGCCGCAATTCCCGCATAGGCAAGACCACCAATACCCGCAGTAATGCCCGGCACGATGCGAAATGGCACGCCATGTTCAACAAGCGTAAGCGCTTCCTCGGCACCGCGCCCAAAAACAAACGGATCACCGCCTTTCAAGCGCAGAACCTTCTTGCCTTGTTTAGCCAACTCCACCAGTCGCAACGAAATATCGCGCTGTTTTGGCGAAGGCTTGCCGCCGCGTTTGCCTGCATATTCAACACATGCCTCATCCCGCTTCAAGGAAAGGCAGGCTTCATCGACCAGCGCATCATAGACGATCACATCCGCCTCCCGCAGCGCATTGACTGCGTGCAGTGTCAGCAAACCCGGATCACCCGGCCCGGCACCAACAAGCCAGACATGCCCCGGCTGCATCGAAGGCAAGCGCACTTTGCTCTTCGCAACAATACATTCCGGCGTATGTTCGGGCTTATTCATCGTCATCAACCATAATTCTATCTGGCGGCACAGCTATCAGATACATTATAAGGCGTCCATGAACGATGAAACCGCCCCTTCGAATAAAAGCCCGGAAAAAACAGAGCTGCGTCGCGGCTGGACGACGGGCGCCTGCGCCACAGCCGCAACAAAGGCCGCACTGACTGCGCTGATTACCGGCGAATTCCCCGATCCTGTCGGCATCATACTGCCAAAAGGCGAGGTCCCCTATTTCCAGCTTGAATATGAAGGGCTGGGCGAAGGCTATGCCATGGCAGGTATCGTCAAGGATGCAGGCGACGACCCGGACGTCACACACGGCGCGACAATCATCTCAACGGTTTTCCCTGCCCCTCCCGGCACTGGCATTGTGTTTCAGGCAGGCGAAGGCGTCGGCACAGTCACGCGTCCCGGTCTGCAAATCCCGCCCGGTGAAGCAGCGATCAATCCAGTTCCGCGCCGTATGATGACCGAAATTTGTGAACAGATTTGCGCTGAATATGGTCTGCCTGCCGATCTGGTGATTACGATCTCTGTTCCGGGCGGCGAGGAAATCGCGCAAAAAACGTGGAACCCGCGCCTTGGTATCGTTGGCGGCATTTCGATCCTGGGCACAACAGGTGTTGTGCATCCCTTTTCCTGCTCGGCTTGGATTCATTCGATCCATCGCGGCATCGATGTGGCGCGTGCTGAAAAGCAAAAGCATGTGCTCGCTGCGACAGGCTCAACGTCCGAAGACGCAGCACAAGCCATCTATGATTTGCCGGATTTTGCCATTCTCGATATGGGCGACTTTGCGGGTGGTGTGCTCAAGTATTTGCGCGAACACCCCATCGACAAGCTCACCATTGCAGGCGGCTTTGCGAAGCTGACAAAGCTTGCTCAGGGCGAACTTGATCTTCACTCCTCGCGCTCACAAGTCGATAAAAATTTTCTCTGGACCATTGCCGAAAAGGCCGGTGCGCCAAACGACATGAAGGACCGGATTCTTTTTGCCAACACTGCACTGGAAGTGCTTGAAATGACTCAAGGCATTGGCATCGACATGGCGACGCCGATCGCCGAAAAAGCGAAGCAAGTCGCGCTTGAAACCCTGCGCGGCGCGCCTGTTGAAGTCGAAATCATCGTGACGGATCGCAAAGGCAATATCCTTGCCCGCCTCTAAAATACTCATTCTTGGCGGCACAGCGGAAGCAGCAAAGCTTGCTTCCGCACTCAATGTCCTGCCCGTCGAAGCCATCACGTCCCTTGCAGGCCGAACAGCCAATCCCGCTGCAATCAGCGGCAAGCTTCGCATTGGCGGCTTTGGCGGCGCAGAGGGACTGGCCACTTATCTGGCAACAGAGAAAATCAATCTTCTGATCGACGCAACCCATCCCTATGCAACGCGCATTTCACACAATGCTGTTTGGGCGTCCAGTATGGCAAAAATTCCGCTATTGCGGCTCGAACGCCCGGCATGGGAAAAGGAAAACGGCGATAACTGGATTGACGTCGCAAATGAAGCGCAGGCCGCAACGATAATTCCCGCTGGCGAACGTGTTCTGCTCGCACTGGGCCGACAACATATTGCGCCCTTTGCAGAGCGAAGCGATGTTCACTTCATCATGCGGATGATCGACCCGCCGGAAGTAACATTGCCTCGCGATTGTGAAATCGTTCTGGCAAAGCCCGAAAGCTATGAATCCGAGAAACAATTCCTGAGCGAACGAAAGATCGGCCTGATTGTCAGCCGCAATTCCGGCGGCAGCATTTCTTACGCAAAAATCAAAGCAGCGCGTGATCTTGCCATACCCGTCATGATGATCGCTCGCCCCCCCGTGGAAGCCAAAACCGTTGTCGCTACCGTAGAAGAAGCAATTGAATTTACACGTTCCGTTTTAAGGTTTTGAGCGCGCAATATGGCTGTGGGCTTCATGATAAAGCGCTGAATCACGGAAGTTTTGGGGATCAAGTCCGCGCCCGACAAACACCATTGCCGTTCTTTTCACGCCTGAAACTGCAACTTTCTCAACAATATCCGACAGTGTTCCGCGCAAGATCTGCTCATCTGGCCAACCCACGCGATAAGCAACGACCACCGGGCAATCTGCACCATAAAGTGGCGTCAGCTCCGCCTCAATCTTCGCAAGATTGCGGATCGACAGATGAATCACCAAAGTCGCACCGGATTTGCCCAATGTGGCGAGATCTTCACCTTCCGGCATGGCGGATGATTTTACCGAAGTGCGCGTGAGGATAATGCTCTGATTGACTTCGGGAATCGTCAGTTCCTGCTTCATGGCAGCCGCAGCCGCAACAAAAGCCGGGACGCCCGGCGTCACATCATAAGGAATGCCTAACGCATCAAGCCGGCGCATCTGTTCAGCCATCGCGCCGTAAATCGATGGATCGCCTGAATGGACGCGTGCAACATCATGCCCTTTGGCATGAGCGGCCTCAATTGCTGCAATGATTTCATCCAGCGTCAGCGAGGAACTATCAATCAGCAACGCGTCTTCTGGTGCAGATGCAACAACCTCTTTGGGCACCAGCGAGCCTGCATAAATGCAGACCGGACAGTTTTCTATCAGTCGCAGACCACGCACGGTGATGAGATCTGCGGCACCGGGACCGGCTCCAATGAAATGAACTGCCACGTTTTCTTCCTCTGTTCAGGCATTCCGAATGCCTGGCAGGCAGCAGAAAAGTCAATCTTTTTCAGGCAAAAGTCCTTGAATATCATTAAAGATCGACTGCCACTCTTCCGGCGTCAGCTCGAAGAAGTTGAAGCTTCTGAGCAGAAATGCACCCTCATTGGCAATAAACGCCAGTCGCGCGCGCCTGCATTCTGGCGTTGAAACATCAAGACCATCCCACTGTTTGCGATACCATGTCCGGGTTTCATCAAGATACTGGGAGTTGGGAATAAGGCTCGCGATCATAGCGGCAAACCGAGAATCGTCCTCAGCATCGCTTTCGCGTGTCACCGCGATATGGGCTGCGATGTGCGAAATCGCGTCTTGCTTATGCTGCTTGCGCGCTGTCACCAGATCGTCGAACCGGCCGCCCCACCGCTCGATCATGGCTTTCATCAACCCGTCTTTGTTACCAAAGCAATATTGCACGCCGCCTTTTGTGACGCCGGAAGCTTGCGCCACCGCATCCATGGTCAGAGCAACGATGCCACCTTCGGCAACCAGCTTCTCGGCCATATCAAGCACATGATCACGGTCGATTGAGCGCGGACGGCCAGTTTTTTGCAATTTCTTACTTTCCATACAGGTGGATTTATATTATGTCAGCCACCCTGACAAGTTTGAATACGTTCGTATTGAAAAGGTATAATCCAATGTTGCCGCAAAATCGCTGGCTCGTTCTCGCAATAGTTTCCAGCGCACTTTTCCTCATCGTTGTGGATATGACAGTGCTTTACACAGCATTGCCACGCCTCACCCATGATCTCGCGGCAAGTGCTTCCGAAAAGCTCTGGATCATGAATATCTACCCGCTGGTGGTGGCAGGACTGTTGCCGGGCCTTGGCACACTGGGCGACAAGCTCGGCCATAAGCGCATGTTCATGAATGGTCTGGCCGTGTTTGGCCTTGCATCGCTTTGCGCGGCTTATTCTCCAAACCCGGAAGTGCTGATTGCAGCCCGCGCATTCCTTGCCTGTGGTGCGGCGATGATGATGCCTGCCACACTGTCGATTATCCGGCTGACATTCACCGATGAAAAAGAACGCTCGCTTGCCATTGGTATCTGGGCGGCAATTGCTTCGGGTGGCGCTGCCATCGGTCCTGTCGCAGGCGGTATCCTGCTCGAATATTTCTGGTGGGGTTCCGTATTTCTGATCAACGTGCCCGTTGTTTTGGTGGCGCTTGCTCTTTCGGCCTTCAACCTCGAAAATCGCCCACTTGGCTCCCAGCGCAAATGGGATCTCATCGGCTCGATCCAGATCATGATCGGCCTGATCGCGCTGACCTACTCCATCAAGGAGCTCGCCAAGCGCGACGCATCAATGGCTGTCTTTGCGAGCGCTTTGATTATCGGTCTCATCGCAACGACCATTTTTGTGCGCCGTCAGCTTTCAAGCAGCGAACCGTTGATTGACTTCTCGCTGTTCAAAAACCGGCTTTTCGCTACAGGTGTGTTTGCGGCGCTTGTTGCATCGGGTTCGATGACCGGCATGGAGCTGGTTTTCAGCCAGCGTATGCAGTTGATCGAAGGCATGACGCCGTTGCAGGCTGGTCTGATGATCCTGCCAATTCCGCTTGCAGCTTTCGTCGCAGGGCCGCTGGCTGGCATGATGTTGCCACGTCTTGGTGCAGGCAAGGTGCTCTGGGCGTCGCTCGGCATCACCGCTCTTGGCGTAGTGATCTATATCCTCACCTACAAGCTCTCAGCGCATTTCTATCTGGCAGGGCTTGCAGTCTTAGGTTTTGGCGTTGGCTGTGCAATGACAGGCGCATCGTCATCAATCATGAGCAACGCTCCAGCCGAGAAGGCTGGTATGGCTGCCTCTGTCGAAGAAGTGTCGTTTGAACTTGGCAATGCGCTGGGCGTGACAATTTTCGGTAGTATTCTGTCGGCCTTCTATACCGCCAGCCTTATTTTGCCGGTCGGCGCGGATATTCCGTCTGTTGCACGCGATAGCCTTGATGAAGCGCTTATCGTCGCACAATCAATGCCTGCTACCGATGCAGATAGCTTGATTGCGCTTGCATCGCAGGCATTCGAAAATGCCTATGTGGCCGTCATTATGACAACCGCTGCTTTGCTGATCGTTGCAACCGTTGCAACTTACATCGCGCAACGCCGCAAATTGCTCTGATTAGGAAGTGCCATCGCCAGCGCGGCGGTGGCACGACCTTCAACCGTCTTCTCGATAATTAGGGCGGCATTCGTCCCTGCGGCAGCAAGTGCTGCAGATTCCGCAACGCCATGGCACCCCACCGACGCAAAAACCACGTCCGACGGATTTTTCAACCTTGGTGTTTCTTGCTCAAGTTGCCCGGCATCAAAAAATCGCAGCTCACAGCCATAATGCGCAGCAAGCTCCAGCAAGACCGGATCACCCTGCTTGGTGGCAAGCGTTGCAATGACTGTCGGTCGATTCAAACCTGCTTTGCTCAGAACCCTGTCTGCCAACGAAACGAGTTCTTCCAAGCGCACGCCTGACGAACAGCCCATCCCAAGAGCGGCGCGTTTTTCCTTAGACCGCACGAGGGGCCGGATTATGCGCTTCTCTGATATCTTCAGCTGTAATGCCGAGAATATCAGCAATGCGCTTGATCATTGCTGTTTCCGACTGATCAACATGATCATCCGCACGCGCAATCCGCACCAGGTCACGAAGCAGTGACGAACGGCGCTCAGGCGCCATTTCAGCCAACATCGAAGCCGCCTGCTTTGTAGTCGTCTCATAGCCAAAGTCTTTAAGATATTCTGTCACTTCCGGCAGTTCTTCTGCTGAAATGCCAAAGTTCTCGGAGACAATCTGTCTGAAAGCCGCAATTTCTGCCGGGTGACGATCACCATCGGCAAAAACCACATGAAGCAGAAGAAGCAGTTCCGAAGCGAGTGCCGGATCTTCGGCAACACGCTGCACAGCACTTTTTTTGCTGAGAAACGCAGTAATACGTTCGAAAATGCTTTCGCTCATGGATGATCGTCTCCTGATATCAAATAGACTTGCATTGATAATGCTGCGCGAACCGAAAAACAACGCTGGCCTTCATTGGTTCCCTAAAATAGCTGTCTGGCGCAATGAGACCGTCTGCACTATGTTGCATCAACTTTTGCCGGATCCTCTCCATGCTTGAATTTTTCGATACCTTGACGCTCCTTTTGACCATGGCCGCTTTCATTGCGGGCATCATCGATTCTATTGCAGGCGGAGGCGGCATGATCACGATACCCGCGCTGCTGCTCGCTGGCATCCCACCTGTCGAAGCACTCGGCACAAACAAGCTGCAAGGCCTGTTCGGCTCTTCCTCGGCAACCATCGCCTACGCGCGCAAAGGGCATGTGAACATCAAGGAACAATGGCCGGAAGCCATTGCATCACTGGTCGGTTCTGTTCTGGGTGCGCTTTTAGCAACCGTCCTGCCCGTCGATATCATGCGGGCAGCATTGCCAATTCTGCTGATCGCGATTGCCATTTATTTTGCAGTGAAACCAAGCCTTGGCGACGTGGATCGCGCACGCCGTATGGGACCATTCCTGTTTGGCGTTACGCTGGTGCCACTGATCGGCTTCTACGACGGACTGTTCGGACCCGGCACCGGCTCATTCTTCATGTTAGCGTTCGTAGCCCTTGCAGGCTATGGCGTGCTGAAAGCCACCGCTCATACCAAGCTGCTTAACTGCGCATCCAATATTGGCGGCTTTGCCACCTTCGCGCTTGTTGGCACAATCAACTGGAAAATTGGCATCTGCATGGGCATTGCGCAGTTCATTGGCGCACAGATTGGCGCGAGCCTCGCTATGAAGATCGGCTCTCGCATTATCAAGCCACTGCTCATCGTGGTGAGCCTAGCGCTCGCCGTGCGGCTTCTGATGGAACCAAGCAATCCACTCCGGCAATGGCTGGGCTTCTGAATACGCGAAGCGATAATGTCAGAATTCAATTCCCTTCTGTGCCTTCACACCTGAACGGAAAGGATGCTTGATCAATTCCATCTCGGTAACGAGATCGGCAGCGTCAATCAGCTCGTCCTTGGCATTGCGGCCCGTAATGATGACATGCTTCATCTCAGGTTTAGCGGCAAGCACTTCGATTACCTCTTCAACAGGCAGGTAATCATAGCGCAGCACGATGTTGAGTTCGTCGCAGAGCACCATATCGTAGCTTTCATCAAGGATCATGGCTTTGGCTTGCTCCCAAGCGTCACGGGCCATGGCAATATCGCGGGCGCGATCCTGTGTTTCCCACGTAAAGCCCTCGCCAAGTGCGGAAATCGTCACCTGTTCAGGGAATTTCTCCAGCACCCACCGCTCGCCAGTATCCCATGAGCCTTTAACGAACTGCACGACGCCAACCTTCATGCCGTGACCAAGGGCGCGAAAAACCATGCCGAAACCAGCCGTTGATTTGCCTTTGCCCTTGCCTGTATGAACAATCACAAGGCCTTTTTCGTCGGTCTTGGTGGCTTGAATCTTGTCGCGCGCCGCTTTCTTCTTGCGCATCTTATCTGCATGGCGGGCATTCAATTCCTCTTCCGTCATTGAAAGAAGTTTTGCAGATTTCTCAACCATTTAATGCCCTTTCCGGAATCATTTTCATAAGATTTTCGAGCTCAAACCGCGCTGAATTGGAACGCGGCACCCAGAAGCCGCGTTCAATCGCATCGTTGAGCTTGGACGCTGTTTCGGCGAGTGCGGCCGGATTTTTATCAAGCATGAAATCATGCACTGCTCTATCGGCAATATAGGCCTGATAGACTGCTTCGAAGTGATGGTTACCGACTTTGCCGGTGGTCGCCGCGAAAGCGAAAAGATAATCAACCGTGGCTGCAATTTCCGCAGCGCCCTTGTAGCCGTGGCGCATCACGCCCGCGATCCACTTGGGATTGGCCGCACGACCACGCACAACGCGGGCAAGCTCTTCTTCAAGCGTGCGGATCACCGGCTTTTCGGGCCTTGAATGATCGTTGTGATAGACAGTCGGCATCGCGCCCGTCAGTTTTTCAACGGTTGCAGCCATGCCACCTTCGAACTGATAATAGTCATCGCTATCAAGCAGATCGTGCTCGCGATTATCCTGATTTTGCACAACAGCTTGTACAGAACGCAGCCGCTCTTCAAGAAGCCCGCGCTCCGCTTGGCCCTCTTCGCCCGCACCATAGGCATAGCCGCCCCAGACAAGCCAGGCTTCCGCCAGATCATTGCGCCCAGCCCAACCATTCTCATCCATCAGTGCCTGCAAGCCAGCGCCATAAGCACCCGGTTTTGAACCGAAGACGCGATAGCCCGCGCGACGTTCGGCGGTCTTTTCATCCGCACCCGTTGCGATAAGCCGTGCTTGTTCGGCTTTGATGCGGCTAGCAATCGGATTGTCCTCCACCTCTTCATCAAGCGCACCCACAGCTCGCACGGCCTTGTCAAACAGTGCAATCTGTTCCGGGAAAGCATCACGGAAAAAGCCGGAAATGCGCAGCGTCACATCCACGCGCGGACGACCAAGCTTGGCAATCGGCACGATCTCGTACCCGGTGACTCGACGCGAAGCCATATCCCATAAGGGTTTTACACCGATCAGCGCCAACGCCTGCGCAATATCATCACCGCCAGTGCGCATGTTGGATGTGCCCCATGCGGTCAGACCAAATGAGGTCGGCCACTCGCCATGATCCTGCGTGTAACGGGTGATCAGCAGTTCCGCTGATTTGCGGCCCAGCTCCCACGCCGCTGGTGTTGGCACGGCACGGCTATCGGTCGAAAAGAAATTGCGCCCGGTCGGCAAGACATCTGGACGCCCACGCGTTGGCGCACCCGACGGACCCGGCGGCACAAACTGTCCTGAAATAGCGGATAGAAAACCTTCAATCTCCGAAGGTCCACACGCGCTCACCATGGGGCGCAAATGATCATTAATCGACTGCAGCACGGCATTGGTCTGTGTCCAATCTGCCGGACACTCGACTTCGCCCTCCACAAACTGCGCAGCCAGCAATTCGATACGCTCGACCGTATCACCAGCAATACGCCAACTTGCAGGACTTGCACCTACCAGCAATTCAGGCTTCGCCCCAGTCCAGGGGTCGGCCATTGCACAATCGAGCGGATCAAACTCTTCGCCAAGGCCTGCGTCTCTGGCGATAGCGCGCTGCAGGCTCTGCTCGCCCGGCAAGCCACCCAGCGCAACGGGAATACCGCGTGGAACACGCGCCAGTGCCACCAGCAAATCGGTGAGCAAGCGCCCTTGAGGGGCCAGACCAAAAATATGCAACCCATCGCGGATCTGCATTTCCTTGAGATCACAAAGATAGGCATCAAGCTTTTGCAACGCCATATCTTCATCATCATGGTCATGAATACCCGCATCGCGGTCGAGACCAATATCGCGTACCAGATCAAGGATCTGCACTTTCAACCGCAACAGGCGACGCGGATCAACGCCCGAAGCCTCGTAATATTCATCGACCAATGCTTCGAGATCCTTGAGCGGACCGTAGCTTTCAGCGCGCGTTAACGGCGGTGTCAGGTGATCGATGATCACAGCACCCGCACGGCGCTTTGCCTGCGTGCCTTCACCCGGGTCATTGACGATGAACGGATAGACATGCGGCGTTGGACCGAAAACAGCTTCAGGATAACAGTTTTCCGACAGCGCTAAGGCTTTACCCGGCAGCCATTCCAGATTGCCATGCTTGCCCATATGCACGATAGCATCGATCTTCGCCACATCGCGCAGATAAGCATAGAACGCGATATACCCATGCGGCGGCACCAAATCAGGCGAGTGATAGGTCTCTTTCGGATCGATATTATAACCACGTGCAGGCTGAATACCGGCTATTGTTTCGCCAAAGCGCATCAGCGGCAGCGCAAAACCTTCAAGCCTCTTATCAAAGAACGGATCATTTTCCGGCCCACCCCAACGGGTTTCAATTTCCTCCTGAATCATATTCGGAAGCTTTGCAAAGAAAGCCTTGTATTGATTCAAAGAAATGACTTCACGGATGACACGCCCATCACGCGCCGCATTGGTTGGGCCAGCCATCAAAAGCCGAATGAAAGCATCGCCATCGGCAGGAACGTCACCAACCGGATACCCCTCGCCCGCCATGGCGCGCAGCACTTCCACTGTTCCGGCAGGCGTATCAAGCCCGACGCCATTGCCCAGCCTGCCATCACGGTTCGGATAATTGGCAAGGATCAGCGCCACACGGCGCTCTTCTGGCTTTTTACGCTTAAGGCGCACCCAGTTTGCCGCCAATTCGGCGACAAAAGCCACGCGACCCAAATCCGGCTCGTGGGTGACGATATTGGCTTCAACAGTGCTATCGAATTGCTTTGCCGATTTGAAAGACACTGCACGCGACAGCACGCGGCCATCAATTTCGGGCAGTGCGACATTCATCGCAAGATCGCGCGCCAGCAAACCCTGCTGCGATGCTTCCCATGTGGCTTTTGGCGTACCGGAAAAAATCACCTGCAAAACCATATTGCCGCGCTTATCCAGCACGGTCGGTTTACGCTCCGCACCCGGTGACGAAATCGCAAAGCCGGTTGCATTGAGCACAATATCCGGCCGGCAATCGTCAAACAGGCCATCAACCACTGCTGCTGAAAGCCTGTCCTTGAGGCTGGAAACAAAGATCGGAACCGGATTCAGTCCCTTAGCCTGCAATGCACTGATCAGTGCTTCAACCGGCTGCGTCTGTCCGCTTTGCACAAGCGCCCGATAAAAAATGATCGCCGCAGCAGGTGCATCAGCGTCCTGCCATTGCTTACGGATGAGATCAAGCGATGGCGTTGCCATATTTGGCCACCACAGCCCGGCTTTGAGAAGCGGTGCCGCCTCTTCCGGTTTCTCGCTCTCATCAATCAATGCTGTGCAATAATTGAGAAAGCGGGACGTATTGGCAGCCCCGCCCTCAATTAAATATTGCCAGAGCGCATCGCGCTCCGGTGCGGAAATGGTGGAGAACCGTTCAAGCCCATAATCAGGCTTATCATCACCTGGCAACACCGCAATTTTAATGCCGAGCGAAACAGCACAGGCATGAAGCGCCTCAAGCCCATAAGGCCAATAGGTCTCGCCACCAATAATCCGCACAACAATAAGCTTCGCATGTTGTGCCGTGCGCTCAATATAAGCATCGACCGACATGGGATGTGTCAGGCTCAGGAAATTGGCGAGCCGGAGACTTGGCCCTTCTTTCACAAGCTTGTAGGCGTGAGAAAGACTGGCCAATTCCGTATCGGCGGCGGAAAGGAACAAGATATCGCCCGGCGTCTGACCGAGGTCGACGGCCTCATTGCCGTCGCTGATCGTTCCCTTCTGGGCAAGTAAGAGATGCATTACGAGGTCGCATCTTTCACGGCTTTGATGATCGCCTGTTCATCAATCTCATGCAGACCAATGACGACAAGACGCGTATTGCGCACTTCATCCTTACCCCATGGGCGGTCGAAATAATGCTCAATACGCGGACCAACGGCCTGCACAACCAGACGCATCGGCTTCCCCGGCACATCGACAAAGCCTTTGAGACGCAGAACATCATGTTCCGCAATCACAGCCTTTAGCTTCTCGGTAAATGCCTTCGGATCAGCAACCGAGCCCGCTTCAACGACAAAGCTTTCAAACTCATCATGATCATGCTCATGGCCATCAGCATGGTGGATTTCATGATGCGACTTGCGGTTGGCAATATCGTCTTCCGTCCCCACTCCAAGGCCGAGCAATACGTCTGCACCAAGCTTGCCAAAGCTTGCTGGCACCATGTTGACGCGACGCGTTGAGCGTTCAGCCACATCGGCCTTCACGCTATCGAGTTTCGACGGATCAACGAGATCGGCCTTATTGAGAACAATCAGGTCAGCTGCATGAATCTGATCCTCAAAAAGTTCCTCTAAAGGGCTTTCATGATCAAGAGATTCGTCCGCTGCGCGCTGTGCATCCACCTTATCGTGGTCATCCGCAAAACGACCTTCGGCAACGGCAGCGGCATCGATAACCGTCACCACGCCATCGACTGTTACCTGCGTCTTGATTTCAGGCCAGTTGAAAGCTGCGACCAGCGGCTGCGGCAGTGCCAAACCGGATGTCTCAATCACAATATGATCGGGGCGGTCCGCACGGTCCAAAAGCTTGGTCATGGTCGGAATGAAATCATCAGCAACGGTGCAGCAGATGCAGCCATTGTTGAGTTCGATCACGTCTTCCTCACGGCAGCTTTCAATGCCGCAGCCTTTGAGAATTCCACCATCGACGCCCAGATCGCCAAACTCATTGATGATAAGCGCAATACGCTTGCCATTGGCATTTTCCAGCAGATTACGGATCAGTGTCGTCTTGCCGGAACCTAAGAATCCGGTGATCACCGTTGCTGGAATTTTCTGTCCCTGCATCAAATTAACCCTTCATTTTGAGCGACAGACCTGCCGCCATGAAATAAACTTCATCTGCCACTGATGCCACAGCCTGATGCAAAAACCCGGCTGAATCGCGAAACGCGCGCGCCATCCGATTTTCCGGCACAATGCCTAAACCAACTTCGTTGGAAACGAAAACAACCGGACCTGAAAGCTCAGGCAATGCCGCTATCAGCGTCTCAGTTTCAGCAGCGATATTCTGCTCTGCCATCATCAGATTGGTGACCCAGAGCGTCAAGCAATCGACCAGCACAAAGCGGTCATGCCGCACGCATTTTTCAAGCGCGCCCACAAGGTCGAGTGGCTCCTCCACCGTCTGCCATTCACGCCCGCGACGATCGCGGTGAATGGAGATGCGGCTTTCCATTTCTTTGTCGAATGCGCGCCCTGTCGCAAGATAGACGGGTTGAAGACCTGAGCCTTCAACCAGTTTCTCCGCATAAGACGACTTACCGGATCGGGCTCCGCCAAGAACGAACGTGATTTTTGCATTTTCATTTCGTGGCAGAGCCATGCCTATCAGCCTTCAATATCCGACTTTGCATAGGCCTGAATAAACCAGCCCAGCGCAAGACCAATCACTGCCCACATGAACAGGTTTGTTGCAAGCGATGCGACGGCATATTGCGAAGCAAGCAGCGCTGGAATTGGTGATGCAATATCGTGCGGATGCGGTGCACCATAAAGATGTGGGGAGATAATCAGCACCAGTCCAAGGATTTTAGAAACAATCTCAGCACGCAAAACCAGCAGATAGATGCCGACACCACTCAACACCACGGTCAAGATCCACCAGAGCTGACGCTGCGCCAGATCGGCGGCAGGCATCGCAGGCAATTCCGGCGAAAGCCCTAAAGCTGGCAGGAAAGCGACCGCAAAAAAGCCGGCTATCCCCCAGAGGATACCATTCTGCGGTGTAATACGGCGACCGAGAAGAAGCGCAACCCCACCCAGAAGCAGGGCAAAACCTGCACCGGCCACGAGATTGGCAAGCAATGTGTTGCCAAGACGACCGAACGGCAGTTCAGCGCCCTCTTCTTCTTCGCCATCACTGGCAGCCACCGCAGCATGGTCGTGTGGCGCAGCCGCTTCGGCGTCACCATGGCTATGACCGCCACCGGCGTCTTCATAAGTTTCCGCCTGAATGATCAACGGAACGGTTTTCAAATACATGGCAGGCGTCACGAGAAGCCCTGCCAGAAGGCCAGCAGCAAGCGTGGCCAGAAGATAACGGATCAACATTTCATTCCCTCAACAGCAATCCCGCTTCGATGATTGTCCCCCATCGAGCGCTGCTTATTTCCTGTTTTAAAAGCTAAAGGCTTAGTGGCAGGGAAAACCGTATGAATGACGCGTGTCATGCGCCGAATCATGCAGCATATCAGAATGGGCTATCCCAACGCCGTAAATCAGAAATGCGCCGAGCATGAGCGACACCACTGCCGTTCCAAGACGAGCAGCAAGGGAGAGAGGGAGTGTATTGGAAAGTGTATTTTCGTTACGCGCAGCCATGACAACCTCCGTGCAGGCAGCAGGGAAAACCTCCCAGGGGGTGCGGACATAATGTCCTTCACGCAACAGGCAGGTCTCCTGGCTCACGGGTCGTGGGGAGTGATGCACCTTCCCAGAAACGCTGATGTTTCCAGTGGTTGCCAGTTGCCCGGCTTGCCTCATCCCTCTCCGCTCTACAGTCGCGGGGTCGGCTGCGATAAAGACGCCCGGATTGGGTCCGTCCGTCGCATTCCCTTTTTGGTATCGCCGGGATTCGTTCCGGCAAAGACCTATTGCATAAAGTGACATTAGGCGTTCACTGTTGCGGCGTCAATCGAGTGCAAACAACCCGTCAATATCAAGGCAGGACTCAAGGCCATCAGCCAGTTCATCAAGCGCGGTTTCAATGCTTTCGCGATAGTTCCCACCTGAACCGCACACACCGAGCCCCGCCAGAAATCTATGCCGGAACGCATCTGCACTGAAAGCACCATGCAGATAAGTCCCCATGATACGTCCGCTCGCAGAAACGGCACCATCATCATGATCACCGATCCGCGAAAATGGCCGGATCACATCAGGGCCAGTGGTACGCCCGATATGAATCTCATAGCCATCAAGCTTAGCATCATAAAGCTGTGAGTGCGCCACAACATTGCGCACGACTTTCTCCGGCTCCATCATGGTTTCGACGTCCAGCAGTCCCAACCCGTCGATGTCGCGCACCTGTCCCTCGATACCGTCCGGGTCGCTGATCCGTTTGCCGAGCATCTGAAACCCGCCGCAAATGCCAAGCACATGCCCGCCGCGCCGCACGTGAAGCTGCAAATCGCGCTCCCAGCCGTTTTCACGAAAGGCAATCAGATCGGCAATCGTCGATTTCGTCCCCGGCAAAACCACAAGCCCTGCATCATGCGGCAGTGGTTGGCCGGGCGGAACCATCACAACTTCAACCTCACACTCCGCTTTCAGCGGATCAAGATCATCGAAATTCGCAATGCGCGGCAACATGGGAACTGCCACTTTCAACGCCTTGGCATCACCCCGCGTTGCGCGTTCCAGCACCACCGAATCCTCCGCAGGCAAACGCGACACGGCTTTAAGCCACGGCACGACACCAAACGATCGCCAGCCCGTAAAACGGGTAATTGCCTCAAGACCATCATCAAACAGCGAAACATCGCCACGAAACTTGTTGATCAGAAAGCCACGCACCATGGCACGGTCTTCTTCGGCCAGAATTGCATGCGTTCCGACCAGTGATGCAATCACTCCGCCCCGATCAATATCTCCCACCAGCACCACCGGCACATTTGCACGTGTGGCAAAGCCCATATTGGCAATATCACCGGCGCGCAGATTAATTTCGGCAGGCGACCCCGCCCCTTCAATCAACACCAGATCAGCACCTTCACTGATAAGATCAAAGGATTCCATCACCGCGGCCATCAGCTGCGGCTTCAATAGTTGATAATAACGCCCGCGCGCCTCGCCACGCACTTTTCCCTGCACAACGACCTGACTGCCCATATCGGTCTGTGGTTTTAGCAGAACCGGGTTCATATGCACCGATGACGGCACACCGCACGCCAGAGCCTGAAGCCATTGCGCGCGACCAATCTCACCGCCATCCTCGCTGACGGCTGCATTGTTTGACATATTTTGCGGCTTGAAGGGCCAGACTTTCAGCCCCCGATTGCGTGCCAGACGGCAAAGACCGGCAACAAGCACGCTTTTGCCGACATCCGAACCCGTTCCCTGAAACATGATTGCGCGTGTCATGCGAGCTTGCCTATCCCAAGTTTATGCCACTGGCAATCACCAGCGATTGCGGCAAGCTTATATGCAAAAATGCGCATCAGTTTATTACAAAAGTGAGCAACATTATTCCAAAGCAGCGTTGGCAGCCGCGCGTCATTGTGATCTAGTCGCTTCAGGAGGATGCGGTGCTCATAGGGAGGAAACCATGGATACTGCCGACCAGAACCAGTTTGAACTCAACGAGGATCAGCGCGCCATTCAGGATATGGCCCGCGGCTTTGCATCCGATTGCGTTGCGCCTTATGCACTGCAATGGGATCGCGAGAGACATTTCCCGATTGACGTCATAAAAGAAACCGGCCCACTCGGCATGGGCGGCATCTACGTTCGCGAAGACGTGGGCGGATCAGCACTCAAGCGCTCAGACGCGGTCCTTATTTTCGAGGCAATCGCCGAGGCCTGCCCCGCTTTTTCAGCCTTTATCTCCATCCACAACATGGCTGCATGGATGATCGATACGTTTGGCGATGAAAGCCAGCGCCAGACATTCCTGCCCAAGCTCACATCAATGGACTGGCTTGCGAGCTATTGCCTGACAGAACCCGGATCCGGTTCCGACGCAGCCGCACTTTCCACCCGCGCGCAGCGCGATGGCGATCATTATGTGCTTAATGGCACCAAGCAGTTTATTTCCGGTGCAGGCGCCACTGACCTGTATGTCACAATGGTGCGTACCGGCGAGGACGGCCCGAAGGGCATTTCTGCCATTGTTGTGCCGAAAGATGCGCCCGGCCTGTCATTTGGTGCCAATGAGCACAAGATGGGCTGGAACATGCAACCCACCCGAACGGTGATTTTCGACAATTGCCGCGTGCCAGTTGCAAATCGTCTGGGTGACGAGGGCACCGGTTTTAAGATCGCTATGGCAGGCCTTGATGGCGGACGCTTGAACATCGCCGCATGCTCGCTGGGCGGCGCACGATCGGCGCTGAACAAGGCACTGGAATACTCAAACCAGCGCAAGGCTTTCGGCCAGACAATTGATCGCTTTCAGGCATTGCAGTTCCGCCTGGCGGATATGGAGACCGAGCTCTCGGCAGCACGACAGCTTCTTTACTCGGCTGCAAGCAAGCTTGATCGCAAAACCCATGATGCCGGCAAATGGTCAGCCATGGCCAAACGCTTTGTTACTGACACTGGTTTTGATGTGGCCAATGACGCGCTGCAAATTCTGGGCGGCTATGGCTACCTTCATGATTACGGCATCGAAAAACTTGTCCGCGATCTGCGCGTTCACCAGATTCTTGAAGGCACAAACGAGATCATGCGCGTCATTGTTGCACGCCATATGATCGGACGCTGATACATATCTATATGGGAGAAAATCATGGCCACTATCGCTTTTATCGGCCTTGGCAACATGGGCGGACCGATGGCCGCCAATCTGGTGAAAGCCGGGCATAAGGTCATTGGTTTTGATCTGCTGCCTGCTCATCTTGAAGAAGCGAAAGCCAATGGCCTTGAGATCGCAACCAGTGCTGCGGGCGCCGTTCAAACCGCAGATGCAGTGATCACCATGCTGCCCGCAGGCAAACATGTTCTTTCGGTTTATGAAGACATCATGCCTTATGCCCGAAAAGATTCAGTTTTTATCGACTGCTCGACAATTGATGTCGATTCTGCACGCAAGGCCCACGAGATTGCAGCAAGAAACGGCCAGCTTTCTGTTGATGCGCCTGTATCAGGCGGCACAGGCGGCGCTTCTGCCGGCACGCTGACCTTCATGGCAGGCGGCAGCGACGATGCCTTTGGCAAGGCCGAACCGCTGCTTCAGCCTATGGCCGGTAAAATCGTTCATTGCGGCGGTGATGGTGCAGGACAGGCTGCAAAGATCTGCAACAATATGATCCTCGGCATTTCGATGATCGGCGTCAGTGAAGCCTTCGTACTCGCTGAAAAGCTGGGGCTCTCGCACCAGGCGCTGTTTGATGTGGCTTCAACCTCATCAGGCCAGTGCTGGTCACTGACAACTTACTGTCCTGTACCGGGACCAGTTCCGGCATCGCCCGCCAATCGCGAATATAAGCCCGGATTTGCAGCAGCCCTGATGCTCAAGGACCTCAAGCTTTCACAGGAAGCGGCAAAAAGTTCAGGTGCTGCAACACCATTGGGCGCACACGCAGAAGCGCTTTACAGCCGTTTCGACAATGAAGGCCATGGAGGGGAAGATTTTTCAAGCATCATCAACTTCCTTCGCGCAACAAAGACGGTTGATGAAAACAAAGCCTGATGCATTTTCTCTGAAGAAAGTTGAAAAAACTTCACTTGTTTAGATTTGCTTAAGTGTCTGATAACGGTCCGGTAACAATGTTGCGCTAGAAAGGAGCAAGAGACGGTTTACACCTTCTCGACGCTCCGGATCTGGTACTGCGTACCGGAGCTTCAGTCTCTTCCGCCTGTGTATTGTTTGGTGGAAGCGCCATGCGTATTTGGCAAGACCGTGCACCTGACGAGGCAGCGCGGTTTTCTGCCGTTGCTGATAATTCATAAATTATACGTGATGATATTGTAAGTTTTTACTTCCGTGATTGAAATCAGGCCATAATCCTGTGAGAGGTATTTCAATTGGAGTACCGTTCGGTCTATTTTGCCAGCTAGACTCCAAGATCTATCGAATTTAAGCATCGTATTTCTTGAAATGCGATTCAGATTTTGGGCAACAGCATTTTGACCACCCTCAAAGCAACCACAGCGCACACTGCAAATAAGTCACTCTTTGGCCTGCCCTTGGCAGTGGTCTTTGTGCTTTGCTATTTTGCTTTTCAGGCAATTCTTGTAACGCTCGTTTCCAATGGCGCAGGCCTTGATGATGCCGAACAGCTTGCCAATATCGGCTATCTGGACTGGGGATATGGCGGATCGCAGCCGCCTCTCTACACATGGATAACCAATATTGCAGCCTCCGTGCTTGGCACATCGATGCTCACGCTGCAAATCGTCAAATTCAGCATGCTTGCCAGCCTGTTTCTGAGCGTCTTTGGCGGAATGCGACTTTTGGGCTTCTCCCGTATGGTCGCTTCAGCATCCATGCTGGGACTGTTCCTCATTCCGCAAATCGGCTGGGAATCACAGCGCGCGCTGACCCATTCCATTGCAGGCACTGCGGGATGCGGCTGGGCATTTCTGGCTTTTGCATGGCATATGCGTGACCGACATGCCGTTTCCGCAGCAGCACTCGGCATTGCAATGGCAGCGGCCATTCTCGGCAAGTTCAACGCATCGCTGTTTGTGATTATGCTGATCGTCACCGGATTATCGGTTGCAGACTATCGCAAGGTCCTGCTTTCAAGGCTCTCTTTTATAACGATCACTGCATTTGCAATTTGCTTCACGCCAACAGCGAACTGGATGCTTGCACACAAGTCGAGTGTGATTGCGCGTTCCGAAAAGCTTCAGATCGGTGCATCCGGCAGTCTGATCTTCGATCGCCTGAATGGTGTGGGAAGCTTCATCGAAGCAGCTTTTCTCTTCGCTGTCGTGGTACTTGCAATCGCGGGCATCATATCTCTTGTTCATCGCTCCAAACGCACCGCGCCAAGCAGACCATTCACCAATGGTGAAGCGTTCATGCGGCGTCTTCTCGTAGTGGGAATGCTGATCGTTTTGGTGGGCGTGGTCGTTGCTGGCGTCAGCAACATAAAGGATCGCTGGCTGCAACCGGTGCTGTTCCTTACGCCAGCGGTCATGGCATGTCTTTTTGAACAATATCGCCGGAACACGCGCGCGCTTACCGAATTCGCGGCCATTAGCATTGCGCTATCGCTCGTTGTACCGCCTGTTCTTGGCTATTATCTGACCTATGGCTCTAGCACTCCGCCCTATGGTCAACTGGATTATCAAAGCCTTTATCAAGAGATACGCAAAGATGGTGATTTTAAAACAATCCTGACAGACAACGCGCAGATTGGCGGGAATTTCAGGCTCTTCGATCCATCAATCGAAGTGATCCACCCCGAAACACCTTATGGTGCATCACGCGCCTCAAAACCTGTACTGGTGATGTGGTTTGGTGATACTGCCCCAAATGCACGTGTATCCACGCTTATGCGTGAAGCAAATATCATGGCACCCGATACTGGCATCAAGACTGCAAACATCATCTACCTAACGCGTCCCGATCAGCATATGACGGTGAGCTACTTCTTGCAGAAGTAAAAAGGTTCGGGAGAACCCGAACCTTTTTTATCACTCAACGGTTTCCTGAACAGCATGAGCCGTGCTCTTAACATCGCGCCCCACACCGCGAACCGTATTGGCGCAGGATGCAAGTGTGAAAGCACAAAGAACGATAGCAACTGGAACAATACGAGATAGCTTCATAGGTGTCTCTCCATTTAGATGCAGTTCTAACAAGATGCCCCCAAACAATAGTCCCGCCTTGGCCAACGTCCTGATGGCGAGGCCATATTTTGGCTCTCACATTGGTCATTTAGCGTAGCTTTTCCTCCCGGCAAGAGCAGCGATTTAGCCGCACGCAACAACACTGCCCCACCCCGAACGCAACGTCTCAAACCGGCCGCTACGGCGATACGATTCAAAGACGTTACGCAGATGATCAGCAACCACCTGAATATGTTGCCTTGCATCGGGTTTAATGATCATGCCAAGCTGATAACGGCCAAGCTGCGGCAAATTATGTTCAGGGCCAAGAGGCACGATACCTTCCCCCAATAAGGTTTTGCCAAAAGGAGCGATCGCAAGATCCGCCTGTATCGCGGCGCGCTGGCCCGTAGAATGCGAACTCATATACGCAATTCGGTAGGCCCGCCCCGATTTCTCAAGCGCCTCAAGTGCATTTCCGCGCCAAGCGCAGCCCTCTTCCCATATGGAAAGCGGCAAGGGATCACGGCGATAAGCAGTGCCGCATCTGGCACCCGCCCAAACCAGCTCCTCATCGAGCAATATCTCAACATCACCTTTGCTTGGAACTGTGTGTGAGAGATTGACCAGCGTAACATCAAGCCGTCTTTCATCAAGACGCTTGCGCAGATTAGCGCTCTGATCGATCACGACATCGACCGTAACACCCGGATGCGTTTCTGCAAAACGCTTCAAAACGAGCGGCAACACACATTCACCAATGTCATCAGGCGATCCGAGCCGAACAACCCCAGTCACTGTCGGCGCGACAAATTTCGCCACAGCCTCACGATTGAGCGCCAGCAGTCGCCGCGCATAACCAAGCAGCACTTCGCCATCGCTGGTCAGCTTCACAGAACGCGCATCCCGTTCAAAGACCGCAGCGCCCAGTTGCTCTTCAAGCTTCTTGATCTGCATGGAAACAGCCGAAGGTGTGCGAAACACCACATTGGCAGCCGCCGAAAAACTACCCGTATCGGCAATGGCTGCAAATGTCCGCAGCACATCTATATCAAGCATTGGCAGAGGATGCTGTACGGGCGCTGTCATCGTGGGCTCCACATTAAGTTAGTTCAATTTTTCTGACTTTATACCTTTCTATATTTCGTTTGATTGAACGTCAAGATCGCGGCAAGCTTCAAGCATAGAGGTTAAGACACGTCAGAAAACACTTGATCTCAATTCTGCCTGGAGAACAAAAATGAGCATTCAGTGTGAACCCCTGCAAAGAGAATGTATCGCGCGCCCATTCATCATCACGCACTGGCTGCAAGCGAGCATGGCATCGGTCAGCACATTTTACACCAACTGGACATATCAGCGGCGCATAAAGAAGAGCCGCAGAATTCTCGAAAGCCTGCCCGAGCACATTCGGCACGACATTGGCTGGCCTTGCGTGGATGATCGCCTTCCCGCCCCCGCGAGGAGAGGCCAAATGCAGTAAGGCATATTCGAATTGCGAGTTGGAATTTTCCGCCTTCAATTTAGCGACATATAGGGACCAATATACGGCAGGCATTTAGCCGCACTATTCAACCCGAAAGTTCTATGTCTCAATACGCCTATCCTGTTTGCGCCATGACCTATCCCCTGTAAAATAGGGCAGGAGCAATGGGACTACCGGTCAAAAAGCGACCGGATGACTGGGCCTTCTATAGTCCCGGTGTCATGACGAAGGCACAAAGCCGGAAACTGCGTCGGGAACCGCAGTTCGGGCTTTTGAGAATGGGAACGATCAGGCTATGAATCCAGCTTCATCGATTAAGCGGTCTATTGTTTTTTTTCTTGTCCCTGACTTCTCGATGATCGCATTTGCGACAGCGATAGAGCCACTGCGCATTGCCAATCGAATGCTGGGTTATGAAGCCTATCACTGGCGTTTGACGTCCACCGATGGCAAGCCGGTCAAGGCTTCAAATGGCGTGGAATGCGCTGTCAATGCGTCACTGGAAGATGAACGCCGCTATCTTCAAAGCGAACAACGCCCATCCATGGTCTTTGTCTGCTCAGGCGTCTATGTCGAGGATTTCCGCAACAAATCTGTCTTTGCCTGGCTGCGTGAAGAATATAACCGCGGCGTCGCGGTTGGCGGGCTCTGCACCGGTGCGCATATTCTGGCGGCTGCGGGCCTTCTCTCGGGCAAACGCTGCGCCATTCATTGGGAAAATCTGCCAGGCTTTTCGGAAGCTTTTCCGAAAGCTGAAGTCTATGCCGATCTTTTTGAAGTGGATAGCAATATCTTTACATGCGCAGGAGGAACCGCTTCGCTCGACATGATGCTGAAGCTCATCGGCGATGACTTCGATGATAATCTGGTCAACCGCATTTGCGAACAAGCCCTCACCGATCGGGTCCGCAACCCGCACGACCGCCAACGCCTGCCACTTCGCGCCCGCCTTGGCATCCAGAATTCAAAGATTCTGACCATCATCGAAATGATGGAAGCCAACCTTTCCGAACCGGAAGCACTCATTAACGTAGCCCATAATATCGGGCTTTCGCGCCGTCAGGTCGAACGCCTGTTCCGTCAGGAAATGGGCCGTTCTCCGGCACGATATTATCTGGAAATACGCCTCGACCGGGCCCGGCACTTGCTGTTGCAATCCTCCTTGCCGGTGGTTGAAGTTGCCGTCGCCTGCGGGTTCGTTTCCGCGTCGCATTTTTCCAAGTGTTATCGCGAGCTTTATGGTCGCTCACCCCAGCAGGAACGGGCTGACCGGAAAATGCTGATTGCGGCATAATCCCGAGGATCATAACAAAACCCGCGCACTCAGAACGCGGGTTTTTCTTTTAAATCATAGTGATAGCCCTGCGTGATGAATCAAATCATCAACATGGAGCCACGATCTGCCCTTCACGCACCAGCGCCATTTTGCAACGAAGATGTTTCGGTCGTCTCGTGCCGTGATTATGTCGTAGAATGACAATTGTGGGCCGGGCGCAGCCACTATGATTCCATCAAATACAAAATGGGATCGCATGAAATGGCAGAGTTTCCTAAAAAGGCAAAAGTGGTCATTGTCGGGCTTGGTGGAATTGTCGGAGCATCCGTCGTCCACCACCTGATCGAACGAGGATGGGACGACATTGTCGGCATCGACAAATCCGGCATCCCCACGGACATTGGTTCCACCGCACACGCATCTGATTTCTGCTATGCGACAAGCCATGATTTCCTGTCATGCTGGACGACGCTCTATTCCATCGATTTCTATGAAAAAATGGGCCATTACGCCCGCGTCGGCGGTATTGAAGTTGCCCGCGTCGGCGACGATGCCCGAATGGAAGAGCTCAAGCGCAAGGTCGCATCCGGCAAAGCCTTTGGTACGCGGGCTCGCCTGATGGAGCCATCCGAAGTCAAAGAAAAATTTCCACTGATCGAAGAGAGCCTTGTTCAGGGCGGTTTGTGGGACCCGGATGCAGGCCTTGTTATTCCACGCTCGCAAACAGTTGCAGGCAGATTGATTGATCAGGCGGAAAATGCGGGAAAGCTTAAAAGCTTTGCAAACACACCCGCTCAGTCGCTCATCGTTGAAAATGGACGCATCAAGGGCGTTGTCACCCATCGTGGTACAATCGAAGCCGACTATGTGGTGGTTTGCGCCGGTCTCTGGGGCCGGCTGATTGCCGAAATGGTTGGCGAAGACCTGCCCGTCATGCCCATTGATCATCCGCTGACCTTCTTCGGCCCCTATAATGCGTTTGCCGGAACCGGCAAGGAAATTGGCTGGCCACTTTTGCGCGATCAGGGCAATTCGGCCTATATGCGTGACACCGGCGACCCAAAGACTGCCGAAGGTGGTCAAATTGAGTGGGGCTACTACGAGGAAACCAATCCGCGCCTCTGCCACCCGCGTGACCTTCTTGAAAAACATGAAGCCCGTTTGTCGCCATCACAGCGTGATCTCGACATGGAGCAGGTTCTTGAACCACTCGAACGCGCCATCGAACTAACCCCCATTCTCGGCGAGCTGGGCTATAATGAAAGCCATTCCTTCAATGGTTTCCTACAGGTAACAACCGATGGCGGACCTTCAATCGGCGAAAGCCAGAAAGTCCGTGGCCTCTGGTATGCGGTTGCAATCTGGGTCAAGGACGGCCCCGGCATGGGTAAACTCATTGCCGACTGGATGACCGATGGTCGTACAAAAATCGATCATCACGCCATCGACTATTCGCGCTTCTATACGCACCAGATGACCGAGCAATTCATCTGGGATCGCTGCACCGAAACCGCAATGAAGGTTTACAATCCGGCGGTGCATCCGCGTGAGCCCTTTTCCAAAGGCCGCAATATTCGCCGTTCACCGTTCTATGAACGGGAAAAGGAACTGGGCGGCCACTTCATGGAGCTGGGTGGCTGGGAGCGTGCGCACGGCTATGCAGCCAATGAGCATCTGCTGGAAAAATATGGCGACCGTATTCCGGTGCGGGAAAATGAGTGGGACAACCGCCATTTCTGGCGCGTTTCCAATGCCGAGCACCTGGCATTGAGTGAAGATTGCGGCATCATCAATCTCTCGCATTTTGCGATGTACGACATAGAAGGCCCGGATCATGTCGCGCTGATGGAGTGGCTGTGTGCTGCAAAAATCGGCGGTGACGCCAATATCGGAAAGGGCATTTACACCCACTTTCTGGATGATGAAGGCATGGTGCGCGCCGATTTCACCGTAATGCGCATGGCTGACAATATGCGTATGATCAACGGCGCCGATGCCGGCCCCCGCGACTTCCATTACATGCGCCGCGTTGCTGAAGATAAGGGTTTTGATGTCACCATCACCGATGTTACAGAAAAATACGCCACCATCGGCATCTGGGGACCAAACGCCCGCGATAATCTCAAGAAGGTTGTCGAAAATCCGGAAGGTCTTGATCTTGAGAACTTTTCCTTCGCCGCCATCAAGCCGATCCGTATTGCAGGCAAGGATGTAACCGCCTTCCGCATTTCCTATGTCGGTGAACAGGGTTGGGAATTGCACATGCGCTATGAAGACGGCCTCGCCATATGGGATGCGCTGCGTTCAACCGGCGCAATTGCGGTTGGTGTTGAAACCTATGCCAATAGCCGCCGGATGGAAAAAAGCCTGCGTCTCCAAAATGCGGATCTGCTCACCGAATATAATCTTCTTGAAGCGGATCTCGCTCGCCCAAAGGTCAAGGAGGCAGACTTCCGCGGCAAGGCAAAGCATCTTGAATATAAGGCCCGCGATCATCAACCAGCCATGCTCTGCACGCTGGTTATGACAGAAAATGTCGATTCCAAAGGCGTCAAACGCTATCCGGTCGGCATTCTACCGGTCCTTGATCCTGAAACGGGAGAAACGCTGATCGATGAACTCGGTCGCCGGTCCTTCACCTCGTCCATCGCCTACGGCCCGAGCATCGGCAAGAACATCGCGCTTGCTTATCTGCCTTGGTCCTATTGTCAGGAAGGGCGAAAGCTGAATGTCGAATATTTCGGCGAAACGTATCCGGTGGAGGTTGTATCGATTGGCTATAAGCCACTCTACGATCCAGAAAATCTCAAGCCGCGAAGCTGATATAATCATTTAAAAGGTGCAAAAAGCCGGGGCAAACCCCGGCTTTTTATCAACGTAATCTGAACTTACTGAAACGATGCCTTGCCGCCAGAAATAACGATCTTTTCATCGCCCTTCAGCGCCTCACGGTCACCGTTCGGGAAGGTCACAAAGCAACCACCATCGCAAAAATCGACTGTTTCGGCTGGCGCTATCAGCATTTCACGCTTTGACGCGCCTTCAGTGACGACGATGGTCTGAGCGGCGCTATCATTGTTCGATACGGTTGCAGCATAAAGGCCTGGCATGGAAAACGAAAGTGCGAGCACTGCACCAAGCGCAACCTTGCCAGCATAATTGACCTGAGTTCTGTTCATATCGCTTCAGCGCTTCCGCTGCTCCCGCTATAAGCCGAAAATTCGGCCCCCTTGCTCTGAGACAGTTCAACTGCCTCTTTTCATGACCACTTATAAGACTTCAAAGCTGAACTGCAACTGAACGCACCTTCATACCTTGTCGTCATGCTGCGGCTTATCCCCCTCGCCCGGCTTGTCCTTGCGCAGTTTTGCGCCGCGTGATCTGTCCTTCTCGATAATCTCGGAAACTCTTTCGATTTCAGAAACGCCAAGCACCAGATTGGTTGCAGACGACGAAAATGGAATTCCTTCAGCATGAAAACGTTCGACAATCTGGAATCGCAACTCGTTCTTGATGGAACCCGTAGACGTAATATCTGCGACATGCGCATAAACGTCGAAAATCATTAATGAATCCGTCACACTCTGAAAGGCCACAAACGGCTCCGGATTTTTCAAAATGGAGGGATGACCGCGAATAATTTCAGACAGAAGTGCGTGAACACGGCGAGGATCGTCAGTGTAAGCGGCCTGCACATTGATATCAATGCGACCAAGCTTGTTGCGTAGCGTCCAGTTTCCAACATTACCGTTGATGAGCGTAGAGTTTGGAACAACAATCGACTGCTTCTGGAAAGTTTCCACTTCCGTTGCGCGAACGCTGATTTTCTTGACAATACCGCTGACTGTACCCGCCTCGACCCAGTCACCAACCTTAAAAGGGCGCTCTGCAAGAAGAATAAGGCCGGAAACAAAATTCTGCACGATGTTCTGAAGGCCAAAACCGATACCAAGCGAGAGACCGCCGGCGATCAGGGCAAGGCTTGAAAGATTAAAACCCGCAGCCGACACTGCAATCAGCGCCGCCAACACCAACCCGACATATCCGACAACAGTACGGATCGAGTTACGGACACCCGAGTCAACACGTCCACGCGCGAGAACTTTGCTATCCAGCCAGTTCTGAAACCAGTGGGTCATCAGATAGACGATGAAGAACAAGGAAATCCCGGTCAAAATCCCCATAAGTGATATGGAAATGCTGCCGATCCGGAAACCCGTCATCCAATGATAGAACGTGTTCTTAAGCTCGGACCACTGAAATCCGAACTGCATCAACACCAGCGGAATGCCAATCAGCGCCACCGCGAGATTGATGAGGATACCAACAACAAGACCGAGTTGGTCAAGCTTTGCCTCATCAAAATGAAACCGTTCGCGCAAAATCCGCCCAATGGGGCTGGATGCGAAAGCCTGCTCTTCGGAAATGGCGCGCCCTGTGAGAAAACCAAGATACATCGTCACAAGAAATGCGCCGGTAACCACAATCTGTTGCGCCATAAACCGGGCCAGGCCGATAAAGCCAAGTCCGGCCGCAACAATTGGTACAAGACCAAGAAGCAACAGAAATATCCTGAATGCTTTAGGCCAGGGACGAACAGCTTCTCCGGGGATCTTCTCAATCGGTTTGAGAAACGCAATAACCAGTATCAATACGCCAATAACAACAGTCGAAAGCAGGCTTTTCGCCATCGTCAGTGACAAGGGTGACGACAGCACCTGATTAACTTTGCTGAAAAACGAATCCAGCCCATTGATCAGTGCTATGCCGGTAATCAGCCAGACCAATGCACGGCCCGGACGCGGAGCGATAGGCACCAAACGCCATGCAGGCGTATAAGGACTGATACACGCAAATGCCAACCGGCTGATAAAGAAGACAATGCCCAAGACGATAAACAGCGATTGCAGGAGTGCACCAATATCAGGTCTGAGCACATTAAAATAATCGAGACAAAAATAGGTCGTTGCAAGAAAAACAGCGACCGCCCCCGAAGGGATAGCGGTGGACCAGAAGGCAACGGATAAGCGGCTCAGATAAGAAGGGGCTTCATTGTTGACGTCACGTTCATAAAGCGAACCCAGAGCCCGCCGCGCGCCAAGCTGAATAATCAACGCCGCGATGAGCGCAAAGAACGCGGCAGCCAGAAATGAATTCAGCTTGAAGGTAAAAACGAAACGCCACCATGATTTCACGATGCTCCACAGCGAAATCATCTGATTCCCGGCAGCGGAAGACACTTCGGAGCCGAGTGTAAGATCAAGGTTGACACGCTGGGACAATGTTTGCGTGAAAAGATCACGCCGCATATTGCTGATTTTTGCCGACATCTGATTGACGGCCAGCGATGCATCTTCGGTTTCACCGATAACCGCGTTGATTTCGGCCTTTTCTGCAACCAGTCGCGCCCGCTCTTCAGCAACGATTGCAGGCTCTGCCGGTTGATCGCCGGAAGGTGCGGCACCCAGTTGCTCAAGACGTGTGTTGATTTCCGTCAGGCGAGGACGAAAAGCGACACCGGCATCAAGCAGCTTCTTCGAAAGCGCATCGAGCTGAAGCTTAAAATTCGCAAGCGATTCATCGTTGGTTGCAGATTTCTGCAACTGATCACTGATCGTCTTCGTCTGCTGTTTCAGATCATTGATAACCGGCTTTTGCTGCTGAACGACACTGGATACAGGTGCGCCACTATCCACCGTAGGGGCGGATGCGGGTGCGGACGATGGTGCCGTTTCGGCCTGCTCCGCTTGCGGCTGTTGCACCTTGCTATCCTGAGCAAGAGCGTTATCGAACGCCCCAAGCAGAAAAGCAACACCAGTCACGGCAAAGACAAAAGCACGGAACGTCGATAAATATGCCAATTTAGAACTCTGCTGTTTTACAAACACGGGGGAACAAAAAGCGTGCGATCGTGGAAGCGATACTAATGCATAATCCGACCGAAGGGAAACAAGGATCGATAAGATTATGCATCAAATAAAAGGGTTTAGAGCGCCGATTTGATTCAATCGACCAAAACGCGCTCTCAAGCATGCATGCCCAAAGTGAGAACCGTTTTGGAACAAAGATATGCAAAAAACAAAAGCCAAACCGTGTCATCTTATCACCATAAAATACGGCGCGGATTTGGCCTTATAAAGGGTATGGCATTGGGCAGAAACAGAAAAGGATTCCAATTTGTGAAACGATGCTGTAGTTGTCTGGGCGAAGTCCCCAAAAGTCGACAGACTTTTCAGGGGTGAGATTTACGGTAAAGCCGCTCCGGCACCAGGTCATTTTTGCGGAAAGACTTAAAGGGAAAGTCCAGGCATTTTGATAAAGGGCATGAAGAACAGGATTGAGCATATTGATCGTTACAAGCAGCATGGCTTCATGCTGTTTGTAACGTGTGTCCTGTCATTTACTGCCTTTATTTTTGCTGTGGACCTCTCAGCGCTCGCCGATGACGCGGGGCAGAATACGCCAAAAAGCATGGCAGCACAGCAGGTTGCAGACGCACCTGCCATACCCACGCGCCAGCAATCGACGCCGGCGCCGCAGCCGATGCGCGCTGTCCTTGCTCAAGCAGCCGCGGCAAAAATTAAAGCAGCCCATTCCAACGGCAAAAGCGCAGCTCTGGCGGCTCAGCCAAACCAGCTGGCCTTTTTTGACGCAAAACCCGTCGAAGCTGCAAGCGCCTCCAAGTTTTTAAGACTTTCACGAAGCACATATTCCCAAGTGCGCGCGCCACCACAAAGCGCCTGAAAACCATCATGGCGATTGGCAATATCCAATCCTGAATCATTTACGAAGAAATGCGCGCTAGGCTTTTGTATTCTATACGAAATTTACACGTGCTCAATATCTGGAATTTCAACTCATGCGTACTTCTAAATGGGTCGCTGTGCTTTATGGCCTGATCGTTTTGATCGGCGTCATCATCGCCTTGCCCAATTTCTTCACAAAGCCACAACTTGAAGCGTTGCCGTCGTGGTTCCCAAAGCGGCAGGTGACGCTTGGTCTCGATCTGAGTGGTGGCTCCTATCTCGTCCTTGAAGTGGATGCGGCCAGCCTCAAAAAAGATCGTATGCGGGCGCTGCTCGACGATGCACGCAGCAAGCTGCGCGCTGAACGCATTCAGCCACAATCGATCCGTGCCGTCGGTGATGCGGTTATTGTCACAATCCCTGATGCCGATCAGCGTGCAAAAGCCGATACAGCGCTTAAAACACTGATTTCACAGGTCAACACCACAGGCTTCGGAACTGCGATCAACGATATTGATGTTACCACCAGTGACAATCAAATCCGCCTGACGCTGACAGAGGCCGGCTTCACCTATCGTCTTGATGCGGCATTGCAGCAGAGCCTTGAAATCATTCGTCAGCGTGTGGATCAGGTCGGTGTTGCCGAACCTTCAATCCAGCGCGTTGGCTCTGACCGTATCGTTGTTCAGCTTCCGGGCCTGCAGGACCCGGCCCATCTTCGTCAGCTTCTTGGAAGCACTGCGAAGATGAGCTTCCACATGGTCGCGGACGTCAATCCGAATGATCCGCCACCACCCGGTGTCACCATTCTGCCGGATTCCAAAGACCCGAACATCAAATACCCGATCGAAGATCAGATTGCACTTTCTGGCGAACGCCTGACCGATGCGCGTGCAGGCTTTGATCCGCGCACCAATGAGCCAATCGTGTCGTTCCGCTTCGACAGCCTTGGCGCGCGCCAGTTTGCGGACATAACGACCAAGAATGTGGGCCGGCCATTCGCCATCGTTCTTGACGACAAGGTCCTGACCGCACCGCGTATCAATGAGCCGATCACCGGCGGTTCAGGCCAGATTACCGGCAATTTCACGGTTCAGGACAGTGTCGTTCTGTCGGCGCTCCTGCGTGCAGGTGCTTTGCCTGCTCCGCTGACCGTGATTGAAGAACGCACCGTTGGTCCTGACCTTGGCGGCGACGCCATCAAGATGGGGCTTGTTACGGGCATCATCGGCTTCGTCCTCGTAGCCGTCTTCATCCAGCTCCTCTATGGCGTCTGGGGCACCATCGCCAACGTAGCACTGCTGCTCCATACCTTGTTGACGTTCTCGGCATTGAGCCTGATCGGAGCGACGCTGACACTGCCGGGTATCGCAGGTATCATTCTGGGTATCGGTATAGCGGTCGACGCGAACATTCTGATTAACGAACGCATACGAGAAGAAACGCGCAGAGGTCTGGGCGCTATGGCGGCCCTCGACAAGGGCTTCCATGCGGCTTTCTCAACCATTGTGGACGCGAATGTCACCTCGCTGATCTCTACCGTGCTTCTCTTTACATTCGGCACAGGTCCGGTACGCGGTTTCGCGGTTACCATGATGCTGGGTATTGCGATTTCCATGTTCACCGATGTGACGCTCGTTCGCATGGCGATGGCCTGGTACGTTCGCAAACGTAAGCTCAAGACCCTTGTCATCGAACCATTCCTGAAATTCGTTCCTGAAAAGACGAATATCAGCTTCATGAATGCGCGTTTTATCGGCATCGCAGTCTCTATCGTGCTTTCGATTGCTTCCATTGGCCTGTTTTTCAAGCCGGGGCTCAATTACGGCATCGACTTCAAGGGCGGTATTCAGGCTGAAATCGTAACCTCTCAGCCAGCCAATCTGGCACAGTTGCGTGAAAAGCTCAGCGCACTCGGACTGGGCGAAGTTGCCCTTCAGTCTGCGGGAACTCCGAATGATGTCCTGATCCGCATCCAGCGTCAGGATGGTGGCGAAGAAGCGCAAACCGTTGCAGTCAACAAAATGCGCGATGCTGTGATGGAACTGGACCCTGGCACAAAGATCGAACGCAGTGAGGTTGTCGGACCGAAAGTCTCCGGTGAACTGGCACGTTCCGGCTTTATTGCCGTGATCTTGTCAGCGCTTGGAATGCTCGTCTATCTTTGGTGGCGCTTCGAGTGGTTCTTTGCGATGGGTGCGATCATCACGCTTATCCTCGACACCACAAAAATGGTCGGTTTCTTCGCGCTGTTCCAGCTCGATTTCAACCTGACGGCCATTGCAGCGCTTCTGACAGCGATCGGTTACTCGGTAAACGATAAGGTCGTGGTTTATGACCGCATGCGTGAAAACATGCGTCTTTATAAGTCAA
Organism: Brucella sp. TWI432; assembly: GCF_039674445.1. NCBI lineage: Bacteria > Pseudomonadati > Pseudomonadota > Alphaproteobacteria > Hyphomicrobiales > Brucellaceae > Brucella > Brucella sp. TWI432. The sequence continues at coordinate 199,634 of NZ_JBDJNL010000002.1, read as the reverse complement.
AGCCTCTGCGCGAAATCGTTGACATGAGTATCAATCAGGTGCTGGTGCGCTGTGTTTATACCTCGATGACAACATTCCTGTGTATGCTCCCGATGGCAATCTGGGGCGGCAGCGCCGTTCATAATTTTGCCGTGCCTATGCTGTTCGGTATCTTTATTGCGACTTCATCGTCGATCTTCATCGCAGCACCAATCCTGCTGTTGCTCGGCAACTGGTGGCAGCATCGTCAGCACGCCCATCAGGCGATTGAAGACAGCGCCACAGCGCAGAAATAAACAACGTGCCGGGCATGGTCTCAATCATGCCCGGCATCTTGCAAAGCTTAATCACACTGAAACCGCAAAGACATTCCTATGCCCCATGACACGCCTTTGATTGCAGCAATTGTCATCGGGTTATGTCTGGCATTTCTTTTCGGCGCGATTGCCACGCGTCTTAAAATTTCTCCTCTCGTCGGTTATCTGCTGGCCGGTATTATTGCCGGACCCCATACGCCCGGCTTCGTCGTCGATCAGGATCTCATTCTTCAACTGGCCGAAATCGGCGTTATTCTGCTGATGTTCGGCGTGGGCCTGCATTTTTCCCTCAAAGATCTGCTTTCGATAAAGGCCATAGCGGTGCCCGGTGCGCTGGCACAAATCGCGACAGCCGCAGCCCTTGGGACCGCTCTTGGTTTAGCACTTGGCTGGGATGTAAAAGCCGGACTGGTTTTTGGCCTGGCCCTTTCCACTGCCAGCACTGTGGTGCTTTTACGCGCCATGCAGGACATGCGTCTCATCGATACAGACCGGGGCCGCATCGCAGTCGGCTGGCTGATTGTTGAAGACCTCGCCATGGTTCTGGCGCTGGTGCTGCTGCCAGCACTTGCCAGCTTAAGCAGTGAACAAGGTCACGCAGTCGCCAGCGATCCCATCGCCCAATGGCTGGGGCTCGGCATCACCGGCATCATTGTCTTCACCATTGCCAAGGTCGCGGTGTTTGTCGCTCTCATGCTGGTGGTTGGCCGCAAGGTCATTCCATGGCTGCTGAATGTCATTGTGCAGACCGGATCACGCGAATTATTTCGCCTTGGTGTTCTTGCAATAGCCCTCGGCGTTGCTTTTGGTGCGGCACATCTGTTCGGTGTGTCTTTTGCACTTGGCGCATTTTTCGCTGGCATGGTGATGAGCGAATCCGAACTCAGCCATCGCGCTGCCGAAGAATCCCTGCCCTTGCGCGATGCGTTCGCCGTTCTGTTCTTCATTTCAGTAGGTATGCTGTTTGATCCAATGAGCCTCATTCGCGATCCCCTGCCCCTGATCGCGACTCTTGCCATCATTCTGGTGGGTAAATCGGTTGCAGCTTTCTTTATCGTACGCGCGTTTCGCCGGCCAATCGGAACCGCCTTGACCATTTCTGCAAGCCTGGCCCAGATCGGTGAATTTTCTTTCATTCTGGCCGGATTGGGTGTCAGCCTCAATCTGCTGCCGCCCGATGCCCGTGACCTGATCCTTGCCGGTGCAATGCTTTCGATCTTTCTCAACCCATTGATGTTCATTGCTGCGGAGCGTATGCGGCCATGGCTTGAAAAGCGGCTGGGTAGAGAAATAGCTCATGACGAAAGCGTCCCATCCAGCGGCGATACGGATCGCTCCGAACCCCGGCCAATAAGCCCCCTTAAAGGGCATACGATCATCGTCGGCTATGGCCAGATCGGCAAACACATCGCTTCAAGTTTACAGGAAAGGCAGATACCTTTCCTCGTTGTCGAAAATTCGCCCAAGATTTATTACAAATTGAAAGAAATCGGCATTGAGGCTATTGCGGGAAATGCCTCGGATGCTGAAATATGGGAAACGACGAATCCGGAATTCGCTCAACATATTGTCATTGCAATAGCCAATGCCTTTGAGGCAGGACGCATAACAAGTCTTGCCCGATCCGCGAATCCCGGCATCCGTATCATTGTGCACGTCTGCTCACCAGCAGAAGCGAAATATCTGGAGGACCTGGGTGCAGATGAGGTTATTCTAGGGGCTGCAGAAATTGCCAGCGCCATGGAACGCGCGATAAGCAGCGAGGCCAGCGCCAAGCGGAAGCAATCGGTTAGGACACAGTCCGACGCCACGACAGGTTTGAATGGGAATGCACCGGAACTGTCCTGAAAGGTACAACCGATGCGCCAAAAGGGGATGACATGCGAAATAAAGGTGCGGTGGCCAGTTAATGAAGTTTAAGGATTATATCTGGCCAATAATAGGCATTTGTGCAGTCGCTATTTCAGCATGGCTTCTCTATCGTGAATTGCGCAGTATCTCGCTTGATGACGTTCTGGACAGCCTTTACGCGATCCGCGCTCACCATTGGCTTCTTGCAGCCGCCGCAGCACTCCTCGCCTATAGCTCGCTCGCTGGCTATGACCGCATCGCACTTCTTCATCTGCGCAGAAAAATATCCTGGCTCTTCATCGCGCTGTGCTCGTTCACAACTTACGCCTTATCGCACAATATCGGAGCCTCCGTTGTGTCTGGCGCTGTCGTGCGCTACCGCGCCTATTCCTCGCAGGGCATGCCCGGCAGTGAAATCGCCGTCCTCATCGCTTTCTGCTCTTTCACATTCGTACTGGGCGTCATCATCACATCAAGCATCGTGCTTCTGCTCGAACCGCATATTCTCATGCGTTTCAACGAAGACCTGACGCCGACCGTTTCCACCATCATTGCTTTGCTGATGCTGGCATTCGTGTTGCTCTATATTTTTGGTAGCTGGCTCCAGCTTCGCCCATTGCAGATCGGTAAATTCCGTCTGGAATATCCGCGCCTTCCCGTGGTCACACAGCAGCTTATAGTGGCGCCACTCGAACTCATCGGCGCTGCAGGCATCATCTATTTTGCACTCCCAGAAGCAGGCAATCCCGGCTTTCTGATCATCCTTGGCATCTTTCTGGTATCGTTCTCGGCGGCGCTTATTTCGCATGCACCCGGTGGGCTTGGTGTGCTGGAACTGGTGTTTCTCACCGGCTTGCCGGACATGAATCAGGCTGATGTTCTCGCCGCACTGATTGTTTTCCGTCTCCTCTATCTGCTGATCCCTTTTGCCATCTCGCTCTTTGTGGTTCTGATTTTCGAAAAATCACAATTCGTATTGCGGTGGAACGAAAAGCAGAAGAAGTGAGACAGCGAGGCGGGTATAATTTTTACATATCCGCCTCAAATTGAATTCATTTTTCTTAAAAATAGGCATAATCACCCCTATCTTGGAAATTGCTTCGCATAACCTCCCAATGCAAAAGCAGAAACAGCCTTATCCCAAGGCACTTCCAAGAGGAACTTACGCATGCCTGCGACATTGATCATCCCCGGTTACAAGGGATCGGAAGCAGGCCACTGGCAGCGCCAATGGTTGCATGACGATCCGTCAGCAGTGCTTGTCGAACAGGACGACTGGCACTATCCGGTGCTATCCTACTGGATGCACGCGCTCGAAGCCAAACTCGCCGAGAATCCCGGTGCGGTTCTGGTTGCCCATAGTTTAGGTTGCATTCTTGTTTCGCATCTCGCAAGCCGTCCGGCTGCAGCTCACGTTGCTGGCGCACTTTTAGTCGCCCCGGCAGACGTTGAAACCATGTCCCGCCGCGACAGCCGCTTTGAAAGCTTTGCGCCGCTGCCGCGTCATGAACTGACTTTCCCGTCCATCGTCGTTGCCAGCCGCACTGACGACTATATGAGCTTTGCCAAGGCGGAAGCCATCGCCAATGTCTGGGGTGCAGGCTTTGTCGACATGGGTGACGCCGGACATATCAATGTGGAAAGCGGCTTCAGCCGCTGGCCGGAAGGCGCGATCCTCGCCTCGTCCCTGCATCGGGAACCCATAACACACACGCTCTCCCAAGCAGCGTGACCGCAAACCGCCCGCTTTTTTATAAGTCGGGCGGTTTCTTTTAACTATGCTGTCTGCGTTCCAGCCAGACTTTAAGAACGAGCGTCAACAACGCAATGCCCGCCAATGTCGAAGCCGCAGCAAAAGCCCCGGCAACATTATAATCGTTGAACAGAAGTTCAACCTGCAAAGGCAGCGTATTCGTCTTACCGCGAATGGCACCCGATACAACGGACACAGCGCCGAATTCACCCATCACGCGTGCATTGCAAAGGACTGCGCCATAAAGCAGCGCCCATTTGATATTGGGAAGCGTGACATAAAAAAATGTCTGCCACGCATTGGCTCCAAGCGTCAGAGCCGCTTCTTCCTCATCACTGCCCTGCACTTGCATCAATGGAATGAGTTCGCGCGCCACAAAGGGCGATGTCACAAACAGGCTCACCAGAAAGATGGCTGGAACGGTGAACATGATCTTGATGTCATACGTTTCAAGCAGCGGCCCGAGCAGCCCTTGCGAGCCATACAAAAACAGATAGGTCACACCCGCAACGATAGGCGACACGGAAAACGGGATCTCGACGAAGGTAATCAGCAGCCTGCGCCCGGGAAAGCGGAATTTCGTGACCAGCCATGCAACACAAATGCCGAATGCCATATTGATCGGCACAACGACGATTGCGGTCAAGACCGTCAACCACACTGCATGCAGCGTATCGGGCTTGAGGATTTCTCCAAAGAAGACATCCACGCCCTTGCTGAAAGCATAAGAGAAGATGACGGACAGCGGCGCGCCAATGCAAATTGCCGACAGAATTGCAGCAAGCCCGATCAACAGGCTGCGCACAGGACCGGGCGCATTGCGCGCCTGTAAACTCGCACTACCGCTCTGCATAACGAAGCTGCCTTGCCTGAATGAGGTTGGTTATGAGCAGCATGAAAAACGCCATCACCAGCATAACAAAAGCAAGTGCGGCGGCTGCCGGATAGTCATATTCATCCAGCCTGATAAAAACGAGAAGCGACGTCACTTCCGTTTCAAAAGGCAGATTGCCGGAAATGAAGACGATAGAGCCAAATTCTCCAAGACTACGCGCAAAGGACAATGATGCGCCGGCCAGAAAAGCGGGAAAGATCGTCGGCCAGATAATAAGCGAAAAAATCTGCCAGGGTGTAGCGCCAAGACTGCGCGCCGCCTCCTCCACATCCGCACTCATGTCCTCAAGCACCGGCTGCACCGTACGAATGACAAACGGAATACTGGTGAAAAACATGGCAATCATGATACCAAGCGGCGCGTAAGCAACTTTGATACCGATGGGTTCGAGAAAGCGTCCAAACCAGCCATTTGGGGCAAACAATGTCACCAGTGCCAGACCGGCAATCGCCGTTGGCAGCGCAAAAGGCAAATCAACTGCCGCATCAATCAACCGCTTACCCGGAAACTGATAACGTGACAAAACCCACGCCAGCAGCAAGCCGAAAAGACCATTCAACACGGTGGCCACCGCTGCGGCACTGATTGTGATGCGAAACGTCGCCAGCGCACGATCGGAGGTAACAATTCTCCAGAAATCGCTCCAGCCGAGGCTGGCAGTTTTCAGAATCATAGCCAGAAGCGGCAAAGCGACAATGACCGCCAGATACAGCAAAGCGCAGCCGAGGGTCAGCCCGAACCCCGGCAACACCGAATTGCGTTTCATGCTCAGAAGCGACACTGGATTTTCCAAATGAAAGGCGAGAGCTGACTGCTCTCGCCGGATAATTGTTTTTACTTGGCAGTAAAGAGCTTATCGAGCACACCACCTTCGGCGAAATGATCTTTCTGAACCTTCTCCCAACCGCCAAAAGCATCTTCAACCGTTACAAGACGCACATCTGGATAAATATCCTTGTGCTTTGCAATCACGTCCTTGTCATGCACACGATTAAAGTTCTGCGCAAGAATTTCCTGCCCTTCCGGCGAGTAAAGGTAGTTCAGATACGCTTCGGCAATCTTGCGTGAACCGCGCTTATCGACGACCTTATCAATCACTGTCACCGGAAACTCAGCAAGCAGGCTGACTTCTGGCACAACCACATCATATTTATCTGCACCCAGAACCTTCTCAGTGCCGCGGGTTTCCGCTTCAAACGTCACCAGAACATCGCCAATGCCGCGTTCGGCAAAGGTCGTCGTTGCACCACGACCGCCCGTATCAAACACTGGAACATTCTTGAAGATTTTACCGATGAATGCGTGAACCTTTTCCTGATCACCCTTGAACGCTTCATTGGCATAGGCGGTGGCTGCGAGATAAGTGTAGCGCGCATTTCCGGAGGTCTTAGGGTTAGGGAAGACTACCTTCACATCGTCGCGAGCCAGATCGTCCCAGTTCTTGATGCCCTTTGGATTGCCTTCACGCACCAGAAACGCCGGGAATGAATAATAAGGCGAGGAATTATTCGGCAAACGCTTCTGCCAGTCAGCGGGGATCAAACCACCCTTGTCATGGAGAACCTGCACATCGGTCACCTGATTAAAGGTCGCAACGTCCGCTTCAAGGCCTTCCAGAATGGAGCGTGCCTGCTTGGATGAACCGGCATGAGACTGATTAACTGTGAGATCTTCCCCCGTCTTGGTTTTCCAGTCAGCCACAAAGGCCTTGTTCACCTGCTCATAAAGCTCGCGCGCAATGTCATAAGAAACATTGAGAATATCATGAGGCTGCTCTTGTGCCTGAACCGGGGCAGCACCCAAACCAAGCGCAACCGCCGCATATAGAATAATTTTCTTCATAATCCGCACCCTTCTCCCTTTGCGTACACAAAGGACCCATAACTCGGTCTTTATTGGGAAATAAATCTACATGGAGAAGAGCAATAAGCAACCTAAATCATTGATTTAAATATATAAACTACTTTTAAAACCATTCTTGGAAATCTTGCCTCTATGCAAAAAACGCATGAGAAAAATTTTCCATGAAAGCAACAAGAGGCGAAACAGAAATAGAGAAGCCGGAAGCTTTCGCCTCCGGCCTTCGAAATTTTTTCTTGGTTGAGAGTGCATCTGAGCCAAGGACTGTTTCACACTTTTCGGGATCTGCTCTCAATCTCACCAAAAACCGCGATGCTGCCAGCACCACAGAAAACTTTGCTCCCCGCGGTCAAGGCGATGGCGACGGCGTTCAGCAATTTCCTCAGCATTCAACTTCATCTTACCCCAGGGCTGTGCGAGACCCGCCGCCACGCCCAGCACAGCATTTTCTAAGCTTTGAGCCAGCAAGTTTAATTTGCGCTTCATAAAATCCTCCAGTTCGCGCCCATTTCGCGATCAGCTATTCAAAGCAGCGACTTGGAGCTTACGTCCTATCCGAACGAAGCGAAGATCTGATTCAATCAGATCAAATCGCGCTCAAGCCGCAACAATGAACAATGTGTTAATTTTGAAGGCTTGCGCATTAAAGTCAATATCATACTGATTTTATCGGAGTTTACAGAACGAAATATTTTGCGAGCATCGCGAGGATGCCCGCAAAATTATTCCGGCTTACAGCGTATAATCGTCAACCGGCCTGATCCGTACTTTCTCGATGTGCCGCCCCGTCATGGCTTCAATAGAGAACTCATATCCATCTGCCACAAAATGTTCGCCGCCAAGCGGCAAATGACCAAGGTGCCAGAGAATATAGCCGGCAAGCGTGGTGTAACGATCGCTGTCATCAACGAGGTCACGCTGAAGTATGCTGCTAAGGCGGCGAATATCGGTAAAGCCATCAACAAGATAGCCGCCCTTTCCGTCCGATTCCGCCACCGCGGCTTCCTCGTCCTCATCAGGGAATTCACCCGCAATGGCTTCCAGCACATCGGTCGGTGTCACCACGCCTTCGAACGAACCGTGCTCGTCGACCACCACGGCCAACTGGACCGGCGAAACACGAAGCTGCTCCATAACCCGAAGCACATTGGCATTTTCATGCACAACAAGCGGCTGCTTGACCACATTGTCCCAATTGATTGGCTTGCGATCGCTCATGTCGAGCAGCAAATCTTTCACCAGCACCACACCAACAAATTCATCGACCTGTCGGCGCGCCACCACAACACGCGAATGCGAAAGTCCACGGATCGCCTGATGCAGTTCATTTTCGTCTTCATCCAGATCAAGCCATTCGACTTCATTGCGCGGCGACATGATCGAGCGCACAGGACGATCAGCAAGATCGAGAACACCACGGATCATTTCCTTCTCTTCGGGCAGGAAAACGTCACTGGCAGCCGTTTGCTGGGCGATGACATCGACCGTATCCGAGAGCGGATTGTCATCGCGCTGACCCCCGAGCAGACGAAGCACAGCACCAGCGGTTCTCTCACGCAAGTCGTTGGTTGTCACCAGCTTCTCGCGGTTCTTGCGTGCCATCTGGTTGGCGGCCTCAATCAGCACCGAGAAGCCAATAGCGGCATAGAGATAGCCCTTTGGAATATGGAAGCCAAAACCTTCGACAACGAGGCTGAAACCGATCATCATCAAAAAGCCGAGACAGAGGATGACAACGGTCGGATGCTTGTTAACGAAATCCATAAGCGGCCGCGAAGCCAGCATCATCACACCAATAGCGATAACAACGGCAATCATCATCACCGGCAAATGCTGCACCATACCAACAGCGGTGATCACGCTATCAAGCGAGAAGACGGCATCAAGCACGACGATCTGAACGATAACCTGCCAGAAGATCGCATGCGCAACACGCGTATTCTTCGGACCATGCGCGCCCTCAAGCCGCTCATGCAGTTCCATTGTGCCCTTGGCGAGCAGGAAAAGACCACCAATAAGCATGATAATATCGCGACCGGAGAAAGAAAGCTCCATTACGGTAATCAATGGCTCGCGCAGCGTCACGATCCAGGAAATGGATGCAAGCAGCACAAGACGCATCACAAGCGCCAGCGTGAGGCCGACGATACGCGCACGATTGCGCTGATGCGGCGGAAGTTTATCGGCCAGAATTGCGATAAAGACGAGATTGTCGATGCCAAGAACAATTTCAAGCACCACCAATGTCACCAGACCTATCCAGGCATTGGGGTCGGCAATCCAGTCCATGGACCAGTCCATGATGTGTCGGCTCCTATAAAATCAACGAAAAGAAAAAAGAGAAAAAACGCCGCATGCATTTCCCTTCCGAACCGCTGAAACGCAGAACGGTATGAGGAAATTGCAAACGGCGTGAATAAGTTCAAAGCCTTTTAGGTCCGATGCTCCCGGAACGGGAGCGGGACTTCGTGAAGACGAATCGTCAGGACTGTCGCCGGGCATAAAGCGCGATGAACCTTTTAAAAAGACATGAACCGGACACGTTGCGTGCCCCTCAATGCCATGTTGTCATTTGAACGTATGAGCGCTGTATTATGCAGACACAAAGCGCGCACGCAAGACCATATCTATTCAGCAGGAGAAACCTGCACGCCACGCTTACGTTCACGGCGTGGACGCGCCTTGAAGAATCGCATCCCGATCACCGTCGCGACAATCGTAACGGCGGTGATGCCAATAACGAACCAGAACATATGGTCACGGTCCATTTTGGCAAAAATACCCATTCCACGACCAGCCAGCCAGCCCGGCAGAAACATGAGCGGAGCCCAAACCATCGCAGAAAGCACATTCGCCGTCTGAAAACGTTTCTGATCCATCGACATCATGCCCGCCACCATCGGAACGGTACAACGCACGGGGCCAAAGAAGCGCCCAAGGAACACGGCAGAGAAACCATAGCGGCGGAACAGCAAACGCGCACGCGCAACACCGCTGCGGTGTTTATTCAATGGCCACTTATGAATAACACTGCGACCAAGCCACCAGCCAAGAAAATAGGAAACAATATCACCAATTACGGCACCGATGATTGCACCGATGATGATTGGCCAGGGTTCGACGATACCAGCGCCAACCAGACCGCCAATCGCGAGCATGATTGGCGTGGCCGGAATGAACATTCCAATAATAGCGAGAGACTCGCCGAAGGCTATCACGCCCACGATCGGACCCGCCCATACCCGATGATCGGAAATGAACTGTCCGAGATCGCTAATTATGCTTTCCATTCCGTCCTCAAAATGCCGCGAACCGGATTTTGAAGCACGCCCCGATCTTGGGGCCACTTCGAGTTTTCTGAAACGAGGATAACCCGGTGCATGAACCCCTCGCCTGCCTGCGCGTCACAAACGCTTTCGGCATTTTGCTCAATGATAAAAATCATATCAGTCAATCAAGTCTTTTATATCCTTAAGCATCCAGACAAGCATCAAAAATTGATGACATACGTGCGACATTTGCAGCGAAAATCATGCCTGTTCTGCTTTTGAATAGCCAGATTGAGCCTTGTGGATATGGAAACTCCGCAGCGACGTTACAACGCCCGATCAAAAAAATGTTTCAAAACAGAATCATAACCAAATCGATTCCGCATAAAAGTCCGCTTTCAGCAATCAAGGCGATTGTTTATCATCTATACGCGAAATACGTGTAAGCGTAACCGATCACAAAACCGCGCATTTCCGGGCTTTCTAAAACCAAACCAATTTTTTTTCGATTTTTTTCGATTGAAGGCTAGACACAGTCAAAAGCGGCCTTTATAGAACCGCTCACCTCACCGGGGCCGCTGCCTCGGAGAAGCGAGTGGGTGATTAGCTCAGTTGGTAGAGCAGCTGACTCTTAATCAGCGGGTCGTAGGTTCGATCCCTACATCACCCACCATTTTCTCCTCTTCTTTCAAAGAGTTACCGCTGATTACTTAAGTCACGAAAGTGTCTGAAGGTCATACTGTCGGAGCGCTACTCCCCTTTATATTTCTCGTTCTATATTCGTTATCCAGCGCTACCCCTGAACCACGACCTCAGCCAAGCCTGCTTCCGCAGCCATGGCAACAAGATCGCCAGAAATTCGAGTTGATGGTTGAAACACGTCATTACCCAAAGCTCGCATGGAACCAGATCTGCCCGCAATCTTTTGCTTCCAACGAACAATTATAGGGCATGCACCTTTCGGCGCGATGCTATCAAGGAATACAGACGCGCCGGACACGAGCAGTCGTATCGACACTTTTCAACGCCTCACGCAATCCGCCAGCGAACAGTCCGCTGTGGTCGAAAGGTGGATTACAACAATTAGCCAGCTCGCCACCAAACGTATAAATTGAGCATTTCAAATAATTCAAAAATAATAAAACGTACTTACTTAAAACATAAACTTATCGACCCCCATTTCACTCTGGCAAGACTTATGTTTTAAAATTGCACGTCCACTGTTTTCACCCCAAAAATGCGCTTTAGCGCCACACAAGCAGAGTCCACATGGAGCAGCAAAACTCAGCCCCTTGCGATGATCGGCATCCACACCAGCCGGCCAGTTTTCTGCGCGTTTTGGGGCCGGGACTGGTAACAGGGGCAGCAGATGATGACCCAAGCGGGATCGCAACCTATAGCCAGGTAGGGGCACAGTTTGGCTATTCACTCGGATGGACCATGTTGTTCAGCTATCCTTTAATGGTTGCAATGCAAGGTGTGAGTGCAGGTATTGGCGTTGTCACCGGACAAGGCGTTGCGCAAAACTTGCGCCGACATTATTCGCCCTGGCTATTGCGTGGCGCAGTTATGTTATTGTTCGTCGCAAATTTCATCAACATTGGGGTGGACCTTGCAGCGATGGGAGCCGCTGTCCGGCTGTTTGCCGATGGCCCCGAGATCCTCTACACTTTGGCTTTCGCAATTCTATGTGTAACGCTCGAAGTATTTGTGAGTTACAGGCACTACGCGTCCGTTCTCAAGTGGCTGACGCTCTCACTGTTTACATACGCCGCTGTCGTAATGACGGTGAATGTACCGTGGACCACTGCCCTGCAAGGTGTACTCATTCCCCGATTTGTTTTCGACAAGGAGCATGCGATGGCTCTTGTCGCGATATTTGGTACAACGATCAGCCCTTACCTGTTTTTCTGGCAGGCGGGGGAAGAAGTTGAGGAATTGCATCGCAGACATGTCCGGCGGTTGATTGTTTCACCCGACACTGCTCGCACCGAACTTACCAGGATCAAAACCGACACTTTGATCGGAATGGCGATCTCCAATATCGTTGCGTTACTCATTATTGTAGCCACGGCATCCACACTCAATGCCAGCGGTATCACCAAGATAGAAACGTCTGCCCAAGCTGCGGAGGCCCTGCGGCCCATCGCGGGAGAGCTCGCATTTGTCGCCTTCGCGATTGGTATTATCGGCACCGGATTGCTCGCAGTTCCCGTACTGGCTGGCTCCGCCGCCTATGCCGTTGCGGAGATGTTTCGATGGCCGGAGGGGCTGGATCGTCGGCCTCGCGAGGCAAAGGCATTTTACAGCACGATCGCGATTGCAACGATCGGCGGTGTCGTTCTCAGTTTTAGTGCAATCGATCCGATACGCGCTTTATATTGGGCTGCATTTATCAATGGAGTACTGGCTACGCCACTGATGATAATTCTGCTGGCAATGGCTACCAACCGACGCATTATGGGACGACTGACAGCCCCCTTATGGATGGTTAGTCTGGGATGGCTGGCGGTTGTGGTTATGTCATTGGCGACAATCGGATTTCTGCTGCTATGATCCGGCTTACCATTTCTGTCTTGAAGACGGCCGGTTTTTAATTGAGCAGGCACAAATTGCCACAACCGTGGGGCAGCCGCGAATAGGTGTTCATTCCGGCGTCGCCTGCCCCACCATGAAAAACTGCCAGTTCCAGAGTTAGCCGATACCAGTCCAGTTACGATATAGGATATATGCGGCGACGATGAAGATTACCGCGGCGAATATGCGATTCAAGATGTTCCTGTATGCACTCAATCGCGTGGCAAGCATCATCCCAAACACCCCTCCTATAACGCCACCTCCAATAAACTCGGCGGCAAGCCACCAGTCCACCAGACCGGAACTGGCATAGTTCAAAGCCGTGGCCAGTCCGAAAGCACCTACCGAGAGAAGCGATGTTCCGATTGCATTGATCATCGGCATACCCGTTGCCAGCATCAGACCGGGCACAATCAAAAAGCCGCCGCCGATACCAAAGAAGCCGGATGCCGCACCGGAAGCGAGCGCTATGGCTGCCGTGACGAGGCACATTCTTAAGTCTATCGGACGGCTTTCAACGTTTGCTTTCTTTTTGGGCTTCAGCATGAATAGCCCAACAACGATCATGAGAATGCCGAACAGAAAGATCAGACGATCGCCATCCAGCGCCTTGCCAAGGCTGGAACCTATCAGTGCACCGATGACGCCGAGCATGGAAAAGACGAGGCCGCAGCGCCACCAGACATGCCCTTTTAACGCATGGCTCACAAAATTCGCGAATGCGTTGACGGAGACAGCAAGGGCACCGGTGCCAATGGCCACATGCGGCTGGCTTACACCAACAACATACAGGAGCAACGGCGTTGCAAGGATAGAGCCGCCGCCACCGAGCAACCCCAACATGAAGCCGACAACGCCACCGGAGCCTACTGCCGCAAAGATAGAATTACTCAACATATGCGCTCCCGATTCTGTCACGCATGATCAGGTCTGCTTTTTCTTGTCTGCGCAGAAGATTTCAAAAAGGGAGACGACCAATTGCGCTGCCTTTTCTTCTGTGAGCCGATAGCTTCCCGGATATTGCGGTGATCGACATTTTTTCTACAATATATCATTATATAAAATATAATAATTTATAATATTGGACTTTTCAACCCCACCCTAAAAGATTGTTTCCATGCCCTTCCCCGAAACGTTATCGAGAAGAATGAGGCGCTAGGTCATGATAAAGAATTAACTATTTGATCCAAATAACGATAACCGCGAGTCTGTCACGCAGAAGCGTCTATATCATAACCCTTGCCTGCCAACACAGCATTGGCCTCAATACCGCCCGCCGATAAGAGCGTGAGCGAAGGCAACATCATTACACTGGCCGGAACCTGCGATCAGGCGGATGGGAAGGCCTGGCGCTTCGGTGGTGAGACGTAGGTTTTGGTGCTCAAGCCTCCGCGAGACCGCCCCAGACCCCGCGCATCCGTCCCCGACTTTTGATCTTACATGAGCCGCCGCGTGCAGGTGAGTGCACACGATAGTGCTACTGATCATCGGCCATTCATTCCAGATCGGTTTCTTGGGCAAGGGCTGAGAGCATATTGTCCAGAACAACCATCTAAATCCAGCGATAATAGCGCCGCTTTGCCGAACGCTATCCTCACCCAAACACGCCATCCCATAAAGAGCGTCCAGAAACGTCCGATTGTCAGTGCGGGAGCCACGCCTACCTTTTGTTCTGCCCGGCACAAAACCTTTGATCCGGTCCCATTGGGCACCACGATGCACGCAATTCCATCTTTAAAATGTAAACCAAAATAGAAGCAGCCGCGCGTAAATAGACATGGCGAAAACTGCGCTGTGGTATTATGAGTGCCGCATGACATCCAAAAGCCTCGGCTACACATTCACGCTTCTCGCGGTCACCATCTTTGCGACGCAGGATGGTATCTCGAAATATCTTGGAACACACTACTCGCCCATTTTCATAACGATGGTGCGGTATTGGGTGTTTGCGGCTTTTGTGATTCTGATTGCTATGCGCTCCGGAGGCATCGCGCGCGCGACATCAACCAAACACCCATTCCTGCAAATCCTTCGTGGGGTTTTGCTCGCGGCCGAAATTGTTATCCTTGTCTATGGCCTCAGCCGCGTCGGCATGGCCATGACGCAGTCCATCTTTCAGGCAGCCCCTCTGTTAATCACAATGCTCTCTGTGCCGCTGCTTGGTGAAAAGGTTGGCTGGCGCCGCTGGGTCGCCATCTTCGTCGGCCTCTTTGGCGTTATGCTGATTATCGATCCGACCCATGTCGAGTTTGGGTGGGAACTCATGCTCCCGATAACCGCTACGATCATGTTTGCGTTTTATGCCATCGCGACGCGTGCCGTAAGCAAAACGGACAGCTCGATGACCAGCTTCTTTTACACAGGCGTAGGCGGAGCGACTGTTCTGACCATGGTCGGTATCTTTCATATGGAGCCGCTTGCACCGCACGACTGGCCATGGATGGCTGCCCTCTGCGCCTGCGGTATGGCGAGCCATTACTGCCTCATACGCGCCTATGACATTCTGGAAGCAGTTGAAGTACAACCGCTCACCTATTTGCAGCTCGTTATAGGTGCTTTGATTGCTGTCGTCGTCTTTCATGAGAAGCTGAGCTGGAACATCATCGTAGGCGCGAGCATCGTCGTGGCAGCAGGCCTCTTTTCCATGTTCAGGGAAAGACTGCGTTCAAAGCGAGCATCATAACATTACGAATTATTAATTGGCCTGTTCACATCCAGTTCACCTAATATACCTCACATTACTCACACGCCAATCAATGGTGTTAAGTATAGAGTAATGGAGTTAAAAAACATGAAATCGAAGACATTGTATATCGCAGTAATTGCTTCTGCATTGCTTTCCACAGCTGCCTTCGCTCAGGAAAAAGCAACAGAGGCGACAGACACGTCCGCGATGGATACTTCCATTACACAGAATGGTGGACCTAAAGGCAAGCGCGAGCCTATCGACTTTGAAAAATTCTCCCGCATGGACGAACTGAAAGCTGCCGACACCAATGGCGATGGCGTGCTCTCGCGTGATGAAATCGAAGCGCTTGCGCTCAAGCGTATGGTCAGCCGTGCAGCTGATCGTATGGAGCGCCGTCTCGACGTCAATGGTGATGGAAAGATAACGCTCGAAGCCGTTGAAAAGCAGCGCCAGAAGGAATTTGCCGCTTTGGACCGCAACGAAGATGGCAAGCTGGATCGCAAAGAATTGCGCGCGGCCAAGAAGTTCAATCATCATGGCCCCAAAGGACCGCATCATCACGACCAGGGCAAGATGGAGCACCATCAGCCCAAGCCACAGCAATAAAATAGCCATTAACAAAAGCCCCGCATTGCGGGGCTTATTTATTTCAGTTACGAGCGAATAACGCCCTTCTTGAAAATGATATTGCCGTAAAGGCGCTTTTCACCGGAACGAATGACGGCATAAGCACTGCTCGCACGGTCGTAGAAAGCAAAACGTTCGATCGGATCAACTGCAATCTTACGACCTTCAGCCTTTTCAATGATGGACTCAAACTCGCTAAAGATCGCAGGTGTTTCGTCCGGCGCCTGCATCACGGCTGCTGGCTTATCAACAAAATCATCAAGCGGCAGAAGCGAAAGCACAGCCTCCGCCACATCGGTAGCGCTGATACCTGGAAGGTCGATCACCTGCACGCCGGAAGCCTGTGCAGGGTAATTGGCGTCAACAATCACCAGATCGTCGCCATGGCCCATATCCGCGAGCACTTCAAGAAGCGATCCGGTCAGCAATGGATTTATGTTTTTAAGCATTGAATGAATTCCGAATGATGGAGTTTTAAGAACTTTACCCTATCTGAAAACATTCAGAAAATGCAAACGCCGGCTGAATTCAGCCGGCGCTTTGTTTCCATCAAATGCAAAAGACTGTTAGTCAGCCTTAGCTTCGATATCGATCTTGTCGAGGATTGAAAATGGGTCTTGAGAAATCGCGACCATTTCCAGCGCACCAATTCCTCTCTCAGACTTTGACTTCGCGCTCATTTCAAAGACATTCGGTTTCGCAATGAATGCGTTAAGCGCTGTGACCACCGCATCCAGCTTGGGTTGATCAGCGGCCAATTCCTGCAAAACCGCACTCGCGATCAAAGTCAGCGTGCTACGTGCTTCTTCAACAGTCATGTTGTTTTCATCAGCGTAGAATTTAAGGCTCTTTTCAGCGAGGCCTTCATTTTCAATCTTGAGCTTCACTTCACGTGCCTTGAGACCAAGAAGTGCAACCTGGGCCAGCACCTTGTCACCGGAGAAAAACTCCTTGGTAAAGCCCCCCATCAGCCCGGACATAGTAACCTTGCCCATATCTTTGCCACTTAGCGAGAGATCCTTGATAATGAGGCTCTGACTCGCCTCGTCCCAATTGGCTTCAAGGTTGGATGAAAGCGTCACACGATCATAACCAAGCTTGCGCAGCTTCTGATAGGCCTCTTCGTTGCTGTCCGTAGGAACAGGCAAGGATACGTCTTCATAGGCAATGCGTATATCGGTTGGAATGCCGTTATAGGGATTTTTGAGCGCAAGCTCATAGCTCTTCAGACCAAACTTCAAGCGATGCGGCAACCCATCAGGCTTAGGCGCAGGATTGCCATCCTCGTCGGTGATGTCAATGTCATCATTGACATTGTTGTCATAGGGAAGATCGGCATCAATGCCTTTCAAGACCATTGTGCCGAATTCAGGCAACATGGTCGTGAATGGAAAGCTTTCCATTTCTTCCCTGCTAAGGCTGGCAAACTTTTTAAAGGCTTCAGCGGAAGGCGCCCAGTTGAAGCCTTTGAGTGAAAACTCGTCCAGCTTCACATAATCAGTGCCATTGCCCGCAGAAAATCCGTTCAAAGTCATATCGAACGTCTTATTATCGAACAGCATCGACATCTTTTCGATGTTGCTTTCACCCTTCTCAGGATCGCTCGGTTGAATCTTCATGCCGAGCAGTTCGACATCGCCCTTGCCGATCATATCAAAGATGCCGATCAGACTTGCAAAAAACTCTTTCCGCTCTTCAAGCGGAAGGGCATCGAGATCCTGTGTCGTCTCCAGCTTGCGCAATGTTTCCGTAAACGACTGCGCAGGCAGGCGCATCGTAAAGCCATTGCTGCGAACCTCATCATAGCTAAAGCTCGAATTGGTTCCCTTCACGACGATGTCTTTGGCAAAAAACGGCCCGTAAATCGGCTTCGCTTCGGAATCATTTGAACCTGCGGCCTCGGTATAAAGGCGGGCCATGAAAACGCCGTCGATATCCTTGCCTTCTGAAGTGCCTATGGTTCCCACCATACGCTCTTCCTTTATTTCCCCATTTTCACCGGGCAGCGAAAGATCGAGATCAAAGGTCGCGCCGCTCGAAGCATAGCGGGAAACATGACCATTCACGATATCTTCCAGTGTGACATCCTTATAAGACGTCTTCTGTTCCTTATCGTTCAATGTCTGAACAACATTGATTTCAGGAACTGAAACGCGCTTTGCGGAAAAACGGCCAACGCGCTCTGCAAGGGTCAGCTCACTATTACCAAACGTATCGCGCAGCATGCCAATATCGAAATTTGCATCCTCAATGCGCACACTTGGAAGCGCAATTTTGAACTGTGCAATCTCGGTCTTGACGTCCTTGGCATTCAACATACCACTCAGGAACAAAATTTTCGGGCGACCTTCAATCGAGCCAATTGTAATATTGGTGCCATCTTTCAACGGCAGAACAACGTCGGTCAGTTGAATATGGCCAAGAAAATCAGCATTAACAGAAGCCGCCTTTCCGCCACGTCTTTCAAGCTGAGCATTAACCGTCTTCTCGAGTGTGATCTTATATCCAACTGCACCTGCAGCGGCGATGGCGATGAGCGCTACAGCTGCCCAAAGCGCTTTACGTCCGCCTTTGCGTTTTCCGCTCGTTGCTTGCTCCACGATTACTCACCCTTTCAGCGCAATTTCAACAGTATCTGATCGCTGATTGGTTAATCACAAGAAATTGTAAGAGCAAGCAGGTTTGATTAAAATTTGAGCTTTTTGGCTGTTCGGTGGAAAAACCCCACCGTTCCAAAAAGTTTTTGGAAAAAAATAGAGAGAACTAACGCATACGCTTGCGTGTGTGCAGCACAAATTCATCGTCTATCTTCATCAGTTGCGCATCGATTCCATAAACATCTTTCAGAAGTGAGCGATTGAGAACCTCTTCCGGCGCACCATCGGCAACAAGCTTGCCCTGATTAAGCACGATCAACCTTGTGCAATATTGCGCAGCCAAACCAAGATCATGCAACGAGGCGATCACTGTCTTCTTCTCGTCGGCCAATCCGGCAAACAGTTCCATCAATTCCAGCTGATGGGCTGGGTCCAGACCGGCGACCGGCTCATCGGCAAAGATGACGGGCGTGTTTTGCGCCAATACTCGCGCAATCAAAGCGCGCGCTCTTTCACCACCCGATAATTCATTGGCAGGACGCGACGCAAGCTCAACCAAGCCCATGCGCTGCATCGCGGTCTCAACCGCAGCTTCATCATCATGATCCAGCGCTACAAACACGGGCTTCAGTGCTGAGCGTCCAAGCGACACCAGCATTCTAACCGTTACCGGCCACGCCACATCGCGTTCCTGCGGCAGATAAGAGATTGTTTTGGCGCGATGCGCGACATGCATTCTTCTGAGGTCAGAGCCATCCAACAGAACATTGCCTGTTGAAGGCGTCAGCCCCAAAAGCGCGCGCAGCAGTGTTGTTTTGCCTGCACCGTTCGGACCGATCAGACCAATAAATGCGCCCTCACCTGCCTCAAAACCAACGGCTTCAAGAATGGTTTTTCGCCCCAACGACACATCAAGATTGTGGACTGAAAGTGTGCTCATACCAGCCGCCTCCGATATTTGAAGACCAGGCCCAGGAAGAAGGGAGCCCCGATAATGGCCGTAAGAACACCCAGCTTCAACTCGCGCCCCGGCATCAATATCCTGACAAAAACATCGGCTGCGAGCAAAAGAGCTGCCCCGCCAAAGCCACTTGCAATCAGCAATCGCGATGGTCGCGCACCGACCAGCGGACGCAGAAGATGCGGCACCACAAGCCCAACAAAACCGATAGCACCCGCCACAGCCGTTGATGCGCCAACGCAAGCCGCAGTTCCCAGCACCGCCAGCATCTGCACGCGTGAAAGATTAACCCCCATACTGGCCGCGGCATCAGCCCCCAGTGTCAGGCTATCAAGCGCACGGCCGAGCGCCAACAGCATGACCCAGCCAATCAGAATGAAGGGGGCCGCAAGCCACACATGCGTCATCGAGCGATCCGCAAGCGAACCAAGCATCCAGAAAACAATTTCCATCGCGGCAAAAGGATTGGGCGAGAGATTAAGCGCCAATGCCGTCAGTGCTCCCGCAAGACTGGTAACGGCAACACCGGCCAGAATGACCGTCAAGGTTCCGGCATGACGTCCGGCAAGTGTCTTCACCAGGAACACCGAGATAAAAGCACCTATCAACGCCAGCAACGGCAGCGCCAAGGGAAAAACCTGCGAAAATCCGGTATAGATCGCAATCACGGCGCCCAGCGATGCCGAAGAACTCACGCCAAGCAAACCCGGCTCGGCCAGCGGATTGCGCAGATATCCCTGAAGAGCAGCCCCTGAAAGCCCCAGTGACGTACCGATCAGCAATGCGAGGATTGCACGTGGCAAGCGGATTTCACGCATCACCAGCACGATCACATCGCCCTGCCCCGTTAACAGCGCCTTGATGCTCTCGCCCACACCGATGGATGCTGGACCAATCAGCAACGACACGACAAACAATGCTGCCACCAACAAGCCAAGCAAAAGCAGCAGGAGATAAAAGCGAGCATTTTCAGTCACGCGCAGCCTCCGAAAGCTCTGTCACCGCATCAACGCTGAATGGCCCACCGCAGACTGTCAGATTATCGTTCAATGTTACGATTCTCGTCTCTTTCTCCAGAGCCCGCAAAGCCGGATGTTCAAAATTCTCAAAGGCCAGTGCGGGTGGTCGCCCGCGTGATCCCCGGACCAGAATATCTGGCTTATTCATGATCAGCATTTCCAAAGGCAGCATGCCAGAACCACGAATACCAGCTTTGTCTGCAAGATTATCAAGACCCGCAAGGCGTATAGCTTCGTCGATCAACGTGCCACGCCCCGACGTATAGCTATTGGCATAATAGAGCGCGACCGTTTGCCGATGCGCAGGCTTTGGAACTTCTGCCAAAGCGGCATTCATGGCCGCAATTTGCCTATCCGCCTGCTCTTCCCGGCCCAACAATGCCCCCATCCGCTTCATATGCGCGCGAATATCTTCAAAAGACCGTGCAGGAGCAAATTCCTCAACCCGAACACCCAGCTCGCGCAACAGTCCAACAGTCGCGCGCGAGGAAAATGTGCCTGCCAGCACCAGATCGGGTTTCGCAAGAAAAACCTCTTCCGCCTGTCCGTGATTGACCGGCAATTGCTGCGCTTTCGCGGTCATCACCGACAAAAGCGGATCACGCGAAAGATAGGATACCGATTGCAACTGCGTATCATCCGCCAGCAACATGGCGAGCTGATCTGTGCAAACATTGATCGACACCACGCGCTTGGGCTTCTCCTGTGCCAACGCCGGATGAAGGCCAGCCAGAAACAGGCCGGCCAACAGACCGAGCCTGATTTTCGATGCCAATAGCCGTTTATTCGCCCACATGATCCGCAATCAGAAATTCCGCGTCAGGCCAATAGTAAAGCTGCGCCCCGGTGCATTGTAACCCGACGTCGTCTGATAATCCTTGTTAAAGATATTTTCGACCGAAACTTTAAGCTGAGACTGGGTATCGATGTCATAGAGTGCGATGAAATCTGCCGTCAAATAAGGATCAAGCTTGATCGTATTGTCAGCATCGGCAAAACGCGAACCACCATAACGCAGTCGTGCTGTGAGATCGAGCTTGTCGACCGGCTTGTAATTAACCTCGGCTGTCGCTTTGACACGCTCCCGATAGACCAGATCATTATCCGAATCCTCATCAATCGGACGCTTCAGATCAATAGACCCTTTGATGCCCCATATGTCATTAAATCGATGCACAAGCGTTGCCTCAAACCCGGTAATCTGAGCATGCGCAACATTATAGGGTCGGCTTTTACGGTCTGCGCCTTTGGTATTCATAATCGCATCACGCAGCCATGTTTGATAAAACGCCATATCAACGCTTGTTTTGTCTGTGACCTGCCAGTTCAGACCAACCTCGTAAGAGCGGGATTTTTCCGGTTGCAAATCAGGATTGGCATAGCCGGGATAATAAAGCTCATTAAATGTCGGCGCACGGAAACCCGTACCGAATGATGAGCGCAGCACCAGATCAGGCACAATTTCGTAGCTCGCGCCAAGATTATAAGTGACGACATCACCGAACTGCTCATTGTGATCGTAGCGAACACCACCATCAAACCGCAGCGCATCATATTCCAGCGAATATTGCCCAAAGACTGCCGCCAGGTCTCGGCTGGTTTCAGCATAAGACACGGTTGCATTGACATCCTCGCGATAAGCTTCAACGCCGCCCGTCAGGGTATGGCTAAAATCACCCGTTTCAAACTGCTTTTCCGTCGAGACGTAAACACCGTAGCGCGTGGTTTCAAACCGATCAGAACCACTCACACCTTTGCGAAAATTCCGGCTGTGATCGAGCCCGGAACTGACTTCAATCGTTGATGACCAGTCATCCGTATGATCAATGCGCACTCCGATCTTGCCATTGAAAGCCGTGGTATAGGCTTCGTTGAAAGACGGCGCTTTTCCATCATATTGATTGCGCCCGCGGCTCAACAAACCATCTGTATAAATCCTGCCCCAATCGAAATCTTTGGAGAGCGCGAAATTAAACGCGCCCTGCAGAAAACCATCGCGGTCCGGCTCATAGCCAAAAGCTTCAGGCGTCGTGAAATTATATCCCTGTGTACCGGTCACAGCGGCACCAAAGGCATAGTCGATACCGTCTTGGCTGCGTCCCTGCAGCGAAGCAGATGCATATCCACCCCATGGATGGGTAACGCCCGTGCTCACACTCCCACAGAAGGAACGTTCGCCACAGGCGCCGCCCTGTTTGGTGATGATATTGATAACGCCGCCCATCGCATCCGCGCCATATTGCGAAGAATGCACACCTTTGGCAATCTCAATGCGATCAATAGACATCAATGGAATATTGGCCAGCGCTGTTGCGCCAGTTGTGGCGGAGGCCGTGCGTACACCATTGACCAGCACCACCGTCTGCTTGGACGACATGCCGCGTATATAGAGACTGGATGACGAACCCTGCCCGCCATTGGTGGTAATCGAAATACCCGGATAATATTGCAAAAGGGATTGCAGATCAGGGGCTGCGGATCGTTCGATATCAGCTTTATCGATCACCGTCACAGAGGAGGTTGAGCGTTGCAGCGACGTCGCCCTGCGAAGCGGTGTAACCACAATCGTATCGAGCACAATCCCGTCTTCATTGTCTTGTGCTCTTGCATCAAGTGGCATGGCAAACAGAAGACCCGATGCGAGAAACGCCGATAATTTGAGAGTTTGCATATATTTATTCTTCCTGCACGCAAGCTTTGACTCACCGCAAGCGCCAGAAATCAGGGTGCCCCCTTGTCTGTGTCCCACGGCAACATTTCACAATGTCACCGCTACGGACGGCCGCGACTGAACACCCCTCGTGTCAGCCATGGGTGACTGGATATGGCAGGTCTCCTGACTTCCGGGTCTTCATCGAACCTCCACCTTCCCAAAGCCTGAAACTTCAGTGGCTGTATCATGATACAAATCATGAGAGGACGACTCTCCGGTCACAGTTGCGGGGGCAGTCACGGCATTGATCGCAAGATCTCACCGTGTTCCCTTTTCATCCGCCGTGAAGGCGGAACCATGTCCTTTAAGAGCGATAGCAAGGCCGCAGTAAATTATCAACTGCAACAATGTGCCCCTTCTGAATCACATTCGGAGCAAAGCGATTGAGATGGTTGAATTATATAGATTTTTATCTCAGAAAATCGCGGAAACGACGAAGCGCAAAGAAGAAAAGAACGCTTCCGATGACAATCATAGCCAGCAATTGCGGCCATACGACACTCAGTCCCGCACCGCGGAACAGCACCGATTGCGCTAACATCACGAAATACGTATTGGGCGCTGCCAGCATGATATTCTGGATAATTTCCGGCATGCTTTCGCGCGGCGTTGTACCACCGGAAAGCACCTGAAGAGGCAACAGAACCAGCATAAGCAAAAGCCCGAACTGCGGCATGGAACCGGCAATCGTTGCAAGAAAAATGCCAAGGCTGGTGGTTGCAAAAAGCTGCAACGCAGCACCCGCTAAAAACAGCGTCAGCGAGCCATTAATCGGCACGGCCAGAATACCCTGCACAACCACAATAAGCGAAAAAGCCGTTGCCACCAGCACCACCATCCCCATCGACCATATCTTGGAGATCATGATCTCAAGTGGCGTCACCGGCATAACCAGCAGATGTTCGATTGTGCCATGCTCGCGTTCCCGGATAAGAGCTGCACCAGTCAGGATGATCGAAAGCATGGTCACTGATGAGATGACATTGGTGATCGCACCAAACCAGCCTTTGTTCAGATCCTGATTGAAGCGCGCACGTAAGTTAAGTCCAACCGGCGTTTGCGTGTCCCCACGATAGCGATTGAGAAACTCGTTCACTTCACTTGAGACAATCGACTGAACATAACCGCCGCCGGTGAAGGCCTGACTCATGCGCGTTGCATCGATATTCAGCTGGATCGTCGGCGAACGCCCGGCAAGCAGATCGCGCTGAAAATTTGGCGGAATATTGAGCGCGAACGTATCAAGCCCTGTGTCCATCCGCTTATCCATCTCATGCGATGAGATGAGCTTTGGAGGCACAAAATACGGCGGATAAAATGCAGTCGTAATACGTCCCGAAATCGGCGATTGATCCTCATCAACAATTGCGATCGCTGCATTGTTGAGATTTTCCGGCATGGCTTTTGCAGCCGTGTAAATCGCAAGCGTGAAGGCATAGACAATGAGCAGCAGAAGCATAGGATCGCGCGCCAATCCGCGCAGTTCTTTGATGCCAAGCTGGAATATATTGGAAATTCGCATCTCAGCCCGCCTGCTTCTTGAGAAGTACAATACCGAGAACGGTCAGAACCGGTATGGCGATCAGCAGCGGCAGGAACGATCCGGCAAGATCAGAGAAGCCGAGCGCTTTTGAGAAAGTCCCGCGCGAAATCGTCACGAAATACGTTGTCGGATATATCTTGCCGATGAAGGCGCCTGCTCCCTGAAGAGATGACACCGGATCGATAATGCCGGAATATTGCACTGCCGGAATGAGCGTCAACAATGCTGTACCGAAGATTGCCGCAATCTGGCTATTGATAAAGGTCGAAATCACCAGCCCCATACCGGTGGTGATGATGACATAAAGAAGCGCTGCCGTGGCATAGGTCAGGAAACTGCCCGTGAATGGCACGCGGAAGATGAAAACCGCAAACGCCGTCAGCATCAGGAAGTTAATAAAGGCAAGCGCGATATAAGGCAGCTGTTTGCCCAGCAGAAACTCGAACTTGGTCACCGGCGTCACATAGAAATTAATGATCGAGCCAAGTTCCTTCTCGCGCACGACACTGAGAACCGCCAGCATGGCCGGGATCATCAGCAAAAGCAGCGGAATAACCGCTGGCACCATGGCCACTAGGCTCTGCACGTCCGGATTATAGCGATATCGAATTTCCAGATTGAAATTCCCGACAGCGGCAGCATTTCCATAAAGCTCGCGCGCCTTTTGCGTCAGCCAATTGACATGCATACCCTGGACATAACCACGCACAGTTTCCGCACGCATCGGCATGGCACCATCGATCCAGGCACCAATTTCGACAGAACGACCATGCGCGACATTGCTGCCGAAATTCGGTGGGATTTCAATCGCCAGACTGATTTCACCTTCACGCATACGCCGATCAAGATCATCATAATCAGTAATGGGTGCTTTTTCGATAAAATAGCGGGAACCGGCAAGTTGCTGCGTGTAATCCCGGCTGATTGTCGTATCGTCACGATCCAGAACCGCGAATGTCAGATCCTCGACATCAAGATTGATACCATAACCGATCACGAACATCAGGATGACAGTGCCCAGAATAGCCAGTGTCGCGCGGATCGGGTCGCGCTTGAGCTCCAACGCCTCGCGCCGCGAGAACGCCAGCATCCGCCGCGGATTTGGTAACCAGCTGGAGCTTGGCCTTTTGTCATTCTCAACCTTTTCAGGCTGAACCTTCGCCGCCTCCTGAACGTCTTTTTTAGGCGCTGTTTCGCCAATTGCTTCTTCAAGATATGCGATGAAAGCGTCTTCAAGTGTCGCTGCGTTGCGGCTTTCGGTGATGGCTTTTGGCGTGTCGCTGATCAACACCTTACCGGCATGCATCAAAGAGATCCGGTCACACAGTTCCGCCTCATTCATAAAATGGGTCGACACGAAAATCGTGACATTGTCGTTGCGTGAAAGATCGGCAAGGATTTGCCAGAATGCATCGCGCGCAACCGGGTCAACGCCTGAAGTAGGCTCATCGAGAATGAGAATATCCGGCGCGTGGATCAGCGCCACAGCCAGCGACAGGCGCTGGCGGATACCGAGCGGCATCGAGTCGGGTAAAACATCCAGAACTTCAGCCAAATCAAACCTTTGGGCCAGTTCCTTGATTCTGCTTTTGGTCTTGTCCTCGGACATGCCAAACAGCTTGGCGTGAAGCTCCAGATTTTGATGAACTGTGAGTTCGGAATAGAGCGAAAACGCCTGCGACATGTAACCAACATGACGGCGTATATCGATATCCTTTGGGTCGACCTCACGCCCAAACAGCCTTGCCGTGCCTTCACTTGCAGGCAAAAGCCCGGTCAAAACCTTCATCGTCGTCGATTTGCCGCAGCCATTGGAACCGAGAAATCCAAAAATCTCGCCGCGCGGAATGCGGAAACTCACATCGTCGACAGCCGTGAAATTGCCAAATCGCACCGTGACATGCCCGGCTTCGATAGCGATGTCACTATCTGACTGCATATTGCGCGGTGGCATCACAACTTCGCTGTGCCCCTGTCGAAGCTCCTCAGGCAAAAGCGCTATGAAAGCCGCATCAAGATTGGGTGTCTGGGTTTTCTCAAGCAACTCCTGAGGCGAACCAGTTGCCAGAATCTGGCCGTCATTCATCGCAACCAGCCAGTCAAAGCGTTGCGCTTCTTCCATATACGCTGTCGAAACAATAACACTCATCCCCGGACGATCCTTGCGGATATCGTTAATCAGTTCCCAGAACTGACGACGCGACAAAGGATCGACGCCCGTTGTCGGCTCATCAAGGATCAGCAGATCAGGATCATGGATCAGCGAGCAGCAAAGGCTCGTCTTCTGTTTCATGCCGCCGGAAAGCTTACCCGCCGGACGATCTGCAAAAGGCGACATGCCCGTTCGCGCCAGAAGGTCTGCAATGCGGCGTTCGCGCTCGTGCTTGTCATGGCCAAACAGCCGTCCAAAGAATTCGATGTTCTCGAAGACAGAGAGCGTTGGATAAAGGTTTTTTCCCAACCCTTGGGGCATAAAAGCAATACGTGGAAAAGCCGCCTGACGATGACGCTTGTCAGCAATGTCGCCACCCAGCACTTCGATTCTGCCCTTCTGCATAACGCGAGCGCCAGCGATCAGTGACAGAAGACTGGACTTGCCCACACCATCAGGCCCAATCAGTCCGACCATACAACCGGCAGGCACGTTGAGCGAAATATCGCGCAAGGCTTCCGTCGATCCATAAGAAAGCTTCACACTGTCAGCGCGGACGACAAAACTGTCGCCGCTGAGGCCAGTCTGTATCGAAGCCATACTCATTTTACGGTTTCCGCAAGGTTCTTCGGCCACTCCACATTTGGATCAAGCTTGACATAAGCCATACCCGGAAGCCCGGTTTTGACCTGCTGAATATATTTCTGAAGCAATTCCTGCGGAATTTTGGCTTTAACGCGGAACATGAGCTTCTGACGCTCTTCTTCAGTTTCAACTGATTTTGGCGTGAATTGCGCGACATCGGCCACGAAGCTGATTTTGGCAGGGATCACATATTGCGGTGCGGCATCAAGAACGATGCGCGCGTCTGCGCCAATGGCCACTCGTCCGGCCTGCGAGGTCGGCAGGAAAAAAGTCATATAGACATCGCTGACATCAACCAGATTAAGCACGCGTCCGCCAGCGGAGAGCACTTCGCCCGGTTGTGCAACGCGATATTGCACTCGGCCCGGCTTTGGCGAACGCAAGGTGGCATCGTTGATATCTGTATCGATGGTGGCAATCGCAGCCTTTGCCGCCTCAACGGCCGCTTCAGCATCAATAACTTGCGCCTTAGCCGCACTGATCGCCGCAGCGGTCGCGGCCAATTGCGCTTTGGCAGCGCCGACGGCTGCTTCAGCGCCCTGAGCAGTTGCACGATCGTCATCCAGCACCTGCTGGGAAACTGTGCGTGATTCTGTCAGCTGTTGCGAGCGAGCCAGACGGCGATTGGCGGCATCCAGCTGCGCTTCGCGTTGCGCGACAGTAGCCGCAGCCGCAGTTTGCTCGGCTTCACGCTGAGCGACCAGACTTTTGGCTGTTTCAATGCTGATTTCAGCGCGTCGAAGCTGCGCTTCAGCTTGCCTGCGCTGGCTTTCGAGCTGGTCCGTATCCATGCGCGCTAAAACGGCATTGGCTTCAACAAACTGCCCCTCATCAGCCAGAATTTCGCGGATACGCCCCGGGCTTTTGGTGGATACGTCGATTTCGACGGCTTCGATGCGGCCATTTCCACCAGCAATGCCTTCCGGCAATCCCGGGTTGCTTAGCGCTTTCCAGGCATAGTAGCCTCCGACTGCCAGAGCCACAACAACACCAGTCACAATCCACTGCTTGCGATCAAACCCCATACCCAACAATCCTCTGCGTCATCATTTCTCTGGCCGCACAGTAAGCTCATACTCAACCAATCACTTTCAGATAGAAATATCTGTATTTTGCTTGAGAGTACGTACCTTGATTAAAATCAACTATACGCAAATGCCCCACGATTCCATGCGATAAATCACATCAGAGCATAATTCCTGAAGCTTGGGTTTGTTGCGGTTAAATTATGCTCTGATTTTAAAGCGTTAGAGCGACCTTTGCGCATCCAGGAGGATGCGCAGCGCTCCAAAGCATGAGAAAATTCGCGGGTGCCGATTTTGAGAGATGGAGGGCAACGTTGACAGCACCCGCTGGCTGTCGACCGTACAACATTGCAAAAAGATCGCGCTACTGCGCTCGACAGATTCCTGAATGGGAAAAACTTAGCCGGGACGTTGCTTTGTTTGGGCCACAACGCCCCGGATCGCCGGATCTGGTGGACCCCGGCAACGCGCGATCAATAGCACCGGTTAGCGGGCGCTTTCTTTGATTTAAATCAATTAGATAATAATTATATGCGATTATGCGCTTTATTTTTTAGCGCGGCACTTGCTTCGGCTCTGGCCCCAATTCTTTTTGAGATAATCAGACACTCTTTTGAGTTTGGGATCAGATAAAAATCCCTGCCGAAAAAGAATACTGCCCTTCACCTCCGGCAGCGCAGTGTTCAACTCAAGCTGGCGCCTGATTTCATCGACCCCATTGCCGGAAAGCCATTCCGGTTCAGACCTGCTTGCCGATCCTGCCCGATAAAGCGCCATACCAATATAGAGGTCAGTTTTTGTGCCGCGCACCGTATCCGCCCACCATCTGACGATTGGCCCATAGGGCACATCCTTGTGCCCTGAAGACCAGTAAACCTGTGGCGCGATATAGTCGATCAGGCCATCCTTGACCCAAGCGCGCGTATCGGCAAAATCGCCATCATAATTGGTCTTGCCAGCCCGCGTCGGCGAGCCACGCGGATCATCAAGCTGGTTACGCCACACACCACCGGGACTAATCCCAAAGCGAACATGAGGCTTGATCGCTTTGATCCTGTCGGAAATTTCTTGCACCAGCGCGTACGTATTATAGCGTCGCCAGTCATATTTATTGGAAAATTTTGTCCCGAAACGCTTGTAGGTCTTGTCGTCCTTGAGCGGCGAGCCTTGCGTTTCATAATAAAAATAATCGTCGAACTGGATGCCATCGACATCATATTTCTGGACCACTTCAGCGGTGATATTTGTCACCCACTGGCGCACCGCCGGAATGCCCGGATCAAGAACATAACGCTCTGCGGAAATCCCCACCCATTCCGGCTTCGTTTTATAAACACTTGCCGGAGAATCGCTGGACGCGTTTTTCAATTCTTTTTGCGTTGCCGGTCGCACGTCCATCGAAACACGATAAGGGTTGAGCCATGCATGAAGCTCAATCCCGCGCTTATGCGCTTCAGCAATCGCAAAACGCAGCGGATCAAAGCCCGGATCTTTTCCAAGCGTCCCCGTCAGATAAGATGACCACGGCAGATATTCTGATTTGTAAAAAGCATCGGCAGCAGGCGAAACCTGAAAGATCACGGCATTGATACCGTGTTGCGATGCTTCGTCAAACATGCGCACCAGTTCCTGTTTCTGGCGCTTTACCCGTTCTGAATCATTTTCAATCTGTGTCGATGCTTTGGACGGCCAGTCCAGATTAAGAACGGTTGCAACCCAGCTTGCATGAAACATATCGCAATCAAATGCCATGGATTACACAATTCCCATTGTATACTTATAGTGAGGCTATATTAGGTCTAGTATGACCAACTCACGACCTCTTTTAAAAGCGTATAAAGTCAAAGCGAGGGCACATGTATAAAAATATCCTGATCACCACCGATGGTTCAGAGTTTGCAGAACGCGGTCTTGTTCATGGCTTTGATACAGCCAAGGCCATGGGCAGCAAAGTTACTGTCCTCACCGTAACCGCGCCCTATTCGCTTTCCGGGCTGCCTGGTGGCTTTACCGACAGTCCGACCTTTATCGAGCGTTATGAAGAAGAATGGAATGAGTACGCCGATGCAGCCCTGGCGCGCGCGCGTGAACTGGCAAGCGAAGCGGGTGTTGAAATCCACACATTGCACGTCGTGGCGCAGCACCCGGCCGCATCGATTATCGATACGGCAAAAGAACTGCAAAATGACCTGATCGTCATGGCATCTCACGGTCGGCGTGGACTGAAAGGCATGTTACTCGGCAGCCAGACCTATGAAGTGGTTACGCGCAGCACGATTCCTGTTCTGGTCGTTCGTTAGCCATCAACACCGGCCTGATGCCCAGTGGCGCTTTCAATATCAACGCGGAAGAAAACAGGTTCGAGTTTGCGTTGCGCACCGCCACTGGTGATGGTCTTGGTATAGGCAGGCTCCCACCAGGTCGGCTCATTGGCCAACATATTGACGATTGCTGCCTTTTCGTCTTCCCGGTCAATTTCACGATAATGGCCATTCACAACCACACTGCGCCACTTTGTTTTCGAAACGATGTCGTCAAAGAGCACGCAGAC
Organism: Brucella sp. TWI432; assembly: GCF_039674445.1. Taxonomy (NCBI): domain Bacteria; kingdom Pseudomonadati; phylum Pseudomonadota; class Alphaproteobacteria; order Hyphomicrobiales; family Brucellaceae; genus Brucella; species Brucella sp. TWI432. The sequence continues at coordinate 168,611 of NZ_JBDJNL010000002.1, read as the reverse complement.
GGCATCGTTCTTGCGCATGGCCTCGGTCTTCTGGCCATCCGTTGTGAAAGAATAAAGTGACCCGCCGTTAAACCGGAACCCAAGCGGAACAACATAAGGACGGTTATTCAGAACATAACCCAACCGCCCGATCTGCGTATGCTGGATCATATCGCGAATGTCATATTCCGACATTTCCTTGATTATCATGGCAACCGTCCTTCGTTCTTTATATCCGTTAAGCTTCGGTCAGACGAACAGGCGTCCTTCGGCAATCTTGACTGCCGTGCCGCCGATGCGCGCACTGGTCAGCATCTGCTTGGAAACATCCAGTTCAAGCCGGATACGTGATGGGCGCCCCATTTCCATACCCTGCTCTATCCACCACTGCGAACTGCCGTCCACCGGCTTATCCTTGGCAAGGATCATACCAGCAAAAGCCGCCGCGGCGGAACCGGTTGCCGGGTCCTCGTAAACATTGGAGCCCGTCACAAACATGCGCGCATGATAATTGCTGTCGAACAGAATGGTTTCGCGGCAATAAACATAAATCGGCAAAGGCCGGTCAGCGACATGCGGCAGGGTCTCGCTTACATACACCGGATCGATCGATACTTTGGCGGCAGCAATGAGATTATGCACCGGAACAAGAAGATAAGGCGTGCCAGCACTCCAGACAGCGGGCACGTGATTCTCAAAGCCGATTTCATGCGTACCAAGCCCGATGGCTGCGGCCGCTTCTTCTTTCTCGATCTTGATATCAAGTTTTTCCGGCAGGCGCGGCAGATCAAATTCTGCAAAGGCGCTGTTGTCGCCAAGAATAACGCCGCAGCGAACAACGCCGACTTTCTCTTCCAGCGTTACAAGCCGGTCCGACTCATCACCCGTCCTGCGATGACGCGCCAACGACACAGCCGCGCCCACTGTTGGATGTCCAGCAAAGGGAAGTTCATAATCCGGCGTAAAAATCCGAACAGCAGCCTCGTGCACCGGGTTTTCAGGCGGAAAGATGAAAACCGTCTCGGACAGATTAAACTCGCGCGCAATGGCTTGCATGCGCGCATCCGTCAGCCCCTCACTGTCGTGGACAACAGCCAACGGATTCCCAGCCAGAGCCTTATCGGCGAAAACGTCGAAAATCTCATAATATCGGCCGGAACCGGCAGCTTCGGTCATCTTTACCCTCTCCCTCACAACACTCAGCAAACAGCACCAAAACACAATGCGCTCAATGCGGCGCATTGAATATTTGTCCGTGCGAGCATAGTCAATTTCGCGCCGCTGTCATCTGTAAGAAACAACTCTTAATGTTGATTTTGAAAATGCCAGTCTGCAAAGGCCCGAACATAGGACGGCGTTGCCTGTCCCATCATACCGGCCTTTGTGATGGGAATGATTTCACTCAGCTCCGGTTGCGTCTGTGCAGCAAGGTTGGCTTCGATCTGCTCAAGAATCTCTGCGGTCGAAAGATCAAAATAATAACGGCGGAAAAGTGCAATGCTACCATCAGCTGTCACGAGATGGAATTTCGGCTCTGCTTTCGCCTTGCCAAGATCGAGCCCAGTCTCTTCGCGCACTTCGCGGGCCATATTGGCTTCATAATCGGCACGGTCTCCGACAATATCATTGTCATCAATGGAACCGGCTGGAAAATAAACGCGACCCGCAACGGCGTTATGCGCGCCCATACGCGCTGCAATCAGATGGCCTTCAGCCGACACGATCACCCCAACACCAAAGATGTGCCATGGCCTTTGCGATGCCCGGTCATGCCGCCAATACATCAGCGTTGCAAAACTCGTGCGTCTGAAACCGGCCTCCAATACGCCTTCATCAAAATGCGCCTGCGGTGCAAGATAAATCTCACCATCAAAAAGCATCGGATTGGCAGCCACCGCCCGATGCCAGTTAGCAGCAATCGCTTGTCTGTTTGCCTCGCTATAGGAAAGCGCACCCGGCAAAACCCGGACATCAACGCGGTCCATCACATAGACCGTGTTTTCTTTCACATTTCGCATCAGCAGCCTCTATTTCAGACGATATTCAACGTGACGGCCACAGGGCAGTGGTCGCTGGCTTTTGGTCGGTCCCATCCCGTGCGCGGATAACGATCAACATCCTGCCCCGGCGGGAAAATGGTCCGCCACGGCTGGCCGCGCCGAATAATCTGCGGAATGGCGCGCTCATTTTTAAGCGCCAGCGATGGCGAGGCCAGAATGTAATCAAGCTGGCAAAGATGGCGTTCCTGTGGACCACGCGTGTGATAAAGCGTCCAGCGATCCATGACAGGGCGGCGCTCAACCAGATTGACGGCAAAACCATCACCCAGCAGCACATCCAGCGCGCTTGTCTCTTCCGAAGTCGGCGTAAACTGATAGCCATTCCATTCATCGCCCTCAATGACGATCCGCTCGCGATAATCATTGAAATCCCCGCAAATAAGCCAGCGCTTGTCTGCCGTACGACCGATGCCGAATTTTTCTTCGATAATGTGCCGAATGGCCCGCGTTTCCGCCTGCCGCACCGGCAGAGAAGCAGTCCGCCCGTCAAAACCATTGCGGGCACCGCTCATCGATTTGAGATGGACCACAAACAAAGACAAAGGCTTGCCATCAATGCGCAAATCGAGATTGAGGCAATCACGCTTAAAAATACGATCATGCGGCTCAAGTCCCAGTTCAGCCAGCACGGGCTGATAAAGGTCCAATTCCTTGTAGGTGAGATGCGCATGGCTTGTGACTTGCATCACTTCAATGCGTTGACCATGGCGCGTCGCATCGCGTGCCATAACAGCCACATCAATGCCGCGGCTGTCATTGCCATCAATCAAATATTTGTTGCGATAGCCCTGCCCGACCATCTTGAACAGATAGCCATATTCAAACGCATTCAGCGCAGCGAGATTATCGACCTCTTGCAGGCAAAGCACATCGGCCCGTGTTTCTGCGATAGCAAGAGCAGTCAACTGACGTGTGTCATCCGTATGGGCAATAGCACGCGACTGCTCCAACAAACGATATTGTGCTTCATCGCCAATCTCAAAAAGTTTAAGCGAACGATCCTGATGTAATTCATTGCGAAAGCCGGAAAAATCAAACCGGCGCATCAGATTTTCGACATTAAATGTGGCTATCGTAAACATGCCTGCGCAATCTCGCGGCTTGCGTCATGATTGGCAAGGGCTTCTTTTTAAAATTGCACAGCTGCGCTGGTTTTGATCGCAAATACCACCATATAATGTCTGCAAACCGGGATACCGAAAATGCTTGGAAAGATAAGACGCATCGCACTTTGCTCAGGTCTGTTCGCGGTAAGCCTTGCAGGCAGCGCTGCGGCGGTTGATCTGAACACGCCTTACGTGCCGTCTTTGCGCCCAAGCACACCCCCTATCGCTGGCGGGTTGCCGCGAACTTATCAGCCGCAAGCAGGATCAGGTAAGTGTTATGGTGTGGGCTGCCGTGACAGCGGAAACTACATCTCGCCCGAAGGCATCCCGATCTACAAAAATGGCGACCCGCTTCAGGTCCGCCCATCGGATCGCACAGCTGTTAAAACTCTCGGTCCAAGCAGCAACCATATTTCATGGTGCTCAAACCGTTATCGCAGCTATCGCACTTCGGACGACACCTATCAGCCTTTGGCGGGGCCACGCACAAACTGCAATTCACCGTTTCAATAATGAAAAAGCCGGACGATGTCCGGCTTTTAAATATTTTATGCAGCTTCCGATTTGGAATGCGTGCGGATCAAACGTCCAAGACGCATGATACCTTCGTCAATCATTTCGTCATTGGCGCATGAATAGCTCAAACGCAGGGTATTCGCGCCCGTACCATCGGCAAAGAATGCTTTACCCGGAACAAAGGCCACCTTCTCGCTCTCAATTGAGGCTGCGAGCAATGCAGCACCGTCCATGCCCTTTGGCAACGTGACCCAGATGAACATGCCACCTTCCGGCTTTGTCCAGTCCGTGCCTTCCGGCATATACTTGGCAAGCGCTTCCAGCATCTTATCGCGGCGATGCTTGTAAACGCCATGCAGTTTAGCGACCTGTTTGTCAAAACCGCTTGAGGCGACGCGATGAACAACAATCTGGTTGATTGTTGAAGAGTGCAGATCAGCAGCCTGCTTCATCAAAACCAGTTTGCGGATGACCGACTGCGCAGCAACGACGTAACCAACGCGCAGGCCCGGTGCGAGGGTCTTGGAGAAGGAGCCGCAATAGATGGTGCGGGTCTTTTCAATGTCGCCATCATGACGTGCGATATCGAGCGACAGGATCGGCGCAATCGCTTCGCCATTGTAACGCAGATACTGATAGGCCGCATCTTCGATGATCGGAATATCAAGTTCATCAGCTTCTGCAAGCAGCTTTTGCCGGCCGGCGAGACCAACCGTTTCTCCGGTCGGGTTGCTGAAGTCTGCGGAAAGATAAGCAAACTTGACCTGCCCGCCAGCGCTTTCCGCAGCCTGCTTATAGGAATCCGGTGTGCGGTTGCCGTTCAGCGAGAGCGTGTCGTAAGTCGGTTCATAGGCATTGAATGCCTGCAAGGCGCCGAGATAGGTCGGAGCCGTCACAAGAGCTGTGTCATTTGGCGAAATGAAAAGCTTGCCGAGATAATCGAGCGCCTGCTGCGAACCGGACGTAATGAACACATTGTCCTCGGTGCAGGGAATACCGATCTTGGCAAGCTCACCCACCAACCAGGTGCGCAGCGGCTTATATCCTTCCGACACGGAATATTGCAGAGCTGCATTGGCTTCAGGACCACCAAAAATGTCCTGATAGGCGCTCTGGAATTCGGCATGCGGAAACAGCGCCGGGTCGGGAATGCCGCCAGCAAAGGAAATAATATCCGGACGTTCCAGCAATTTCAGAAGTTCACGGATTTCCGAAGCGCGCATGCGTTTCGAACGCGTTGCAAATACAGTTTCCCAGTCCAGCACCGGAAATCTCCTCAATTCGTTTGAAGGCAAAGCCTCCTCAAACTTCACCATAGAAGGGTAAAGCGATAGCGCAAATTTCAGCCAACGAGAACACCTCTTTCCATGTTCACATGGAATAAAGATATTCCGAATTGTTTTGGCTCAACTACGCACAAAACATAAATTCAAAAGGCATTTGACGATCTTTTCGTGCGGGATAGCTTGCACTGAAAAACCAAATCATTGCCATGTATTAAAGGGGCGTAAGAAACGCCCCTCTTTTTCTCTGATCGGAAAGCACCTAAAATCTGATGAAGTTCAGACTTATCGCCTGGCGAAAATGGTGCTTTGCGAGAACCGGAACGGAGCATACATAAAGGACGTACGCATTCGAAACGGAACAAAGCGCCATTGGCAGACGGCCAGAGCCTGAATATCGCAGATTTTTAGTTGCGTGCCTTGTCCACGAGCTTGTTGGCTGCGATCCATGGCATCATGCCGCGGAGCTTTTCGCCAACTTCTTCGATCTGGTGGCTGTCGTTGTTGCGACGGATACCCTTGAAGCGCGCTGCACCCGCACGGTATTCCTGCATCCAATCGGAAGTGAACTTGCCGGTCTGAATATCTTTCAGAACGCGCTTCATTTCTTCCTTGGTTTCAGCGGTGATGATGCGAGGGCCAGTGACATATTCGCCCCACTCAGCAGTGTTGGAGATCGAGTAGTTCATGTTGGCAATGCCGCCTTCGTAGATCAGATCCACGATAAGCTTCATTTCGTGCAGGCACTCGAAGTAAGCCATTTCTGGTGCATAACCAGCTTCAACCAGAACTTCAAAACCGGTGCGGATGAGTTCGACAACACCACCGCAAAGAACAGCCTGCTCACCGAACAGATCGGTTTCGCACTCTTCCTTGAAAGTGGTTTCGATAACGCCCGAACGGCCGCCACCAACACCCGAAGCGTAGGAGAGAGCAAGGTCATGTGCGTTGCCCGAAGCATCCTGATGGATAGCGATAAGGCAAGGAACGCCGCCACCCTTCTGGTATTCGCCGCGAACCGTGTGGCCCGGACCCTTTGGTGCGATCATGACAACGTCAACGGTCTTCTTTGGCTCGATCAGGCCAAAGTGAACATTGAGGCCGTGAGCGAAAGCAATCGCTGCGCCGTCACGGATGTTGTCCTGAATGTGATCCTTGTAGATGTCAGCCTGCAATTCGTCAGGCGTTGCCATCATCAGAAGGTCGGCCCACTTGGCTGCATCCGCAACATTCATCACTTCAAAGCCATCAGCTTCGGCCTTCTTGGCAGTCGCCGAACCTTCACGAAGAGCGATGCGCACATTGGCAGCGCCGGAATCCTTGAGGTTGAGCGCATGAGCGCGCCCCTGGCTACCGTAACCGACGATAACAACCTTTTTCGACTTGATCAGATTAACGTCTGCATCACGATCGTAATAAACGCGCATTTCATATTCCCTTCATTCAGATTTCCCTGCGGCTTCCTCGTATCCGCAGACGATTATGCCCCGTAAAGAGCGAAAAACTGCTTTGTGGCGCGCCGGGCGTCCCGGATAACCACTTCGTCAGTCAGTTCCAGCCGATCGCCAAGCAGCAACCGGATCTGCATGTCCCGGACGACAAGTCCGAAAAATGCACGAAATGCTTCGTTAATGTCGTCAAAAGCCAGCAGCTTTGCTTCCTGACCAATTTCAAGAATGGGCTTGAGACGCTTTGCCATTGCAACCGGACCATTGGCAAGAACGATATCCCCCAAAGCCGACTTGCCTGATGCTGTATGACTGACCGCCAGACGGTTCAACGCAATGGACGTCGGACCAGAGAGCACGAGCAGCCAATCGCGCGCAAAATGCTCAAGGCTGGAAAAGAGCGATTCCGCATCTAGCTTTTCGCGCGCAACCGGGACAACACGAACCTTCGACGCCTGCCAGCGAACCATTGCGGTGAGCAAACCGTCGCGATCGCCAAACCATTTATAGAGGCTTTCTTTGGAGCAATTGGCGGCGCGCGCAATGCTTGCCGTTGTCAAAGCGCGGTCACCGCCCTCAACAAGAAGACGCAACGCCTGCTCCAGAACTTCGTTCTGACGCGGCGAGAAAGACGGCTGCTTCTTAGCCTGCAATTCGTCGCTTTTATCAGTCACGGATCAATCCCTCCACTTTGTACCGTACGGTACGGTTCCGTTTATTAATCCCAGCTTGGATGACCGTCAAGCAGGATTTTTCACAACCAGGAAAGATTTTAAAATTGTCCTCCGGCCCATGTTTTGGGCAACAGGAAAGAAGCGAGCAAAATCAAAAACAAAGGGCGCATTCCAGAATCAAATTCTGAAATGCGCCCCGCAAATTGAAACCCGTAAAGATCAGATATTAACCTGTGTTCCGATCTCGACAACACGCCCCGTTGGTATCTGGAAATATTCTGTTGCATCCGATGCGGTACGCGCCAACAAAATAAACAGCTTATCCTGCCAAAGCGGCATGCCGGAATGCGCTGATGCTTTCAGCCAGCGGCGCGACAAAAAGAAAGACGTTGTCATAATATCGAATTTCCAGCCAAGTTTCCGGCATAAGCCCAACGCGCGCGGAATATTGGGTTGCTGCATATAGCCAAAAGTCAGCGTCACCAGCATGAAGCGCTCATTATATTGCGAAACGCGCGCGCGATCCGCACTGGAAACCCATGGCTTTGAGGCCGTAACCACCGTGAGGATCACGTTGTTCTCGTGCAGAACCTTATAATGCTTGAGACTGTGCATCAGCGCTGTCGGCGCACTTTTCGGATCACCGGTCAGAAACACCGCAGTACCCGGCACAATGGTTGGCGGACGCTTGTTCATTTGCTCGACGATCAGATCAAGCGGCACTTCTGCCTTACGCGTCTTCTGGAACAGGTGTCGGGTGCCGCGCACCCATGTCCACATGATGATCACCAGAATGGCGGCAAACAGAATAGAGGCCCAGCCGCCCTCATGTACTTTGATGATGTTCGCGCTAAAAAACAGAAGATCAACGATAAAAAACCCTGCGATAACCGGCAAGGCACGGCTGACACGCCAGTTCCAGATACGTGTCATGACGAAATAAAGAAGACCGGTCGTAACCAACATATTGCCGGTAACAGCAATGCCATATGCAGATGCCAGATTGTTGGATTTCTCAAAGCCAAGCACCAGAATAATAACCGTCAGACCGAGCAGCAGATTGACGCGCGGGATATAAATCTGTCCGTGCAGTTTTTCGGACGTATGCTGGATTTCCAGACGCGGCAGAATATTAAGCTGGACAGCCTGGCGTGCAACAGAAAACGCGCCACTGATAACCGCCTGACTGGCAATCACCGTCGCAGCCGTTGCGAGCAAGACCATCGGCCACAGTGCAAATTTCGGCATCATCTCGAAAAATGGCAGCGCCGCAGCTTCACCGTGCGAAAGCACGAATGCAGCTTGTCCGAAATAATTGAGCAGCAAGCTGGGGAAAACGATCCACAGCCAGGCCCGCACAATCGGCTTTCGTCCAAAGTGCCCGAGATCGGCATAAAGTGCCTCTGCACCTGTCATGGCAAGAAACACGGCGCCAACAGTGATAAAGGCAACACCGGGGCTAACAGCCAAAAAGCGCACCGCATAATAAGGATTAAGGGCGGCCATAACTGTGGGATCATCAAAGATGTGCCAAAGCCCCAATGCACCAAGCGCCAGAAACCACACGGCCATAATCGGCCCGAAAACAATCGCAACCTTGCCTGTTCCGTATTTCTGGATTGAGAAGAGAACAACAAGAATGACGAGGGTAATCGGCACCACGAAGGGCGTCATGTGAGGTGCTACAATCTGAACCCCTTCAACAGCCGAAAGCACCGAAATGGCTGGCGTAATGACCGCATCACCAAAAAAAAGCGCCGCACCGCAAATCCCTGCCCCCAGAATAAGATCAGGCCGCCCTTTCAGGACAGACCGTACCAGTGCCATCAAAGAGAGAATGCCGCCTTCACCGTTATTGTCGGCGCGCAATACAAAGATCACATATTTAACCGTCACAACGAGCAGAAGCGCCCAGAAGATCAGCGAAACGACCCCGAGAATATCGGACCGCGAGAGAATACCATCCGAAGTTGCCGCATGCAGCGCCTCGCGAAAAGCATAGATCGGGCTGGTACCGATATCGCCGTAGACAACGCCCAGCGCTCCAAGCAGCAGCATTTTCATGCTGTCGTGTGAATGATCGTTTTCTTCCGAAACGGTGTTGTTCTCAGGAGAGATGCTAACGGGCAGCGTATTCGTCTCTATCGCATCGCCTGCGGATGAAACGCTCTTATCTGTATTCTCGCTGCTCATATGCAGACACCTTCATAAATATCGAAATGGAATATCAGAGAGTGTAGAGGCGAATAAGCCGTCAACGGCCATGTGCCGCATGTATAAAAATCAAACTTTTCAAAGAAAAATATACTGAACCAACGCCATAGCACGGAACAAGGACAGTGGAAAACTTCATGTATGCTTCCCTCAAACGATCCTGTGCACGCAGCGCATGATCTGTGGCGCGCGGTTTATATCTTGTCGCGTCCGCGCACAAATGCGAAATTCGCACGGCTTGATTAGCAGCCATGCGTTTTAGGAGCCCCTTTTTATCCCGCAAGCGCAGCAATATAGCGGCTGACGGTCACTGGCATACCATACATTAACGCATCTGCAGTCAAGCCGTGGCCAATCGACACTTCACTCAATTGCGGTACACGTTTGACCAGCGCGGGGAGATTTTCAACTGTCAGATCGTGCCCAGCATTGATTGCAAGCCCGAGCGCTGTTGCAGCATCCGCAGCTTTGCCAAGACGATTTATCTCATGCGATGCAGCCGCGGGATCGTCATAGGTCGCCCCATAAGGGCCGGTATAAAGCTCAATCCGGTCAGCGCCGATAGCCTTGGCCTTTTCATAGCCAAGCGGATCGGGATCAGCGAAAAGCGATACACGCATACCGTTTGCCTTGAGACGCTGAACAATAGGCGCCAGAAAATCCGACTTTGTTTCAAAGTCCCAGCCATGATCGGATGTCGCCTGCATCGGATCATCAGGAACCAGCGTCACCTGTTGCGGCTGATGCTTTTCCACCAGTTCCAGAAAAGCTTCTGTCGGAAAGCCTTCGATATTGAACTCGGCCAGCGGATATTCATCATCGATCAAAGCACGAATATCAGCAAGATCGGAAAAGCGAATATGGCGCTGATCGGGGCGCGGATGCACTGTCAAACCAGCGGCACCGGCTGCAAGCGCTGCACGTCCAAGGCCGGTAACACTTGGCCAGGGGAGATCACGCCTATTGCGCAACATGGCGATGGCATTAAGATTGACGGACAGTTTTGCAGGCATAGAGCGTGGCTCCCTCAAATAAGGATATGGCTTTATATCGTCCGTTGAGAAAAAATGTGAGTGTTTAAGACCGCATCTCACAAACAATTTCCAACAGCGGCCCGAATGGAAACTTTCATACGCTTTTTCGCAACTTTTGCCCCACCAGCAACGTTTTAACCGAACAACAAAGCATTCAGAAACTGGAGGTCACCAATGCGCAATGAAGATATTCCGGTCATTCGACGCATTCCCACCAATCGCGAGGACGTCTTCGCTTTTGCAATCGAAGGGCATCTGGATGATGCAGCGCTGGAAAACCTCTATGGCCTGCTTGATGCGGCCTATGAAGGTCATGAAGAAATCGACCTGCTTATCCGGCTGACTGGCTATGAAGGCGTTGACTGGGGAGCTGCTTTTTCCGAAAGCATGCTCTCCATGCGCGCAAAATCGTTGCGACATCTGCGTCGTTACGCGATTGTCGGCGGTCCTTTGTGGATACAGGCCAGCGTCACACTGATGCAGCCATTTCTCTCGATAGAAATGCGCACATTTGAATCGGATGATGAGCCGAAGGCGTGGGAATGGCTGGACGCCAAGCCACAAGAACAATGATCACTTGAGCAATCACTTTACAATCGTCAACTGCTCCGCAGCACGCGTGATGGCCGTATAAAGCCAGCGCTCGCGCGTGTCGCGGAATGCATAGCTTTCATCAAACAGCACGACATTATCCCACTGCGAACCCTGCGCCTTGTGCACAGTCAGCGCATAGCCATAATCAAAATCATCAAAGCGTTTTTTGGTCTGCCACGGAATTTCAGCATCCGGGTCTTCAAACTGTGCCTTGAGCAATTTGATTTTGGCAACGCCACGATCTTCATCTTCCGGCGACACCAGAAGATTGATTCCGGGTTTCACGGTTTCCTTGGATGAGGTCATCACTTTCCAAAGAGATCCGTTCAGCAGCCCCTTGGCCGGATCATTGCGTAAACAAACCAGCTTATCGCCAGCCTGCGGATAATCTGCGCTGAAACCTTTCAGCTCACGCAGCCGCTGATTATAGCGCTTACGTGTGCGGTTTGTGCCGACAAGCACCTGATCAGCCGCCAGAACCAGATCCTGATTGACTTGCGACTTGGAGATGACCTTCGCCCGGCCCTCATCGCAATAGCTCAACTCCCTGCCCTCACGCACATCAAGCGCCATGCGGATAATGGGGTTATCACGTGCCTGCCGATGAATTTCAGTGAGCAGATAATCCGGCTCATGTTCGGTGAAGAACCCACCGCCGGAGATTGGCGGTAACTGGCCCGGATCGCCCAACACCAAAATCGGCGTACCAAATGTCATGAGATCGCGGCCGAGCTGCTCATCGACCATAGAACATTCATCCACAACGATCAGCGCCGCTTTGGCCACAGGGCTTTGACGATTAAGCGAAAAAGTCGGCGAAATAGACGTCTTGCCCGTCGTCTCGTCTTCAATCGCTTCTTCACCACGCGGGCGATAGATCAGCGAATGCAGCGTGCGGGCATTGTTCGCGCCCTTCGAGCGCAATACCTGCGCTGCCTTGCCGGTGAAGGCAGCAAACTGCACTTCGCCATCGACATGCTCGGCAAAATAACGCGCCAGCGTCGTTTTACCTGTACCGGCATAGCCAAACAGCCGAAAAATGGGCGAACGCCCTTCTTTCAGCCATTGTCCAACGGCCTTCAAGGCCTGATCCTGCTCTGGAGAAAACTGCATATGCTGTTCAGACAGGATTCGCCGCCCAAACACAAGATCAAACCGTGATCAAACCTTTTGGCTTACCAATGCCGCAAACTTATCAAGATCAACATTTCCGCCGCTCACAATCACGCCAACCCGCTTGCCCTTCAGGCTTGATGCGATCTGTCTTGCACCGGCAAACGCCAGACAGCCGGTCGGCTCAACCACCATTTTCATACGGCTTGCGAAAAACTTCATGCCCTGCACAAGTTCATCGTCGCTGACACTCAAAATATCGCGAACCGTCTTACGGATAATAGCAAAGGTGAGCTCACCCAAAGCTTGTGACTGCGCACCATCCGCCAAGGTCTGCGGAACGTCGATATGGACGATCTTGCCTGAGCGGAACGACTGCTGACCGTCATTGCCTGCTTCTGGCTCCACACCATAAACATCGCAGGAAGGGGAAAGTGCTTTGGCCGCCAAGGCTGAACCCGCCAGCAGTCCACCGCCGCCAAGGCAGACAAACAATGCATCCAGCGGGCCAACCTCTTCAATCAGTTCCTTTGCTGCCGTGCCCTGCCCTGCAATAATATCAGGATGATTAAACGGCGGAATAAGCGTCAGCCCACCCTCCTCGGCCAGCGTCTTCGAAAGAGCGTCGCGATCCTCGGTATAACGATTATAGGTAACGACTTTTGCGCCATAACCCCGCGTTGCGTCGAGCTTGGCCGCTGGCGCATCTTCGGGCATGATAATCGTCGCACCAATATTTAATAATTTCGCGGCCAGCGCGATCGCCTGCGCATGATTGCCGGAAGAAAAGGCAAGCACGCCGCGCTTCTTCTGCTCATCTGAAAACCGCGACAAAGCATTAAACGCCCCACGAAACTTGAACGCACCAATACGCTGAAAGTTTTCGCATTTGAAAAAGAACTCAGCCCCCGTTTCTCGATCAAGGATTGATGACGTGAAAACCGGTGTGTGATGCGCATGGCCTTCAATCTGTCTGGCAGCGGAGATCACATCGTCATAAGTGGGAAGTATGGACATCATTCACCTCTTCAACACGCTATTTCAGCATTGGCCAAAGGCTCAAAACCAGCAACAACGCCATGATTAAATTGAACCATTTCAATCGAACAGGATCGGAGAGCCAGTTGCGCAACAGCGTACCAAACCCCGCCCAGACGGAGACACTCGGCAGGTTAACCATCGCAAAAGCAGCACTCACCAGAAGAACGGCAACATAATAATTGTCGTGGTTTGCATAGGTCGCAATACCGGTGATTGCCATCACCCAGGCTTTGGGATTGACCCACTGGAAAGCCAGTGCCTGCAAAAACGACATGGGTTTTGTCTTGTCGCGTCTTTTAGACTCACCGATGGAACGCGATGTGGCAATTTTCCACGCAAGATAGAGCATGTAAGCGCCACCCGCGAACTTCAGCGCCATATAGAACGACGGCACGGTTTCAATCAGCGCACCAAGGCCAAAACCCACGGCCAGCAACAGGATAAAAAACCCCACGCCAATGCCCAGCATATGCGGAATCGTGCGCCGGAAACCGAAATTCACACCGGATGCAAGCAGCATCAGATTGTTGGGACCGGGCGTGACCGACGAAACAAATGCAAAGACAACAAGCGCCAGAAATATTTCAAGAGACATAGTGATTTGACCTGAATTGTAGCTACAAATTAGCTCAATAAAAAACCGGCACAATCGAAACATTGTGCCGGTTTCAGCCGATATTGTCTCGATTAAGCTTGCTATTTACAGTCCCTGAGGCCCACGGTTCATGGCAGCCACACCCGTGCGACAGATTTCAACCAGACCAAGCGGCTTCATCAGCGAAATGAACTGGTCGATCTTGGCCGTCTTGCCGGTAATCTCCACAATGAAATGCTCGGTCGTTGCATCCACAATCTTGGCATTAAAGGCATCGGTCAGGCGCAGGGTTTCAGCACGCGCCTCGCCCTTTCCTGCAACCTTGATCAGCGCAAGCTCACGCTCAATCGGACGTTCATGGCCAAGTTCGACGGCGCGGTAGGTCATATCAACCACGCGGTGCACCGGCACGATGCGCTCCAACTGATGGCGGATCTGATCGAGAACATTTGGCGTGCCACGTGTCACAATCGTGATGCGCGACAGATGCTGCTCATGCTCGGTTTCAGAAACCGTCAGGCTTTCAATGTTGTAGCCACGGCCTGAAAACAGGCCAATGACACGGGCGAGAACGCCCGGTTCGTTATCAACGAGAACCGAAAGCGTATGGGTTTCCGGTGTCTGAGTATCCGCTGCAATAAAATATGCCGAGCCGGATGCTAGATTTTGTGCGTTCATGTTCTTTACTCCGGATCAGACTAGGGAACGGCCCTTGGCGTCAATGGCATTGGCAACAGCTTCATCGGTCGCTTCATCAGGCAACAGCATTTCATTATGTGCCTTACCAGATGGGATCATCGGGAAGCAGTTGGCGAGATTGGCAACGCGGCAATCAAAGATAACCGGCTTTTTGACTTCAATCATTTCCATAATCGCATCATCAAGCTTCTCTGGTTTATCGCAGCGAATACCATGCGCACCATAAGCTTCTGCCAGCTTCACGAAATCTGGCATTGCTTCCGTATAGGAATGTGACAAGCGATTGCCATGCAGCAACTGCTGCCACTGACGAACCATACCCATATATTGATTGTTCAGGATGAAAATCTTGATCGGCGCTTCATACTGGATGGCAGCCGACATTTCCTGAATGCACATCTGGATCGACGCATCACCAGCAATATCAATAACCAGCGCATCAGGATGCGCAATCTGAACACCCAGAGCCGCAGGCAAACCATAGCCCATGGTGCCGAGACCACCCGAAGTCATCCAGCGATTTGGTGCGTCAAAATCCATGAACTGTGCGGCCCACATCTGATGCTGGCCAACTTCGGTCGTGATATAAGTGTCACGATCCTTGGTCAGTTCATTCAAGCGCTGCAACGCATATTGCGGCATGATCACGTCTTTGTTCGGCGTATAGGCCAATGACTTTCGAGCACGCCAGCGGTTGATCTGATCCCACCAGGCAGCAATTGCGTTCTTTTCGGGCTTCTTTTCGGAAGCGCGGAACTGACGAACAATATCTTCGAGAACATGCGCCACGTCACCGATGATCGGCACATCAACGCGAACATTCTTGTTGATCGATGATGGATCAATATCGATGTGAATCTTGCGCGAATGCGGAGCAAAGGCATTGAGACGACCCGTGATACGGTCATCAAAACGCGCACCAACGCACAGCATGACATCGCAATCATGCATGGTCATATTGGCTTCGTATGTGCCGTGCATTCCGAGCATACCCAGCCAGTTCTTGCCCGATGCAGGATAGGCACCCAAGCCCATCAGGGTCGAAGTGATCGGGAAATCGCTGATTTCAACCAGCTCACGCAAAAGCTTCGTTGCAGCAGGACCGGAATTGATAACACCGCCGCCGGAATAAATGACGGGCTTTTTGGCGTTCAAAAGCAACTCAACAGCCTGCGTGATCGCTGACTTGTCGCCTTCAATGGTCGGGCGATAGCTTGTGCGCGGTGCAGTCTGCGGTGGCGTATAAATGCCGGTCGCAAACTGAATATCCTTAGGGATATCAACCAGAACCGGCCCCGGACGCCCCGTCGAAGCAATATGGAACGCTTCATGCAGAATGCGTGACAGATCGTTTACATCACGAACCAGCCAGTTGTGCTTGGTGCAAGGGCGCGTGATGCCAACGGTGTCAGCTTCCTGAAAACCATCCGAGCCGATCAGCGATGTCGGAACCTGACCGGAAATGCAGACCAGCGGGATCGAATCCATAAGCGCGTCCTGCAAAGGCGTAACCGCATTGGTTGCACCCGGACCGGACGTGACCAGCATAACGCCAACCTTGCCGGTCGAACGCGCATAACCTTCCGCCGCATGGCCTGCGCCCTGCTCGTGGCGAACCAGAATGTGCTGAACTTTGTCTTGCTGGAACAGTTCGTCATAGATCGGCAGCACGGCACCGCCCGGATAGCCAAAAAGATGTTCCACGCCATGATCGATCATAGCCTGAACCACCATTTCCGCGCCGGTCATTTCGCGTTGCCCTGCGGAGATCGTCGCCGCCTCGCTTTTTGCTGCCGTCATCGTCTTCACTTCCCGTCTGCTTTACTTAATCAATTCGTTGATGTTCAGATAACAAAAAAGGCCCCCGAGGGAGCCTGTCTTTCGCGCATGGGAGCTTTCGCCGGATGGTTACACCATCCTGCCCATGCGCGTTCGTACCACAAGAATAAGAGCTGTTCTGTTCATGCCGGGGAGACTAATCAGCGAAAATCGCGGCGTCAACGCGAAAATGCACAAAACACGATATTTTCTTATATAAAAGAGGCCATCTTGATAAGATTATTGCCCTGACAAGGCTTCTTCAGCAGAGCCATACCTCTTCCAGCTCTCATCAAGCTGGTTTCTAAACCATGTTGATTGCCGTTTCGCATATTGGCGCGTGGCGATAACGGAAAGCTCTATGGCTTCTTCGCGCGGTATTTCGCCAGAAAAAAATGCTGAAATCTCACGCACGCCGATCGCTTTTAAAGCCGGCAGTGCAGGATCAAGATTCAGAGCCATTAATGCACGGACTTCATCGAGCGCGCCCTGATCCCACATGAGTTTGAAGCGCCGCTCAATCCGCTCGCCCAACCATTTGCGATCCGGCAACAACACGATTTTGCGCGCGCTCGCATTATCGATCAGTGCCGTTCCGGTATTCCTCTGCCAATGCAACAGAGACTTGCCTGTTCCCTCAAACACTTCCAGCGCACGCACAATACGCTGGCTGTCTGTGGGGCGCAACGTGGCTGCAATCTCCGGGTCTCGCTCTGCAAGCAATCTATGAAGGGCCTCTGCGCCCTCCTCGCTCATTTTGTTGCGCCAATGCTCACGCACATCAACAGCCACTTCCGGCATCTGCGAAAGCCCGCCCAACAGCGCGCGGAAATAAAGCCCTGTACCACCGACAAAAATCGGTGTGCGCCCTTTCAGATCATGCCGCGCCAGCACAATTTCAACATCGGCAAACCATTTGCCCGTCGAATAGGAAACGGATGGAGCCACATGGCCATACAGAAAATGATCAGCTTCACGCAGTTCGTCAGCCTGCGGACGTGCACTCAAAAGGTCGAGCACATCATAAACCTGCATGGAATCGGTGTTGACGATAAAGCCGCCTGTCTCCTTTGCCATATGAAGCGCAAGAGCCGACTTGCCGCTGGCCGTCGGTCCAGCTATCAGGATTGCACCCTTTACCGCTTCACTCATCGCAGGAAATGTTCCTCATGTCCCGATCCGCTTCCCTTATTGCTACACTGATTGCCAATCCGGCCAAAGCGTCGCTTATTCCATCTTTGGGGATTAAAGCCTCGGCGGCAGTCAATGCAACCGGACTTTACTGGCTGGCAGACGGTATTGCCTGCGACATACCGCTTCCATCCACAATCGGGCATGAAGAAGCAGATCAGGCATTGCGCGCCGCCCTTGATGGCGCCCCAGTCGATGTCGTGGTGCAGGAACAGGACAGCCGACGCAAGAAAATTCTGATTGCCGACATGGATTCCACAATGATCCAGCAGGAATGCATTGATGAACTGGCCGAAGAAGCTGGCCTGCGCGAGCATGTTGCGGCGATTACTGCCCGTGCCATGAACGGTGAAATCGAATTCGAACCAGCATTGCGTGAACGCGTTGCTCTGCTCAAAGGTCTGCCGCTTTCGGTGATCGACAAGGTTATCTCCACCCGCATTTCGCTGATGCCGGGCGGCGTTGAACTGGTCCGCACCATGCGCAAGCACGGCGCTTACACGGCACTTGTATCTGGTGGCTTCACATCATTCACAAAGCGCGTCGCAGAAATGATCGGCTTCAATGAAGACCGCGCCAACACCCTTCTTCATGATGGCGCGCATTTGAGCGGCACGGTTTCCGACCCTATCCTCGGCCGCGAAGCAAAAGTCGAAAAGCTCGTCGAAATTGCTGATCGCCTCGGCCTCACCCCGCAGCATGCAATCGCCGTCGGCGATGGCGCCAATGATCTCGGCATGATTCAGCTTGCAGGCACAGGCGTAGCACTTCACGCCAAGCCAGCCGTCGCGGCACAGGCGAAGGTGCGCATTGATCATGGTGATCTCACCGCGCTCCTTCATATCCAGGGCTACCGAAAATCTGATTTTGTGGAATGAGGCCTTTCTGAATCATATTGAGAGCCAATGCCTGCAAGTGATTCAAACACCAAACAAAAAAGGCGTCGCAAATTCTGCGACGCCTTTTATTTTTATGTAAAATCAAAGCCTAATCTATGCGGATCGTGACAAAACGCAGCTCGCCCGAACGTGACGCCAACATCAAAAGCGCATTCTTACGTCCTTCACGACGAAGGGCATCGATGCGCTTCTTCACATCCGCTGGCGTTTTGACCGTCACCTGCCCAACGTCAACAATCACATCGCCTGTTTCGATACGTTTTTCGCTGGCAGCAGAACCCGGAGTGACGTAAAGCACGGCCACCCCTTCCACATCTTCCGCAATGCCGAACTCGCCACGCACATCATCATTGATCTCGGCAAGTTTCATACCCATGACTGCCGTCGTAGCAGTCTGTTCCTTCTGTTCTTTTTTCTGGGTATCAGACTTTGGTGCATCAGGTGCTGCTTCCCCGTCTTCCATATCCGGTGGCGGTGCCTGATCTTCAGCGGCATCCTCGGTGCTCTTATCGTCTTCAACCAAACGACCGAGCTTGACCTTTACAGTCTTCTCTTCGCCGTCTCTGACAACAACGACTTCGACCTCATCACCGACAGCGCTTTCGGCCACAAGTCGCGGCAGATCGCGCGCGCGCTCAACTGGCTTGCCGTCATACCGAATAACAACGTCACCCGGTTTAATCTCTTTGTTATCAACACCAGAGTTTTCGACGAGACCGGCAATCAACGCGCCTTTAGATTCTTTCAAACCGAGGCTCTGCGCAACATCATCGGTTACAGGCTGGATACGAACACCGAGCCAGCCACGGCGCACTTCGCCAAACTCTTTGAGCTGATCGATAACGCCAACAGCCATTTCAGCCGGAATAGCAAAACCAATACCAATCGAGCCACCCGATGGTGAATAGATTGCGGTATTGATGCCGATCACCTTGCCGTCCATATCGAACAGCGGACCACCGGAATTACCCCGGTTGATTGCAGCATCGGTCTGAATGAAATCATCATAGGGGCCGGACTGAATATCGCGTTTGCGCGCGGAAATAATACCGGCCGTCACCGTACCACCAAGACCAAATGGATTGCCAATCGCCAGAACCCAATCGCCAATGCGTGCTTTTTCCGAGTTGCCAAACTCAACGGCCTTCAGCTTATGTTTCGTCGGATCAACTTTCAGCACCGCAAGATCGGTCTTTGTGTCCTTGCCAACCAGTTCCGCTTTCAGCTTGGAACCGTCAACGAAATTGACTTCGATCTCATCAGCATCGGCGATGACATGGTTGTTGGTGACGATGTAACCTTGTTTGGCATCAATCACAAAGCCGGAACCCAGCGACTGCACTTTGCGTGAATCGCTATTCTTGCCGCCATCCTTGTCATTGAAAAAATCTTTGAAGAGATCCTCAAATGGGGAGCCTTCCGGCACCTGCGGCATCGGCACGCCGCCGTCTTCCTCACCATCGTCCTTGACGGTCTGCGATGTCGAAATATTTACCACCGCATCCAATAGCCCTTCGGCCAAATCAGCCACAGAGCCGGGGCCCTGCCGGATCGGTGCAGTTTGCTGGGCGAACGAAGGCGTGGCGCCAATTGCAACTGTCCCCGTAAAACTCATCGCTCCAAGAGCGACGGTTGCCAGAAGAGTGCGAGTAAAACTCGCCTTGGGTGCAATTGCCATGAAGCTCTGCTCCGTTTCTGTCTGCGGTAAGAAATCGAATAGATTAGATCGCTGCAAATTACGGCCTGTTTACGGCCCCGCATAGGGTAGAGATCAGAAATATAGCGTTTGAACTGGCTTATCCCCTGACAAGCCAGACAATGAACACACCAATTGCAAGCGCGCAAAGCCCGGCAATGCGCAACATGCTTTCAGGCGCCTCAGACGCATCACGCGCAAGTCTTTTTGCAAAAAATGGAAAGCCGCCGTAGAGCAGCCCTTCGAAGACGAAGAGAAGTCCTACGGCGGCCAGAAAATCGCTCATATGCGATAGTCTCTCTTACTTTGACGGTGTCGGCAATTGACCACCGGCATCACGGAAGAACCTAAAGAACTCCGAATCCGGTGAAATGACCAGCGTTGTATCCGGTGTTTCGAGTGCTTTGCGATACGCCGCCATCGAACGATAGAAAGCGTAAAAGCCCGGATCTTTCTTGGCCGCTTCTGCGAAGATCGCACTGCGCTCAGCATCGCCTTCACCACGAAGGATTTCCGATTCCTTACGCGCTTCAGCAAGCGTTTCGACAACCTGACGATCTGCAATAGCACGGATACGCTGTGCCGCTTCACGACCACGCGCGCGCAAACGCTCAGCTTCAGCAAGACGCTCGGCTTTCATGCGCTCATAGGTCTGCTGCGATACTTCTGCTGTCAGATCCGTGCGGCGAATGCGAACGTCTTCAATGGTGATACCAAGCGAATTCGCATCAGAACGAAGCTGGTTGGCAACTTCACGCATCATTTCACCACGCTCTTCCGAAAGCGCTGCCTCGAAGCCACGCTGACCGTAGACGCCGCGCAATGCAGCATCAAGACGCGTGCGCAGACGCTGCTCAGCAAGGATCGTGGAACCGGAGACCGTTTCACGGAACTTGCTCGGATCAGTGATGCGATAAACGAGGAAAGCATCCACGTCGTAGAACTTACCGCCAGAAACCTGAACACGAATGTCATCAAGGTCAAAGCGCAAAAGGCGATCATCGATCAGCTGAACCGAGTCCGCATCCATGAAACCAAACGGCATTTTGAAATAGATACCCGGTTCGGTTTTCACGTCGACAATCTGACCAAAGCGCAGGACGATTGCCTGCTGACGTTCATTGACGATGAAAACCGAGGAATAAAGAACGAAAGCCAGTACGGCGATGATACCGACAATAAACGGAAGCCTGTTATTGGCCATGATCAGTTACCTCCGCTATTCGTCGTTGCATCGGCAGCACCTGAACGCGGCTGCTGGCGCATAAGTTCACTTAATGGAAGGTATGGAACAACATCCTTACCCGCTTCCACGATAACCTTCTTGGTGCCGGCCAGCACCTCTTCCATAGTTTCGAGGAACAAACGATTACGCGTTACTTCGGGCGCATTCTTATATTCAGCGACAACCGAGTTGAAGCGCTGCGCTTCACCGGTGGCATCCTGAACAACGCGGTTTTTATATGCAGCGGCCTCTTCGCGAAGCTGCGCTGCCTGACCACGTGCCTGACCAAGCCGCTGGTTTGAGTATTGATTGGATTCTTCTACGAAGCGATCTTCATCCTGCTCGGCACGCTGCACTTCATCGAACGCATCAGCCACTTCACGCGGCGGAGCTGCATCCTCGATGGAAACGGCATTGATCTGAATACCGGCATTGTAACGATCAAGTGTGGACTGAATGATTTCACGAACGCTCTGCGCAATTTCGGCACGGTTGTCACGGAAAACATCCTGAGCCGGTCTGCGGCCGACGATTTCGCGGATCGCACTCTCGGAAACCTGCTGCACCATGGCATCCGGGTTTTCGACATTAAACAGATAATCACGTGGATTCGAAACACGATACAGCACGGAGAACTGAACATTGACGATGTTCTGATCGCCAGTCAGCATCAGGCCTTGCGTAGCAGTACGCGACCCCTGCCCACCAATATTGATCTGCTTTTCGACGATCTGCGCCTTTTCAACGGTTTCAACCGGCCAGAAAAGGAAATGCAGGCCCGGTTCGGAAACTTCTGCCTTTGGCTTACCAAAGACCAGTTCAACCGCAAGCTCATCCGGCTGGACGGTGTAAACAGACTGAAACAGCCAGAAACCAAGAACAGCCGCACCAATCAGATAATAGAACGGGCGATTGCTGTTGCCTTTTCCACCACCGCCACCGCTACCGGGGAAAACCTTTTTCAGGCGATCCTGGCCTTTGCGCAGAATATCCTCGAGATCAGGCGGCGTGTTGGGTCCGCCACCACGCGGGCCTTTGGGTCCTTGACCCCACGGGCCGCCATTATTGGAACCGTTATTATTATTGTTATCGCCGCCGCCACCCCATGGGCCACCGCCGCCGTTCTGATTACTCCAGGGCATCCTCACCTCTCGTCCGGGAGACTGAAAGTCTATTCAACTTCCTGTCATCAAATAATGTTACCGTTTTATAGGCATCGCGAGGGCCGCTTTCAACGTAAGGCAGCCAATTTCCTGCGTTATAATTTACGCATTATAGCGTTCGTACTGAATATAGCGCGTCGGATGGCTGTCTTTTTCTCCTTGAGGCACATCTTCACTCGAAACGGCGCGCCAGATTTGCGAATCGATTTCAGGAAAATAAGTATCGCCATCAACGGTGGCGAGAACCTGTGTCAAATACACTTTGTCGGCGAACGGTAGCGCCTGCGCATAAATCTTGCCACCCCCAATAATGCAGACTTCACCCACGCCAAGCTCAGTCGCAAGCCTGTGCCCCAGAGCGATTGCATCCTCAAGCGAGCCGATAATCTGCGCACCTTCCGCATGAAAAGCTGCATCGCGCGTTATCACGATGTTGGGACGCCCCGGCAATGGGCGACCAATGGACTCCCATGTCCGGCGCCCCATAATCACAGGCTTTCCAAGCGTCAGCGCCTTAAAGCGTTTGAGATCGGTCGAAAGCTTCCACGGCATATCATTGTCGCGGCCAATCACACCATTTTCGGATGCAGCCACAACAATCGATAAAAACGGCTTCTGATTATGCATATCTTACACCGCAATCGGCGCTTTGATCGTTGGATCGGCTTCATAACCGATAAGCTCAAAATCCTCGAAGCGGAAAGCAAACAGATCCTTCACATCGGGATTAATACGCATGGTCGGCAATGATTTTGGCGTGCGGGTCAGTTGCAGACGTGCCTGCTCAAAATGATTGGAGTAGAGATGCGCGTCCCCGAGCGTGTGCACAAAATCACCCGGCTCAAGCCCGGCAACCTGCGCAATCATCATCGTCAAAAGCGCATAAGAGGCGATATTGAATGGAACGCCCAGAAAAATATCCGCCGAGCGCTGATAGAGCTGACAGGAAAGTTTGCCATCTGAAACATAGAACTGAAACAGGCAATGGCATGGCGGCAAGGCCATTTCATCGACCAGCGCCGGATTCCACGCCGAAACAATCAAACGTCTTGAGTTAGGATTTTCACGCAACATTTTGAGAAGATTCGCGATCTGGTCAATATGGCGGCCATCTGGCGCAGGCCATGAACGCCACTGATAACCATAGACCGGACCAAGATCGCCCTTCTCATCCGCCCATTCATCCCAGATCGAAACGCCATTTTCCCTGAGATAGGCGATATTGGTATCACCTTTAAGGAACCACAGCAGCTCGTGAATGATGGAGCGAAGATGCAGCTTTTTGGTGGTCAGAACCGGAAATCCCTCGGCCAGATTAAACCGCATCTGATAGCCAAACACTGAGCGCGTGCCTGTCCCGGTCCGATCGCCACGGTCAGCGCCGTTATCAAGCACATGCTGGAGTAGGTCGAGATAGGTGCGCATAGGGGATACTTTCCGGGTCGATTCGTCAAAGCCCAATATAGGAAAAACCCCGGCGTTATGACACCGGGGTTTCGATTTGCCTGTGGACTGAAATTAAAGATCGCCAAGCTTACCCAGCTGTTTGGCAACCAGATAATAAAAGGTAACGCGGTGCTTGTTACGGTCGCCCTTCATGACTTCTGCGACATGATCGACGACTTCGACAGCTTTTGCCTCGTCAGCGACACCAAGCTTCTTGTGCACCCAGCTATCGCGAACACGCTTCATTTCTTCAGGGTCAGTTGCCGAAACGAGGGAGGAATCACGATTGCGCAGGGCAATGCCAAGATGCTTTACGATCTTCTCGACAACGGCTTCATCAGCGCCAGCATCATAGCGACGGACATCCGCGATATAGTCACTCATCTATCCACTCTCCTTCGATTGGTTTTAGCCCCGGTTAAACCTCCGCTACAGCCGGACGATCGCAATCCTATTTCCGGCATGCACCGATAGTGTGGTGAGGATTGACCAGCCTGCCCTGCCTGTCAATGAAAATGAACGCAAAAAGCGAAGTCGGAAGACGGGCAACAACCTGTTAAATAACAACTACCCTCTTTCAATCGGAGAAAAGGACGCCTATATACAGGATGTCAGCGCAAGCTGACTATGGTGATAAACGGACGATGTAATAAACCTATTGGACCCGGGGGCGGTACCCGGCGCCTCCACCACAACGCAAGAAGCATTAAAGGCGCGTTGCGCTGTGGCGGGGGCGAAATAGGATCGACAAGGGTGTAAAGATCGCTCTTTTGCTCGGCATGATACCACCGTTATCGGGTCAATTGAGTAGTTGCAAATGACAACAAAGCTCAGGGTTACGCTCTCGCTGCTTAATCGCGGTGCGGGAAACCCACTCTAAGTCCTTCTGGTTAGCACCTTGAGGCGGGGTTCGGAGGCACCTGGCAACAGAAGCCTCCACTTCGTTTCCTTACCTGTAACCGATTGATTTTTGGTCATTTTAGTTTTCCAGTTTTCAACTGTTTTACAGTTTCGTTCTGTTTCCGTTTCTGGAAGTCCATCAGAATGGCTTTTCCACCCATCTTACGATCAGCGTAACGGCTATATCGCTCGACCATTTGAGGACTCATTCCGACAGCATCACAAATCTGCGGAACGCTGAAACCTGCTTGCCTCAACCTGATAACGGCATTAGCGCGTAAGCCATGCCAGACCACATCTTCAATTACGGGCTGGTTTTCTCTGGCTTCATTCAGCCACTTCCACATGAGATTCGTTGTGAAAGGCTTGCCATTATCCTGATAAAGAAACGGTCCCGGCCTCTTTTCCCAATGTGCCATTTCCGCTTCAAGTTCCGGGAAGATCGGACACCAAGGCCGAACACCTGTCTTTTTCTGTGGAAGGCTGAATCCCCCCTCGTCTATATCCGTCCACCCCAGACGCACAACATCGCTTATGCGCTGGCCAGTGTATCGAGCTAAAACATAGGCACGGCGCAGCATTCCAGAAAAATGTTCATCCGCATATCTCAGTTGTTCAGGCGACCAAGGCTTATGCCCTTCACCTTGCTGAAAATGTGCAACGCCTTGCGTGGGATCGCGGCCAAGCAATTCACGTGGCCCACTCGCCCAACGACACATAGCTCGCAGGGCATCAAGCAAGTTGTTCGCAGATCCGGGGGTTTTGGCTCCTATCTTCTCGATTAAAGCCTGCACGTGTGAAGGCCTAAGAGCATCGGCTTGCAAATCACCCCAGACCTGCCGCACTACCCGCAATTGTCGCCGATATTGATCTATGGTGCTTTCGGCGAGTTTTCTCGGAAGACCGGGCCAAGCCTCCTGATAAGCATCAATCAATGCACCTATAGTATCTCCGGCAACCGACCCACTGATACCTTGGGCTTGCCGGACCGCTTGCCAGAACTCCGGCGAATGCGGATCATTGGGAAGCTTAATCCGCTCACCAACATGAGCCGTACCGCGGCCCGTCTGATAATAAAAATACTCCCGACCGCGTGACACAACACGATGAACACCCTTTGGTAGTGAAACGGTTGCGGCTCTACGTGTTTTGCGAGACATTCTTTAACCCTGCCATGAATGGATCATCAGACCGCCCACCAGTCGAGTGAGCTTCCAGCAAAGCTTGCACCTGTATCCAGCTCCAACGCACAGAACCTCCAAGCCTGACAGGTTTCGGAAGCAAGCCCCGCCTCACATAATCGTCGACCGTAGTTTCACTAATATCAAGTTCCGTCGCTAAACGCGCTTTACCAAGATATGAAGGCGGACGATCCCCTAACAAAATGCGGGGAAACGCATCCGAATTGCTTATGAGTACAGAACGCTTTGCCACAGCTTCACCCCGCTTCCTGTCCTGTCATTGAGCGATAGGCGCGTTCGACCGTATTATTTACAGTGCTGGCGAGCGCCCCACCTTTTCGCCAGACAACGGTCGATCGGTTTTTGCTGCGCGCTTTTGGCGGCAATACGCGATAACCGTCACTAAATGACGCAAGAGCCGCATCCCGGATGAGTAGCTCGCCGCCGATCTCAAGATCGGCGTGCGCCACAATTTCAAAATCCGGCAATTTGTGGCCATTGCACAGCCGCAAGGCGAGAACCTTAATTTCCATGGCGCACGCCTCCCTTACTGTGCCAAACGAACGGCAACGAATGCCGATGCAGCAAGCGCCACTTCGACAGCATGACCAATAAAGATGTTATCGGCTTCTGTGACGGTGACGTTCTTTTCGTCAGCGTCCCAATAAACCTTTTGGCCTTCGGTCAACCCCGCGCCGGAGGCCTTAGGAAGCTGGAACACACCTTCGAGCCAAGTGGCGACTTTCTGTCCCGGCTTGGCGTCGGTGGAAGCCACGCCGAACAAATCCCCTATCAGGAAGCCTTCGCCAGAAACCACACCGGAAGGCAGAGGGGCAGTAAAATCAACAATGTCACCATGCTGAATGTAATTGCGCATATCAGTAACCCTTCGAAGTCTTTGGATAGATCAGCCGGCGCGACGGACTAGCCGCCATCGCGATCCGGCGTTCGAGATCAGCGATAGCAGCAGCCAGTTCGGAATCACTGCGATACTCCACTTCATCCTCACCAAAGCGCACCTTACGGGTGCCTCTGGCGCGGACGGCGCGGAGCTTTTCAAGCTGCTGCTGCATCTCGGTGATAGGCATGGTTTAACTCGCCTTGTGATCGAGCCGCGTCCAGCTTCGCCATTCGAGCCAGCCAAGGCCGAACGGATGACGAATCTTGAACTGCACCGCATCGGTGTCAAAATTGATCCGGCTATCGGTAAATGGCGCTTCCTGCCCTTGCAGGAATACGCGCACAGCGCCGTCCATCTTGGAAGGTTCTGCGACCAACCACGATGCATCCGGGTTCAAAAGACGCGGTTCGACCACCACCTGCAACTTACCCGCCAGCGGGTTCACATTGGCAATTGCGGATGCTTGAATGCTGGCTACAAGACGAAGGGCCGTTTCCTCAAAATCCGAATGCACAAGCCAGTGTGTCGGATAAACACCGATCATCACATCACCGACGCCCTTACGCTTCGCCATGGCAGAACGCGCAGACATGACCTGTTTGACTTCGGTCTGACCGTTAAGCGTAAAATCGAGAATATTGCCTCGGCTTGCATGGAAAACGGTCTTGCCGTCTTTCATCTTCGGCCCGGACAAATCACCCTGCTGCACATAGGCCACCTGACGATCTGCAATTTCCGCCGCCATACGCTTGCCGAACTGCGTGCCGTCATTGCCAAGGCGCGAACCGGCGTTGATCGTCAGCTCATAAGATTTGCTGGTAATACCGCCGATAATAGCGACGCTGACAGTCTCGCCTGTCTCATGGATGAACGAGTGCTTATATTGCCCGTTTTCCAGCTTGTTGGCGATTGCAAGACTGGTCCAATCAGCAAGGCCACGGGTTTCAGCATTGAATGTCGAAACCGTATCACGGCCAAAAAGTGCAGCAACAGGCGACGAAGCGGCATCCAGTTCGCGGCGCATCGAGAGATTGAATGTCCCGCCTGCAATGATCGGAAAATCGGAAGTCGTGGCAGCACGGCGAACCACTTCCGCATCCGACAAGCCAGTGGTCGCAATTCCAGCATTGCGGCAAAGACGCTCGGCAAGAGCGCGTTCGCCCTGCGCAAACACTTCAGCCGCCTGTCCGTTTGGCTGCTCGCCGCGATTGACGGCATCATAAAAGGAAATGACCGCATCACGCAGCACAACCGGATTATCGAATGTCTGGTCGTTATGCTGGCGGATTGTGCGAACCGGTGGCGCATTGCGTTCAACAGCAGCAAGCGCCAATGCGGTACGGTCCGCGTCAGACGCATCGGAATTGCGCAACGCTTCACGCACAGCATCCGGCACACCCGCAGCACGGCAAACAGTGTCCCACTGTTCCGCCGACATGCGGTTTTCTTGTTCTTCAATTTGTATGTCCTGAGACATAGGACGGCTCCTGATCTTGGAAAGCGGATCAGCAGGGTTCACCACGAAGCTGCCTTCGATCAGCCGCCCGGAAAGGGCTGTTCTGATCTTGCGGCCGGTTACCGGGTCCTTGCTGTCTCGCCATTTCGAAACGGAAAAAGAAATGGAAAAGCTTGATTGCACACCATCCTTGAGATTGGCGGCGAGCGCTTCATTGTCAGCGCGGCTGGATAAACGACCGTCAGCCACCAAAGCGGTGACGCCATTTTCCAATGTCTCGAAGCGGAAATTTGTGAGCGCTCCGACTGTATCACGGACACTGCTGGAATGGTCCGTCTGCAAAGGCAATGTTTCGGGCCAGCCAGTGGCACCGAAAGATTGCAGGTCTAAAACTTCATCATAATTGCCACGATCAACAGGGGCATTGGTTGCAACAACCACCGTGAAAGAACGGGTTTCAGGATCGTAGCTGTTTGGCCGGGATTGGGCTTGATAACGGCGAACTGGATTGCTCATTTTACGGCTCCGGCTGTTTGGGAAAGAGGGTCGGCAGCGATTTCGGCTCGCACCGTTTCAAACTCGCGCCCACGTGCCTCGATGATTTCTTTGCGGGATTTCAGACCAGCTTTCAGAAGCACTATGTCGGCGTTAGCCTCTTTCAGGCGGTCGATTTCCGGCCAGCTTGGTTCGATCCAGCCCGGCTCTATTTCAGCACTGGCCCTTGCCGTCATATGCTCAATGGCCTGCCAGCGGCGAAAGATCGGTTCCAGAATGCCTTCGATCAGCAACACCTTGCGCGTGGCCTCGGCCTTACGCCGTGCCGTCAAAGCACCACCGCGGAAACTCGAATAATTAACGCCTTCCAAATCCCCGATCAGATCCTCATAGGTGACGCCAAGCGCGGCTGCGATCTGGCGATAAAGAACCTTGATAAAGGCATTGAAGTCAGGCGATTGCGGACCGTTGACAACCTCGACATTTTCACCAGGACGGGCGCGGATGATTGCCCCCGGCTCAAGTGACGGATTTGGATCACCATCAAAGGCGTCCGTACCGTCAGGGCTGGTTAGAATAGCGGTGAGCATGGCGCTGACCTGCAACTGTTTGAGCCGCGCTTCTATGGCAATGCTTGCATTGTTGAGAACCGGCAGCACAGCAACGAGCGGACTCATGCCTCGCACCTGCCCCGGAAACTCATGCTCAAAAACATGCACCACGTCAGCAGCATCGAAGCGAACGGATTGCGTATTGCTGGCAAAAGGATCGCCGGGAGAATGCGGAAGAATCCAATATCCGTTTATGACGCCGTAGCCGTCTCGCTCAACACCCGCAACGATAGTACCAGCTTCGCCACGATCCTCGTTTTTGGAGCGGTCAAGTTGTTCCGGGTCAAGAATCTGGAAAGCATACCGACCCGAAACCACGCGATGCAGCCCCAGAATTTCCCCGCTGATCGCCCATGAGCGCACAACAGCACGCTGAATTGCGGTGATCGACAGAAGGCCGGATGGATCAAGCTTCGCAGAATTGAACCCGCTATCAAGCTTCTGATCGGGAGTATTCAAGCGCGTACCGCTGCCAACGATCTGCGAGACGATCAATCCGACCGCCGAACGTACCACCGGATCATTGATATAGAGTGCTGCAACCCGCTGGCCGACCGTCATTCCAGCCGTGCGATAATCAGCCGAACCGGAAACCGAACGCACTTCATCAGGCCAATTTGCGCTTGCAGCGTTCACGGCACGTTTCCGGTTTGGATTCCCTTTGTTCGTTCGCGAGAAAAAGCGCTGGAATGGAAAGGCCATGACTTAGGCCTTCTCGTTATCTGAAGATTCAGAAATCTTTTCCCAAGCCGTGTTTACACGGTCTAGCAGTCCATCGAGACTAATCACAACGGATACGCTCTTATGATCGTCAGTGATCGTTTCGAGCAGCTTTTCTTCCGGGACAACTGCTGATCGAAACATCCCAAGCGGAAGCGTTACACGAGTAGAATCTTCCTCCGACGGAGCAGGTGCCCCACGTTCACTGGGCGGAATTATGAACCCAAGACGTCCGCGCGATATCACAAGATAAGTTTTTTGCTTGTAGAGGGTTAGATTTTGGACTTCTCGATGGATCGTAGACGCATCAAAACCAGCGTCAACCAATTCGACGAGAGCAAGAAGCATCACCGCATCCCTTTTTGTCAACTGACGAGCACGGCCAGGAACACCGATTTCCGATGGCTTAAAATACCCGCGGCTGATCCACTGTTCAGGACGGGTAGCATTGAAACCTAATTCATAGCAAAGTGGACGAAGGCGAACAGTTTCCATAGAATAATCTCCGACATTGTGTCAGAGTATGTAATCAGACCTCCGACAGTCTGTCAATTGCTTCATTTTCAAAAACATGCGTCACGTTTCGATGCGCTTGCACAAGGCGTCACAGAATCCGCTGACAGTTTTGTAATCACCCTCAAGAGACCTGATATTCCCCCGAATAGTAGATATGAGCGTGTAGATTGCAGAAAGCCGCTCATTCTCGATCGAACCAAGCAAACGACCTTCCGCCAGATACAGCGCAGAATAGGAATAGTCCTGCATTTGGCATAATGTATCCTCCATCCGGTCCAGAGCTTCCAACCCTTCACGACCAGAAATGCCGGTAGGTAGGTCTTCATGAAACACCGTAAACCCAGATGGTTTTGACAAACCTTCGGCGTCAGCCGGGAACGATGGTCTCGACATTAGCTGCTCCATTGATAAATTTCAAATCAAGTGATACCTTACATATCATTAGACTGTTAATTGATCAATAGGCTATCAAACGATATGTCACATATCACAGGTTCACAAATCCGCGCTGCTAGGGCATTACTTCGCTGGCGTGCAGAAGATCTAGCAAAAGAAGCAAAAATTGGTGTCGCTACTGTGAGGCGCGCGGAGGCCAAAGACGGCGATCACGGTATGACCGAAGCCAATCAATCTGCGGTTCGCGGAGCCCTTGAAGCTGCTGGTGTAATCTTCGTGCCCGAAAACGGCGAAGGCCCGGGAGTTCGAATGAAAAAGGCGGGCATACTCAAAAAATGAGAGACATATGGCAAAGAATTGAACCTCCGATCATACTTTCCGTTCCCGAAGACAACTGGATACCCACAGCGATAGTTGGATTTGTTGGAACGGTTATCGGTGCCGCCGTAACTATAATTTATTCCCATTTTCAAAACAAAGCAGCACAGAAATCTGCGGACGCTTCCGCTGCACTGAAACTCTGCATGCAATTATATTTAATAGTGAACTCAATGAACTCTTATATTAAGTATATTGAGACAGAACTTGAGAATGCAAACAACAATAATGATCTATTAAGCTTAGAAAAAAACGGGGTGAAATTTTTTGCTTGGTGGCCAGTAATCCACCCTACGGTTCATTCTCACAGAGCCCCTTTAAATTTCGATCAAGGCGACATGAGCGTACTAGTAAAAAATGGGCTTAATAAATATATTGACGACATCTATGAATGCTTTGAAAGATATAATTCATTTTTATCAAATTTAGAACATTACAACAAGTTACGGGAGAATATCATAGATTTTGAAACCATTGAAGATCACAAAATTCTTTCAAGTGGATTTTCACAATCTTTTGTAAAGAAAAATAAATCAGCAGAATTTGAAATAAAAAGTTCTGGCTTGGAGAGGCATATTAAGTCTACTTACAAATATCTAATCATCGATTCCGAAAAAACATATAATGTGATTACAGAAATTTCTTCCAAATTCAGAAAAATATTCGGTAAGAAGTTCTCGGTCGAATTGATACGAAAGGATAAATCTATCCCTTCAACCAATTAGACCTTACCACAGCCTGCACCCTCGTCGTGGTCGCTTCTACGCCAAACCTCATATCATCAATGCGCTGAGCCCAATTGATATTGAGAATCTGCCGCGCTGCGAAACCGTACACTACGCAATCCAATGCCTCGGCGCGGCGACCGGGAATGCGCTCAAACCGGCGTTGCGGCTGGCCCCGTGTATAGCGAACGACAACACGTTCACTAGCAAGTTGCTCGAACCACGACAACGGCAAGCGGTCAGAGAACCGGATTGTCCTGCCTCGTGACAACCGCGCCGTCAGGTGCGATTTCAGGCCATCAACACCGACGATCCAGAGCGCGCCGCCTTTCACCTTCGACTTAGATTTTTCAATCCATGGGCGATTGCCGTTCACACCTTTGATTGCCAACACCTTGCGCGACGAACGCGGGAAGCAAAACGAATAGACATTTTCCATCGTCTCGCCGTCCGAGCTATCGATTGCAACAGCATCCAATCCCAGCTTTCCGCCAAGCGGATGATCGAAGCGCATTTTCAAAACAGCATCGAGTTCCGTCCAAGTCGCATCATCATCAGGCAAGCCCCAGATAATTTTATGATCGAGAATAAACGCTTCCCCGTCACGCGTCCAACCAATGATTGTTACTTCAAGGCGGTCGCGCTGCGTGTCCACACCTGCCGTCAAGGCCAGAACGCTTTCTGGTAACAAATCAAGAGAAAACGGCTCAACGCGGCTTGCAAGCTCGCTATCGTCCATTTCCTCGCCACTTTCGCGCCAGCCCTGCCCCAGCACGAGATTGACAAAGGTTTGTAGCAATGCCGGATCGTCCTTAGCCGCAAGAAACTCTTTCGCCAAAATGCCCCATGCTGCGTTTTCCAGAGGCGACACAAGCGAATTGATACGGAATCCGGCGTGGCCTTTCACTTCCGGCGCTGTAATTCGCCAGTGGCCAGCCGCAACCATCTTGCCCTTATATCTTTCCTCAATAACGGAACCGCAGGAAGGGCAAGCCCAATGTGCTTTTTCCGGCTCGCCTTCCGGCCAGTGAATGTCTTTCCATTCGATTTCGTGAAAATCCCCGCATTCAGGGCAAGGCACTTCATAGATTCGCTTATCTGAACGCTCATAGGCGTTCAGCACATGGCTGCTATCTTCATAAATCGGCGTCGATCCAATAACGATCTTGCGATCTGGAAACGACATGGTTCGGCGTTCCGCAATCGGAATCGGGCTGCCTTCCTTGGTCATTTCCATGCCGTCCGTTTCATCCATGATCAAAATACGGGCATTGTGAGCACGGAGATTGCGGGGAGCCTTGGCGGCGATAACCTTGAGACTGCCACCGGGAAAGCGGCGTGACAAAAGTGTATTGCGCTTCTCGCTGCCCTGATCGCCAGCCAATACATTCGCCAGACATGGCGAAGCCTCGAATGTTGGTTCGACATTGGACACAACGAAGGTGCGGCAGTCATCTTCGGTCGGCAGTACAAACAAAACAGGTGCCGGTTCGTTCACGACATGCGAGCCAAGTAGTCCCACCAGCAAGGTGGTGTAACCAATACGCGCCGACTTCACGACCGTGATACGCTCGATCTTCGCATCGCTCATCGCATCGGCCATGCCGCGCTGAAACGGATACAACCGGATTGAGCCAGGCAATGACGACACGTCAGAAGGCAATTTCACTTCCTGCTCGATCCACTGTGAAAGCTTCAACCTTGCAGGCGGAATAATCGAACGGCGTGCACGTTCACGGACTTCAAGAAGTGTTTCACTGGTCATTTCCAAACTCCGTAAGCATCTGGCGCAGTTCGCCGTCGATCATTTCGATGTCGTCAATCGTTAGGTGTGGAAGAAGCTGGCGAAGGCGTGAGGGCACCGCGAGAACGCGGGAACGCAGTTGCATCCACTCACCAGACCAAACCCGCTCGACCTCCAAAGCGGGGACAAGCTCGCGCCGCATGGCCGCATTTTTCAGTTCCACAGCATCGGCCTGTGCCTTTGCCAGCCTTGCACGTTCTGCCGTGAGCGAAACAGCCTGCTTTTCCTCACCGAACAGCGTGGCACCCTGTGCCTGACTGGCCGCCCTTGTCGGGTTGATATTTTCGGAGATCCAAAGCTTACCCCGTGCCACATCAATCTTACCGTCGCACTCAACCGGCATTCCCGCCGTGATCATCTGCGAAATACGCCCGGGAGAAACATTGATCAGTTTCGCAAAACCGCTTTTCGAAATGGTGCGTGGCTCTTGCCTTAACGCTGGATCGGCTGAAACTTCATGAGCAATATTCATGATCACCACCAATTAACCCATTGTTTTTAGCTATAAAATTTAATTGCACAGCCTGAAATCCGGGGGTTGCCCCCACCCGCAGGGTACAGTTAAAGGGAAGGACCCGAAGGCTCATCAGCCTGCCCTCGCGATCATCGCCAGCACATTGCCGCTACCTGCTTGTCTTGCATTCAGCGCGGCCATGAACGCGTCCAGCCCACGCGGTCCACAGTGAGGAAAGGCCATGGCCTTTGCTTGATTTGGGAACGGCCAGCCTCTCGCCTCAAATTCACGCTGCCAATCAGCCCACAATGTGCTGCCTGCAATGACGGCTTCCATCTCGCAGACCAACGCCCTCACCGCTGGCGCAAGCGTTGCAGGCTCAAGCGCCTTTGGTTCATCGAACATACGATTGACTTCTGGCCAGCCATGCTTGGCCTGATGATCCATAACAAGGGCTGGGCGTTTCTCCACTTCGATCAGGTTTCGAAGCAAGGCAGTGCCCGGCCTCGGCAATGATGCCGGTCCTTTGGAAAGCGCCTCGAAAACAGCTAACGACCAGCCAGCCTTGAAAGCGTCAAAGGCTGGGTCGCATTCGCGTATCGCGCTCAAAGATTTATTCAGAGATTTATTCAAAGAGGTTTGTAGGACTCTGGTGTCCACCTTTTCGGCACTCAAATGTCCACCTTTTGAAACTTCAGTGTCCACCTTTTCCGCTAAACGTGGACAATCCTGTCCACCTTTTGGCGTGTTGATTTGGCCTGTTTGGTCGATGCTCTGCATTGCCTCATGTCTTGTCATAAACACGGCGAAATATGTGAGTGAAACCGAGCGACCGCCCTTGCCCTTGGTCAATAAGTGGCCTTGCTCTTTCAGCAGCAAAATAGCCCGTTGTATCGTCTTGGACGAACACCCGGCCTCTTTCGCAAGCGTTTCATAAGAAGGCCATGCATTGAGGTTGCCACTGCCAGAGAAGCCTTTGCGGTTGAAATAGCGGCTAATCCGAAATGCTGCATCACGGGCAGCAGGCGTGAGAGCAGGATCGTCAAAAACCTGATCAAGCCACATCATACGGCTGCGCGTAAAATCATCGCTGGAAGGTGCCTTCATGGTCATCAGGAGCAACCCTCCTGACGCACAAGACTGATAATGTCGCCTATCTCATCATCCAGAGCCGCAATTGCGTCCAGCACCTCCGGCTCATCAAATTCAGCCAGTGAATTGCGAAGCGTTTCTAACGCCTCGTCAAGGCGGCGTTGCAAGCGATCAATCGCGTCTTCCATCTGGGCGCGAATACTCTCTTTTCCGTCATCGAAAAGATCATCGGAAAGGACTTTGTCATCCATGGCACAGTGCCTTTCCGAATACAGACACTTGCAGGTAATTTCCAGCTTTTACCGCTTTACAGTGACGCCGGTTGTTCTGTTCTCGTTCTCGGTTTTTTGTTATTTTGCTGAAAAACGTAACATATTGATAAACAACAAGAAGTGGTGCTTCAATTAGAAGCCTCCACTTTCCCTTCACTGCTTGATTAGATAGCTGCGACTTGCGTGCCGGGCTCTGATTTGCGTGCAAACACAATCAGCGCAAGCAGGAATGCCATCAGCGCACATATCGCAATTCCACCGATCATCGGCCGTGCCGATCCGTCAAAAAACGCACCGGTGATCGCGATCGCAATACCGCCAATGACAAAATGCAGCGTGCCGAGAAGAGCAGATGCCGTTCCGGCAATGTCTCCGTGATCATCCAGCGCAAGCACCGCTGTGGTGGGAATCACCAACCCCAAAAAGCCATAGCCCACGAACAAGAAGCTCGCGATCAGCCACAGGGAATTATGCCCCATCAAAACAGCCAGAAACATGGTCAGCATGACAGCCGCAAAGCCCGATACAGCAACGCGCATTACGCGCCGCAACCCATACCGCGAACCAAGCCAGCCATTAAGCTGCGACACACTGAAGAACGACACCGCATTTATCGAAAACGCAATCGCATACTGGCTCGGGCTGAGGCCATAATGATCGATCATAATAAACGATGAATTCGCCAGATAAACGAAGAACGAAGCAACGCCGAAGCCGCCAATACAGGCAAGCCCCATAAAATAGCGATCCTTCAGCAACCGACCATAACCCGCCAGTGCACTGCTGATATTGCTTTCAAGCCGAGCCTCGCTGCACCGCGTCTCCTGAAGTGATGTTGCGATCAGCACAACACCGACAATTGCGGCCACCAGCACTGCCCAGAAAACACCACGCCAGCCAAAGAAATCGATCAGCACTGAACCGCTTAACGGTGCAAGAATCGGCGAAATCGAGAACACGAGCATCAAAAGCGACATAAGCCGCGCCGCATCCACACCAGTGTGAAGATCACGCACGATGGCCCGCGGAATCACACTGCTTGCCGCAGCACCCATCCCCTGAATAAAACGAAACAGCACCAGAATATCGATATCGGTTGCCAGTGCTGATCCGACACTGCCGATGGCAAAAAGGATAAGCCCACCATAAAGCGGCAGCTTCCGCCCGACCATATCTGACAGTGGCCCCACGAAAAGCTGTGCAAGCGCCAAAGCAATGAAAAATGCCAGCAGACTCATCTGCACGGCACTCGTCTCAGCATGCAGATCCGTTGCAATCATAGGCAAGGCAGGCAGATACATATCGATGGCAAACGGGCCGATCGCCGACAACAGACCAAGAATGAGCGCATTGCGAAAAAGACCGGAAGTCATCAAGCCGGAAGGAGAGCCTGAGCGGGAACCTGAACGCATCGGGGGAGCACTTTCATCAATGTTTCGTGAGCTATCTTCTGCGATTTTGACCCCCCCTTGGCCCGCGGCACCGCTTGGGAGGATGGAAAGACCAGGGTCCAAATATCGCAAAAGAATCTCTATCCACATGTTAATGCTGCATAATCTCAATCATTCCCACGATAGTTCCGCCCCCAGGCGCCCTATCGTAGCCCTTGTAAATAGTGCAGCAGCCCTCATAATGGACAGAATGTCAAAACCGATTTGACACAACTGTAAAATTAGACACCATTGTCCAACGCGTCAAGTCATCTTATGTTATGAATATGAAACCTACTGACATGCTCGATATAGCAATTTTGTCCGACCGGCAGTCCGCCCTTTCAAAGAGTGGCAATCCTGCGTCCGTGAAACCGGGACAATGCATGAAGCGCGACTTCATTCTGTGTGCCGCAGCGCGCGTTTTTTATCGCGATGGCTTTCAGGGCGCGAGCATCGATCTGATTGCAAGCGAAGCAGGCGTTTCCCGCCAGACGATCTATAATCACTATCGCGACAAGGAAGCGCTGCTTGCCGCCGTTGTTGATGATGCTTTTGACAGAATGACGTCCAGCCTTTTCGCCGTGCTTGCAACATTTCCGCAGTCCAGCGAAAATCTTGAAGAAGACCTGATCGCCTTTTCTATCCGGATGAGCCGCAACTGCGTGCATGATTCGTCCACGGCCTTCCTGCGCAAGCTGTTCCAATCCGATGAAGATGCTCTTCCTCTGCACGCCAATGTCTGTAGCAACAAAGGCCCAGCACAGGCGGTCCCCGCGATTGCAGCGCATCTTGCACGCCTCGCCCTTGCTGGCGATTTGGAAATCCAGGACCCGGACCTTGCGGCCTGTCATTATCTGGCGCTGATCAATGCCGATATTCACTACCATCTTCTGACAGGACAAAGTGTCGACGATTCCATCATCGAGAAAAGCTCGATCAATGGCGTCAGGACATTTCTGATGGCCTTTGGCAAACGCGCATAATTTCCAGGCCGAACGTTTGAAATTCACGCTTTGATTGTTCTTGGTAGGGCGCCAGCGCAAAGGTTGAGCTTTTTCCTGAGATAATTTTAAATTCTCTCGAGAACAAACTTGACATCAACCTGCGAATCCGTGGGATAAGCAAACTATGGTACAGGACCTGATCCGTTACGATATTTTAGCTCAGGAAGCCCTCCGCGGCGTCATTCGCAAGGTTCTTGCGGAAGTGGCGACGACTGGCTTGCCGGGAAACCACCACTTCTTCATCACGTTCCTCACCGGAGCGCCTGGTGTACGAATTTCATCGCGCCTCAAGGAGAAATATCCTGAGCAGATGACGGTGGTATTGCAGCACCAATTCTGGGATATGCTGGTTACAGACCAGCTGTTCGAAATTGGTCTGTCCTTTGGCGACGTTCCTGAAAAGCTGACAATTCCCTTCTCTGCCATTCGCGGCTTCTACGATCCATCGGTCAATTTCGAACTGGAATTCGATGTGTCCGTTGTGCAGCCGACGAGTGACAATGACGAAGGCAGCAATATCTCTTCGATAGAACTGATTTCTGCCGAAGAGACATCGGCCAAAAAGCCTAAGTCAAAGCCACGCAAAACGGCTGCTGAAAAGGCGGAATCGGCTGCAAAGGATAAAGAGGATGCCGATGGCGACGATACGGAACCAAAGCCGTCCGCCGATGTCGTGTCGCTTGATTCTTTCCGAAAGAAATAATGGTTCCCATCGTTTAAATCTTTTGCGCCGGTAGATGAAACATTTCTACCGGCATTTTGTTTTAGCCAAGTCAATTCAGCAGGATAGAGCATTTTCAATGGTTCAATCAAAACAGGAAATGCTCTAAACATCTCAGTTGACTTTGATCAATGCATGAAGAGTAATGTTTACCGTAATATTTTCTCGACTTGACACATCTGGATTGGCTCTATCATGCTACGTTTTGTTGCTCAGTTGGTCTTATGGTTTAGCGGAATTATCGCAGGCATATTTGTTGCAAAAGATGCACCAAATTTCCCGCTCTGGCAGATGACGTTCGGACTGGTTCTGCTGATAATACTCTCGCTGATCATATGGTTTTTGACCAATCCCAAATCTCCAGACAAGTAGAGTTATCTAAACTTCGAAAGCTTGCAACACGGCAACCATTCATGAGCGAGATCGTCAACCTGCGTCAGTTCAGAAAGAACAAGGCACGCACATCCAAAGAAAAGCAGGCAGAGGAGAACCGCATCCTCTTTGGGCGCACCAAGGTCGAGAAGGATTTTGCGCGGCAAGAAGCCCGTAAGTCTGAGCGTTTTCTCGTAAACAACAAGCTTGAGCAAAGCAACAAGCCGGACGATGAGACGTGAATCCGTCATCGCGTCTGCGGAAGCGTTCAGTGAACATTCGTGGCCATGCCACCAGCTACACGCTTGAAGAGCCATTCTTCGAAATTCTTGAAGAAATCGCGCAGCAACGAGAATTATCCATGGCAGCATTGATTGCTGAAATCGACGGACAGCGTGACCGCACAATCAACCTTTCATCGGCCTTGCGTCTCAGCGTGCTCGACTGGCTGAAATCAAAACGAACCACCTAGGCCGTGTGGACTGCTATATTTTGGTTCGTGACATCGATGAGAATAACCGAACCTTGCATCGCAAAACCGCTTCGCACTTTTTCTGGAAATGCTCTAAAGCTTGGGTCTTGCTGCGGGTGATTGTTCCAGATCTTTCAAAAACTCGTTCAGTGACTGGCCACCCTGCCCGTTCAAATTCGCAGGCGGCGTGCTTTCCACATCAGGCTTTTGCGCCTCTAGAGCCTCTCTGGCGGCCTGTTCCCGCGCCTGCGCTTCTGCCTTAAGCCGCGCTTCTTCCTGCAACCGCAAGCGCTCACGTTCCTGCGCGTCCGATAAAAAAAGGTCCAGTTGCCGCCGCAAACGCTGCTTTTCCATAATGCTGGCCTGCATCGCCTCGACCCGTTCCTGTTCACGCTCAAGCGCGCGCTGTGTCAGAAACTGCACGAGCGGCTGACGGTCAATGCTGACTGACGGATCATCGTAAGTTCCACCAACAACATATCGCAGACTGGCCGCACCGGCGGTAT
This sequence comes from Brucella sp. TWI432, assembly GCF_039674445.1. Classification (NCBI taxonomy): domain Bacteria; kingdom Pseudomonadati; phylum Pseudomonadota; class Alphaproteobacteria; order Hyphomicrobiales; family Brucellaceae; genus Brucella; species Brucella sp. TWI432. Next base: position 128,408 of record NZ_JBDJNL010000002.1, on the reverse strand, counting down.
CCGTACCGTTGGCACCATCGAAAGCAAAGCTGCCATTGCCGCTTAGGCCCAATGTCGAAAGATCAATCTGCATATCGCCGGCAAAAAGCGTATCACCGCTTCTTAGATTGATGGGTCCCACCCGCACGATACCGCCTGCAATGGAGAAGTCGATCTTGCTGTTTCCTGCTGCAAAACGTCCCTTTCCAGATGCAGCCTCGGCAATGGAAACGAATTGCTTTGCATCCACCTGGGCGCCGCCCGATGGCTTGTCTGCAATCGTGTCAGCAGCCTTGAGCATTTCTGGAAAGGCTGTGGGATCAACGCCATTGATGACGAAATTCTCAACATCAACACTGCCAGATCCAGTCAGAGAGGCAACAAGTTCGGCCATGCTGGAACCGCTGCCGTTCAACGTCATGGCGGCCTTCATTCCGCCCGCAAAAGGAGCGCCGCTCTCAGGCCGATAAATATTGACGAGGTCCGCCCCGCTCCATTTGAGGTCAGAATTCAGCAATGCAGCCTTGTCATTGTTGCGCAATGAGACATTGCCCACCAGATAGCCGCCTGCCCAGTTTCCCGTCAGCTCATTGAGACTAAGCTGATCCATACCCTTCTGGAGCCGCGTGGAAAAATCAGAAATGGTACCGAAACTGCCCATTTCAGCCTGCGCAACATTTAACTTCATATCCAGAAGCAGCGGCAGCGACGGACGCACCGAAAAACTACCCATTGGCCAGATGGACTTCTTGCTGTTCCGCGAAGGCTCCAATGCGTCCTGCCCAAGCATAATGGCAGCCAGACTGTCCAAATCGAGCGAAGCAAGCTTGGCCTCGCCCTTGATTTGCGGCAATCCGCTATCGGCAAAATTGGCTTCGAGCCGTGCGCTCACATCGTCTCCGCCGAGCTTACCGGCAAAGTTCGGAAACCGTAACAAGCCTTTGGCAAACTGGAAATCGCTGGACAGATCAGCAGACAAGCCTTCGCCAAATCCCGGCAATGTATAGCCTGCCGTCGCAATGAATGGCTGCAGATCGGCCGATTTTATACTGGCCTTGCCGCTTGCAGCAATATCTCCGCCAACCAGCGACAGAATACCATCGGCGAGCGCTGTTCCATCGGGCGCAGTCAATTTGAGTTGCGTGCGCATGCCGGCACTTGGCGCGCCCTGCATCGTCAGATCAGCGGTGAGTTCGCCCGCCAGCCCAAGCGGCAATGACGGCACGCCAAGCAAAGCAAGAACGGTTTCGCCATTTTGCGATGTGGCCGTTCCGTTCAACTGCATCTGCATCGGGTCGCTCTCGGAACTGCCGCCGCTCGTTGTACCGGAGAGATCAAGCTTCATCCCACCCGCTTTGCCGGTCACACTAAATGAGGCTTCACCGCCCTTCGCGGGTGCTTTCGTGGGCGTTTCTTTGGTGCGCGCGCCCTTATCCTTGCCTGTTGCAGGCACTGGCGCACCATCGCCGCTTGGAGCCGCAACGGCATTGGCTATGATATTTATCTGCGTATCATCAAACAGCCCCGGATAGTTGTCAGCACGTGCGGAAAGTGATCGTAAAAGTGGGATTTGCGGGTGACGATGCGCGGCCAATGTCAGAAAATGCGACAAATCAGCAGAAAGCAAAGTCGCATCAAGCGTACCTGAAGGTGCGGTGGCAAACGGTTCATAGGAGCCGGTGGCCGTCAGGGTTGTGCCCGCAACATCACTGATCAGCAGCCGGTCGAAATCAAAGCGACCATTATGAACACGAACCGCAAGATCGACGGCACCTGCCTCCATGTCCTCATACTGAACCGGACCTGCTTTAAACGTAATATCAAGCGCTTGGCCACCAAGGGAAGCCATGCCCTGTCCGCTTGAGAAAAACCCGATAAATGCACGTAATGCGTTGCTGTCTACCGCACCGCCATCAAGGCGAAGCGTAATCGCGGGATCTGCCGAGCCGATAACCTGCCGCAGGAAACTACCTTTAAGCGCGGTTTTTCCCATGCCGATCTCAAGATCGTCAATGCTCTGCACACCTTCGCGCAGATTGACCTTGCCGGAGAACCCGACGCTATCAAGTTTACGGATCGATTCATCAACCGTTTCGTTGAGCCAGGAAGCAAGCCCGGAGGGCTGACGCGATGCCACAAGCATATCACCCTCAAAACCGAAATCCCGCCCGACCGAGAGCTTGCCCTTGGCTTCAACCTTTGTCCGGCCCGGCAGATCAGCCGCAAACTGCCGAATATTCCAGCGATTGCCATCAGGCTCCGCACTGATCATGACCGAACGAATCGTGGTGCCGCCGGCAATCACTGCTGGCAGGCGCAAATCGACATTGCCCGGCATTCCGGGAATAGGCAGTTGCTCAAGCACGCGCCGCACCAGAGCCAGCCGTTCATTCACCGGAACAGGCGCAGCCAGCTGATCGACCGTCGTCTCAACCGGCCCCCAGAAAATCTGCTGCCCATCAGCGCTAATTTCAAAATGCGGCTTATCACCATAATCGATCAAAGCCTTGCCATTCACTACATATGGATTATCGGCAGGCCCCTGCTCCATACGAAATTCGCTGGCATCAAAACGGCTTCGATCAGCATCAAACTTACCGCTTACGCGCAGGTCACTGAAAAACGGCTTCTCAGTGGCAAGTTTCTGATTTTGACCAGTTGGAGAAACCGCATCGGCAGAACGCAACGAAAAATTGCCGGCATAGTTCAGCCGACCCTCATCAAGCGTGATGTCGCCATCCGTTTCAAACGATGCCGGCATGGCTTCAGGAGAAATCCGCGCACGCAGGCGCAAGGAACCTTCTGGCTTTGCTTCACCGCTGTTAAGATCAAGTGCGAACTTCTGACCTTCAATGAAAAGCGAACCCGTCGCCTGCCACGGCCCCGCGAGAGTATTGGCCGACAGCACAGCATTGATTGCAGTTGCCGCATAAGAACGACCGCTTGCTCTGTCAGCCAGCGTCGCAGTACCGTCAGCGATCGAAAGCCGCTCGATCTTGATTTTCGATGGATCAATCGGCGTTGAAGGACGGATCGCCCAGTCAACCTTACCGGCCTTATCCAGCGAAATGTTAACGTTCGGGCGATCAACCCGCATATCGAAAATCAAAAGCTCGCCGCGCAGAAACGGCATCAGCTCCGCATCCATCGAAAACGTATCGACCGTCATGACCGGATGCGCGCTATCTGCACCCACACGCACATCAGAAAAAGCCACCGATGGAAAGGGCAGAAGCCGCGCACTGACATCGCCGGCCACATGAACCGGGCGACCGAGAATCTGGCTCGCCTCACGTTCAAACTCGGCACGATAGCCGCTCCAGTCGACAAATGGCGGCACGACCAGCGCTGCTGTCAAAAGCAGCACCAGCAGCCCACCAACGATGACGAATATGCGGCCCAAACGACGCTCCGATAAAATGCTTAATGCGCGCCGCATGAAACAAATGCTGAATCACGCGGTCTTTATCGGTGCAACATAACGGCATCGTTCCGGCGATAACAAGGCAAATTGCTTTTCACTGAAACGATTCATGAGCGATATTGAATCGCCTTCTCAAAAAGGCGGCTCAATTCACTGATTTGAATCATCAAATCAGAATTTTTCCGGGATTCATGATATTATCCGGATCAATCGCTTTCTTGATCATCCGCATGTAATCGATCGCTTCACCAAGCTCCATCGCGAGGTACTTCATCTTGCCCTGCCCGATGCCGTGTTCGCCCGAACACGTGCCTTCCATGGCGATTGCGCGCTTGACCAGACGATCCATGAAATCTTCGGCGCGCTCCATCTCCGCTGCATCATCCGTATCAAGCAGCAAAAGAAGATGGAAATTGCCGTCACCAACATGGCCAACGATAGGCGCGATAAGACCACTTTCAGCCAGATCTTTTTCCGTTTCCGCAATGCAATCCGCAAGCCGTGAAATCGGCACACACACATCCGTCGAAACACCCTTGGCGCCGGGACGCAGAAGGAAGGATGCAAGATAGGCATCGTGCCGCGCACGCCAGAGCCGGTCGCGCTCTTCCGCCTCATTGGTCCAGCGAAATTCGCCGCCACCATTTTCTGCGGCAATCTCACCAAAGATTTCGGCCTGTTCAGCGACGCCGGTTTCCGTGCCGTGAAACTCAACGAACAGATAAGGCTGCGCCTCATAAGGGAGTTTGGAATGCAAAATCAGCGCTTCCATCTGAAGCTTGTTGACGAGTTCAATACGTGCAACAGGAATGCCCATCTGGATGGTTTCAATCACCGCGCGGCAGGCCTTCTCAATATCCGGAAACGGGCAGATGCCGCCCGATACCGCCTGCGGTATCCCCTGAAGTTTCAGGGTTAGCTCGGTGATGATACCGAGTGTCCCTTCAGAGCCAATCAGAAGCCGTGTCAAATCATAGCCTGCGGCGGTTTTCTTCACGCGCTTGGATGTTTCAATCAGGCGCCCATCCGGCATAACGGCTTTAAGCGCCAGCACATTCTCGCGCATCGTACCGTAACGCACTGCATTGGTGCCGGAAGCACGCGTCGAGGCCATACCGCCAAGCGTTGCATTCGCACCCGGATCAATCGGGAAAAAAAGTCCAGTATCTCGCAGATATTCGTTGAGTTCGCGCCGCGTAATGCCCGGCTCAATCACGCAATCAAGGTCTTCTGCATGAACTGCAAGCACACGATTCATTTGGGTCAAATCAATAGACACACCGCCCGCAGGCGCATTCACCTGACCTTCAAGCGAAGAGCCAGCACCAAACGCAATCACTGGCACCCTATGTTCGGCGCAGATACGGACAACATCCTGCACATCCTGCGTATTCTGCGCAAAAATAACGATGTCAGGCGCTTGTGTCGGCACATAGGTCGTCGTGTGGCCATGCTGCTCGCGGATTGCCTGCCCGGTCTGCGCGCGCTCACCAAATCGCTGTTTCAGGATTGCAACTGCGGCAGCAATGCCCTCCTCATTACGCTGAAGGGCAACCACATTCTGAAGCGACATTGTTCATTCTCCGTATTTCAAATTATGCAGCGCTCAAAGCCAGCGCGATGGGATCCTGCCCCAGATGCTCGGCAATCGCCCGCACAACAAGATTGTGATCTTCACGCTGCGGCAGACCGGAAACAATCGCTGCTCCCATCACCCCTGCACCGGTCACATGGATCGGAAAACCACCGCCCGCCAGCGCATAATCGGCAACATCAAGTGCCTTGTGAGCAGCAAACATCTTGTCGTCGCGGTTCTGTTCCAGAACAAGGCGATAGCTCGACGCGTGAAACCTGCGCACGACATTGAACTTGCGGCGCAGCCACTCACTGTTGTCCACAGTTGTTCCAGCCGTTGCAGCAAAGAACAGGCGACGATCCCAGAGCGAAATATCAATGGCAACTGAAAGCTTCTGCTTAATGGCCAGATCACGGATGCGCTGGCCCAGCGAAAACGCGTCATTCTCGTTGAAAGATGTGAAAATCAGCGCCTGTTCCTGCCGGATGATCTGCTTGATATCGTCGCTCTGCGCCATGATCCTTTTTCTCCCGAAAACTCTCGTAGCGTTCTTTTGCGCCCTCAATCACGTGATTGCAACAGATGAACCCTGCCTTCAAACTTGATTGATCGCGCGCGAAGCGCTAGTGGAGCCTTATGGCTGAGAACCCCAACATCGACATACCTGCTCAAGACGACCGGATACCGGAGTTTATTGAAACTGCCGTCTTTAAACGTGATGTGTTTTCCGAAACCCGCGCGGGCTATTTTATCGGCGATCCTGAAACGCGCATCATCCGCCGCGTGGTCAGCGCAGCACCTTGGTGGTCAAAGCCGCTGGCCTGGATTTTGGCGCGACGCGAAATCCGTGGCCTGAAAACAGTACGCGGCATCGAAGGCGTTCCACAGCTTCTTTATACTGATCGCGACGGGCTTTATCGTTCCTGGACCGAAGGCACCCCGCTGCATCTTGCGCGGCCCTCCGATCCCAAATGGTATCGCACAGCGCATCGAATCCTACGCGACATGCGCCGCATGGGGGTCACCCATAACGATCTCGCCAAGCCGCAAAACTGGTTGATGACACCGGAAGGCGAAGCTGCGGTCATCGATTTCCAGCTTGCAAGTGTGCATCGTCGTCGCGGCGCCTTCTACCGACTGCTCGCCTATGAAGATTTCCGCCATCTGATCAAGCAGAAGCGCGCCTTTGCTGCCGATCTGATGACGCCGACCGAAAAGCGCATTCTGGCGCGCCGTTCGCTGCCATCACGCATCTGGCTCGCAACCGGCAAGAAGGTCTATAATTTCGTCACCCGTGGCATCTTCAATTGGTCAGACGGTGAAGGCACGGGCGACCGCATCGACAATGAAGGCCCAGCCATCATGTCAGCCCTCAAGTCTGATCCACGCGTGAAAGATGTGGCGCTGGCGCTTTATTCGCTGCCCGCCAAGGGCGTTGGCCTTTATGCTTTCGTTGAAACGCTCAATGCGGACGAAAAAAGTCTGCGTGCGCGGCTCAAGGGCACCAAGCTTGAACTCATCCAGCCGGTTGCACATTTGCCGCGACGGGCCGATGGAACGATCCGCGACGATATTCTGCGGCTGATCGCCATGAACCAGATGACTGAGCTCGACGACCTTCTAAGCCGCGAGCCGGAAATGCGCGATCTTGTCGAGGCACTTGCTTCGCATCGGCTCAATTTCACGGATCGCCGCGTAACTCAACTCGAATAGTTTCACGCTTTCGCTGGTTTTTCATCGGCGAATCACTACATTCGGTAGCAATGTCCGATTTCCCTGATGATATGCCGTTCTTCGGCGATGAAACACCAACTGACCGCGCCCCCGCGACAGGCAGCATTGCCGCACGCGCCATGGCAGCGCGCAACCAGCAACGTGGCGAACCTGATTATTTAAAGGGTCTCAACCCTGAACAGCGTCAGGCCGTCTTGACCACAGAGGGCCCGGTTCTGGTTCTCGCGGGTGCAGGCACTGGCAAAACCCGCGTTCTCACCACCCGCATTGCGCATATTCTGACAACCGGCCTCGCCTATCCGAGCCAGATTCTCGCCGTGACCTTCACCAACAAGGCTGCACGCGAGATGAAAGAGCGTATCGGCCATCTGGTTGGCGGCGCTGTGGAAGGTATGCCGTGGCTTGGCACGTTCCACTCCATCGGCGTAAAACTGCTGCGCCGCCACGCTGAACTGGTCAATCTCACATCTGATTTCACCATTCTTGATACGGATGATGTGATTCGCCTGATCAAACAGCTCATTCAGGCTGAAGGTCTGGATGACAAGCGCTGGCCTGCCCGCACCTTCGCCAATATGATCGATGGCTGGAAAAACAAGGGCTTTGGTCCTGCCGATATTCCGGAAGGCGATGCGCGTTCGTTTGGCAACGGAAAAGGCCGTGAACTTTATCAAGCCTATCAGGAACGGCTACGCACGCTGAACGCCTGTGACTTTGGTGATCTGCTGCTGCATCCGATCCGCATCTTCCGCAATCACCCGGATATCCTGCGCGAATACCACGCGAAATTCCGTTATATTCTGGTCGACGAGTATCAGGATACCAACACCGCGCAATATATGTGGCTGCGGCTTCTCGCCCAGCGACCGCAATCGCGAAACACAGCACCTGTGCCGTTTGCGGCAGACGGCACACAAGCGCCATCAGGCGCGAGCGAAAACAAAGTGAATCTGTGTTGCGTGGGCGATGACGATCAGTCGATCTATGGCTGGCGCGGTGCGGAAGTGGACAACATCCTCCGCTTTGACAAGGATTTCCCGGGTGCGGTCGTTATCAAGCTTGAACGTAACTATCGCTCGACGGCCCATATTCTGGGCGCCGCAGCACATCTGATTGCACACAATGAAGGCCGCCTCGGCAAGACGCTTTTCACGGAAGCGCCCAATCCAGACGATCCTCGGGTAAAAGTGCACGCGGCATGGGATTCCGAAGAAGAAGCCCGCGCCGTTGGCGAGGCCATCGAACAGGCGCAGCGTCAGGGCCATCTGCTCAACAATATGGCAATCCTCGTGCGTGCATCTTTCCAGATGCGCGAGTTCGAAGATCGCTTCGTCACGCTTGGCCTCAATTACCGGGTTATCGGCGGTCCGCGCTTCTATGAGCGCCTCGAAATCCGTGACGCCATGGCCTATATGCGCGTGGTTGCGCAGCCTGCCGACGATCTGGCACTTGAGCGCATCATCAACACACCAAAGCGTGGCCTTGGTGAAGCGGCAATCCGCCAGATTCACGATTATGCCCGTGCGCGCGACATCTCGATGTTTGCCGCTGCTTGTGATCTGGTTGAAACCGAAGAGTTAAAGCCAAAGCCACGTTCGGCGCTGCGCGAAGTGGTCGATAATTTCCGCCGCTGGCAGTCGCTTCTCGACAATACACCCCATACAGAACTTGCCGAAACCATTCTCGACGAGTCCGGCTACACCGCCATGTGGCAGAACGATAAGTCAGCAGAAGCGCCGGGGCGCCTCGAAAACCTCAAGGAACTGATCCGTTCCATGGAAGACTACGAGAGCCTGCGCGGTTTTCTTGAACACGTTGCGCTCGTCATGGATGCCGAGAAAAATGAGGACATGGATGCCGTCAACATCATGACGCTGCATTCGGCCAAGGGGTTGGAATTTGAAACCGTCTTCCTGCCCGGCTGGGAAGAAGGGCTGTTTCCACATCAGCGCGCACTGGACGAAGGGGGGCGCTCAGGTCTCGAAGAAGAGCGCCGCCTCGCTTATGTTGGCGTCACGCGTGCCAAGAAAAACCTGCATATCTGGTTTGTTTCCAACCGCCGTATTCATGGCATGTGGCAATCGACCATCCCGTCACGCTTTCTGGAAGAGCTTCCTGAAGCACATGTCGAAGTGGCTGAAATGGAAGGCAATTACGGCGGTTATGGCAATAGCGGTTACGGGCAATCGCGCTTCGACAAGGCCGATCCGTTCCAGAACTCCTATTCGACACCCGGCTGGCAGCGCGCGCAGCAGAACCGCTCGGAAGCGACACGCAACAACTGGGGCTCGCGCTCCGGTGCCAATGTTGAACGCATTGGCTATGGCGAAACGGATTCAGGTTTCGGTGCGGGGCGTGGTTCTGTCAAAGGCCGTATGATTGACGGTGAACTGGTTGCAAAGTCGGTGGCTGACAAGCCGTCAGCCTTCTTCGTCGGCGACCGCGTGTTTCATATCAAATTTGGCAACGGAACAGTCGCGACAATCGATGGCAATAAGCTGACCATCGACTTTGACAAAGCCGGACAAAAGCGCGTTCTCGACAGCTTTGTTCAGCGCGCTTAAGTTTGAATAGACAGGAAGCCGGAGATTACTCCGGCTTTCCTTTTTCCCAGGTCACATTCCCCTTGAACAGCGGAACGGTTGAGAGTGCAGTCTTGGCCGAACCATCCTGAACCTGTGTCGCATGCGCGAGATAGAGCAGTGTGTTGTTTTTCTGGTCATAAATGCGGGTGATGACCAGCTTTTTCCAGATCAGGCTGGTGCGCTCCGAAAAGACGCGCTCTCCGCCTTTGCCAAGCTTGATGTCACCAATCGTAATCGGGCCAGACTGCTCGCAGGAAATCGAGGCATTGGATGGGTTTTCAAACCAGTTGCCCTTCTGCAAACGGTCGATAACGCCGCGTGAAAATGACGCCAGATAACAGGTTACGCCCTTTACTTTCGGGTCCTGAACCGCATCAATCACAACATCATTGCCCAGCCAGTCAACGCCGACCTGACCAACCTCCTCCGCCGATACGGCAGCAGAAGCGCCAAGCAGCAGCATTGGAGCAACAAACAACCCGGCAAGCTTATTCAATTTAGACATGAGAAATCTCCAGCAACTTCAACCTGGAAAGTGGAGAAGCGAACGAGTCATTGCAAGAGAGCAATGCCTAAACGCTCCATTTTTCAAGAAAAGCTTCGATGTCAAGCGTCTGAATATCAGGGACTGCCTCATAAAGCTTTTCCACCGGCCAGTCCCACCAGCAAAGCGCGAGCAATCTTTCAATAATCTTATCATCAAAACGCTTGCGAATGACGCGGGCTGGAACACCACCCACAACGTGATATGGTGCCACATCTTTTGTCACCACGGCATTCGCGCCAATCACCGCGCCATGGCCGATGCGCACGCCCGGCGTAATGACGGCACCATGGCCAATCCATACATCATTGCCAATGGTGACGCGCTTTGCCTGCCGTCTGGCGCGGAATTCACCATCGACACCCAGATAGCGGAAATATTCATTGGGCCGATAGCTCACCTTATGCGTGGTCAATCGTTCCATAGGATGCTCAAGCGCATTAATCCGCACATTGGCAGCAATAGAGCAGAACTTGCCGATCTCGGCGTAAATGCCCTCACCGTTTCGCTCGAAATAGGTGAAGTCGCCAACCGTCACTTCACGCAAAATCACCCGCTCACCAATATCGGCATAACGACCGAGTTTTGACGATTTCAACTGGGCGGTCGAATGAATACGTGGTTCGCTATTCTGGAAGCGAAGGTCTTCACCCTGCGTCATTTCAAAACTTTCTGAAATCTTTGTACTCTGCTAGACTGACACGATCATTCCAACATAAGGTGCATCCGTTAAAGAAGCGCTGTCCTGTTGGAGATCGGCGTAGATCTACAAATAGCGCGCCTATGTGCGATAAATGCAAAACAAAATTCAAGGCTGACTGAATATGCAAAAATTCCTGCCCATCTTCATTGTTGCCTTCATCGTCGTGATCGTCGGCGCTGCTGGCTTCAACATGATCCGTGACAGAAATGCAGCAAACGAGCCATTTGGCGGCCCGTTCAACCTCGTCACCATGGACGGGAAGCCTTTTACCGAAAAAGACCTGCGCGCGACGCCGTCCGCCATTTTCTTTGGCTTCACCCATTGCCCGGATGTCTGCCCGACAACGCTTTACGAGCTGGATGGCTATTTGAAACAGCTTGGCCCGGAAGCCGCTGACATAAAAGCCTATTTCATTTCAGTCGACCCGGAGCGCGACACACAGGAAATCATGAAAACCTATGTGAGCAACGTGTCTGACCGTATTATCGGCATCACCGGTACACCTGAAAATGTTGCTGATGTGGTCAAGTCCTTCCACATCTATGCCAAGAAAGTTCCGACCGAAGACGGCGAATATACTGTCGATCACACGGCATCGGTGTTCCTTCTCGACAAGGGTGGACGCTTCCGCGGAACCATCGCTTATCAGGAAAACCCGGATACGGCTCTGGAAAAATTGAAGAATCTGGCCAAAGGCCGCACAAACGAGTAAACAGGGCTTCCAATTCGATTTGAGAGCTTATTATCCATGCCCCAGTCACGACTCTTCTTTTCGGCCGACAAGACGGAAGCCGAACGAATCTACAACATCCTCGAAGTCGCATTCGAGGATGACGGCTTTCCGGTCGCAATCACCGAGATTGATGAGGACCGCCAGATATTCGAAGTTTCCGTCTATACCGAAGATGAAGCGGATGAGCTTGCAGCCCGCATCGGTTCACTCGTAGGAAACGACAAGTTCGAAACAGAAGAACTCCCGGACATTGATTGGGTCACCCATTCACTCGAAGGCCTCAAGCCTGTTCGCGCAGGTCGTTTTTTCGTTCATGGCTCGCATGATCGCGACAAACTGCAATCCGCTGACATCCCGATTTTGATTGACGCGGGCTTGGCTTTTGGTACGGGCCACCACGGCACCACATCCGGTTGCCTTGAAATGATCGAAGAAGTGGTTGAGCGGGAGCATCCAACCAACGCGCTTGATCTGGGCACTGGCAGCGCTGTGCTGGCAATTGCGATCGCCAAGCTTGCACCGATCCCGGTTCTTGCCACCGATATTGATCCCATTGCCGTCACCGTCGCCGCTGAAAATACAGTTCTCAATAACGTAAGCGAACATGTCATCACCGCGACAGCCGAAGGTTTCGACCACCCGATCTTCCGCTCCTACACGCCGTTTGATCTGATCGTCGCCAATATTCTGGCCAATCCGCTGATTGAACTTGCACCGTCGTTGAAATCGCATCTGGCTCCAAGCGGCTCTATCATCCTGTCAGGCATTCTCGACAGCCAGCACGATATGGTGCTCGCCGCCTATCAGGCGCAGGGCCTCACACATATCAAAACGCTGCATCGTTCAGGCTGGGTCACAATTCATCTGAAATAACGCAGTTTCCTTATTTTTTACGAGTTACGCTCATGGCTTTTCAGACTTTTGATGTAACGACCGATCCGGCCAATGGCGCGCCACGCGTGGCTATGCTGCGTGAAAAACTTGCCGAACAGGGTCTCGACGGCTTTCTCGTTCCGCGTGCCGATGAGCATCAGGGCGAATATGTGCCGCCCCGTGCGCAGCGTATCGGCTGGCTCACAGGCTTTACCGGTTCGGCAGGGGCAGCCCTTATCCTGAAAGATGCCGCCTATATTTTCATCGATGGGCGTTATGAGTTGCAGGTTCGCAATCAGACAGATGGCAACGTGTTTTCTTATGAAAGCCTTGTCACCAATCCGCCTGCAAGCTGGCTTCTTGAGCACGGCAAAGGTCTGACGATTGGCTTTGATCCATGGTTGCACACGATTTCCGAAGCAACAGCTTTGCGTGAAGCACTCGAAAATCAAGGCGGCAAACTTGTGCCGGTTGCGCATAATCTGGTTGATCTCATCTGGAATAATCAGCCAGAAGCCCCTCTTGCGCCCGTTACCATCCAGCCGGCCCGCTTTGCCGGACATGAAGCGCAAGACAAGATCAAGGAGATGCAAAAAGCGGTAACATCGGCGGGAGCAAGCGCAACCGTTCTGACCGACCCTTCATCGGTTGCCTGGGTATTCAACATTCGCGGCAAGGATGTCTCCAACACACCTCTGCCATTGAGCTTTGCAATCATCCCGGCAGAGGGTGAGCCTGAACTCTTCATTGACGAGCGCAAGCTTGCCATTGAACCGCGCGCCTATCTCACACAGCTCGCCAAACTCTGTGAACCCGCCAAGTTGGAAGGCCACCTGAGCGCACGTGCTGCAAAGGGTGAAACCATTCTGCTTGATCCGGCACTGGCCGCTGAAAAGCTCCGCCTCGCGGTGGATGCTGCTGGCGGTCATGTCATTCATGGTAAAGACCCGGCCCGCCTGCCCCGCGCAATCAAGAACAAGGCCGAGCTTGACGGTTCTCGCGCAGCGCATGAACGTGACGGCGTGGCTATGGTCAACTTTCTGTCCTGGCTCGACGAACAAAACCCCGGCACGGTTGATGAAATCTCGGCGGCGCAAAAGCTGGAGCAAAGCCGCGACAAGGCTGGTCGCGATTTCCAGATGCCGCTCGAAGATATTTCATTTGATTCGATTTCCGGCGCAGGTCCCGACGGCGCGATCATCCATTACCGCGTTAACACGAACACCAATCGCAAGCTCAACGATGGCGAGTTGTATCTGATCGATTCCGGCGCACAATATCGCGATGGCACGACAGACATCACGCGCACAGTTGCAATCGGGACAGTGACGCCAGAAACGATCCGCTCTTTCACACTCGTTCTCAAAGGCATGATTGCGATCACCACCGCCCGTTTTCCAAAAGGGACGCGCGGACAGGACATTGATGTGCTGGCGCGTATCGCACTCTGGAAGCAGGGCTTCGACTACGCACACGGCACCGGTCATGGCGTCGGCAGTTATCTCTCCGTCCATGAAGGCCCGCAGAGCATTTCAAAAAAAGGCGCACACGAGCTTCTGCCCGGTATGATCCTTTCCAATGAACCGGGCTATTACAAGCCGGGTGCTTATGGCATCCGCATTGAAAACTTGATCATTGTAAAGGAAGCGGAAGTGCCCGCAGGCGGCGAACTGCCAATGATGAGCTTTGAGACGCTCACCTTCTGCCCCATCGACCGTCGCCTGATCGACAAATCACTGCTCACGCCGGAAGAGCTTGATTGGCTCAACGCCTACCATGTAAGCGTGCGTGAGAAGCTGATCGGCCATCTCGAAGGCGCTCAGGTCGAATGGCTGGAAAAAGCGACTGCGCCGCTTTAAGCCGGAAAGAAATGGCGCAGCGTGATCAACAGCGCTGCGCCCACAAAAAAACAGCGTCATCATACTGACGCGCAGCGAAAGCAGCAACATTTCAGCATCACCTATCAGAATGCGTGATGAATCGATGCATTATTCGGATGCTTGCGGAACAGTGCCTTCGATCTTCTTGATCCAGTCGATCAGTGGGCGTGCCTGCTCGGCAAATTTGACCAACCGATCGGCAAGGTCGGCGCGGGTAATGCTATCGGGATCGATTTCGAGGCGAACAGCAAAATGCCGGTTGCGAATGGCTTCAAGAAGATCGGCATCCGCTACAGTTTCAAAACCACGCGGCGTGCGCTTCAACCGATCATGATCGCTGATTTGCAGGCCATGCTTCTTAAGCTTTGCCACGACCGCACGATACGCATCCGGCTTTTCGACAATCGCTTTGCGGATGGCTTGCAAAAGCTCTTTCTTCGGCCCCCACCATGCAACACCTGCATAGCAATCGCGCACACCCGGCAAACCGATACAGACATAAAAGCAGCCGCTTTCATCCCACTTGGTACCGGAATTGGACAGAAGGGCCGACAGATGCCGGTTATACGGAGCCTTATCATGAGAGAAGCGCGTGTCCCGCTTGATGCGAAACTGCGACTTCACCCGATCACCCTTGAACGGCAATCCGGCCTTTTCAAAACGCGCCGTCAGTTCTTCAACCAGATCACCAAGCGGCCCTTTCAGATGCTCTTCAAACAGGTCCTTGTTTTCAACAAACCATTCGCGGTTTTGATGAAAATCGAGCGCCTTCAAGAACGGAATAGCCTTGTCGCCAAAGCCCTTGAACGGAGCCATCAGCCTTCTCCAACCAGTTGAAGCCACGCATCTTCATCAATGACTTCGATGCCAAGTTCCGATGCTTTTGCAAGCTTTGAGCCAGCCCCCGGCCCTGCCACAACAATATCCGTCTTCTTGGAAACAGACCCTGCCGTCTTGGCACCGTGACGCTCGGCCATGGCTTTTGCTTCATCACGTGACATGCGTTCAAGGCTACCCGTAAACACCACTGTCTTGCCCTCAACCGGCGATCCGGTTGCCACGCGGGCAACTTCATCAAGAGGCGTGACTTCATCAAGCAACGCTTTCAAGACCTGCACGTTATGCGGCTCGGCATAAAAATCGACCACCGCTTCCGCTACAATCGAACCAATACCTTCAACTGAAATGAGATCCTGCCAGGCTTCATTGCCTTTATCGGTTCGGTCCCCCTCTTTTGGCGGGACTGCGGTTTTGGCTGCCTCAGCAAACTTGTCATAGCTGAGATAAGCCTTGGCAAAGCGCTTGGCGTTCACTTCGCCGACATGCCGGATACCAAGACCAAACAGGAAGCGATGCAAGGCAATCTCACGTCGGCCATTGATTGCGTCATATAGCTTCTTCACGGAAACCGCACCAAAGCCCTCAATATTTTCGAGTTTCTTGAGCGCCTTAGACTGACGAGCCTGTAGCGTGAAAATATCAACAGGGGATTTGATTTTCAGACTGTCATCGTCCGCATGGAAGAAGAACTCGACCTGCTTCTCGCCAAGGCCCTCAATATCGAACGCATTGCGCGATACGAAATGGCGAATGCGCTCCACCACTTGCGCAGCACAGGTCAAACCGCCTGTGCAACGATAAACCGCCTCACCCTCCTCGCGCACGGCATGACTGCCACAGACAGGACACACATGCGGGAAATGGAACTCCTCAGCATCGGCGGGACGCTTTTCCAGCACCACATCGACAATCTGCGGAATAACATCGCCAGCACGCTGTACGATCACCGTATCGCCGATGCGAATGTCGTGACCATCCTCGCGAATACGTTCACCCTTGAGACCAATGCCCTTGATATAATCTTCATTATGCAGCGTGGCGTTGGTCACAACCACGCCACCAACAGTAATCGGCTCAAGGCGTGCAACGGGTGTCATTGCACCCGTCCGCCCGACCTGAACATCAATGTCGCGCAGAATGGTGGTTGCCTGTTCTGCCGGGAATTTGTGCGCTATCGCCCAGCGCGGGCTGCGCGAGCGAAAGCCAAGCCGCGTTTGCAGATCCAGCCGATCCACCTTGTAGACAACACCGTCGATGTCGTAATCAAGCTTGGCGCGTTCAAGGCCAATCGCCCGATAATGCGCGATCAGCTCATCGGCACTGTGCATTCGTTTCGTTAACGGATTGACCGGAAAACCCCACTCACGAAAAACCTCGACCATGCCGTGTTGCGTATCCGCCGGCATCTCCGACATTTCGCCCCAGGCATAGGCAAAGAACCTGAGCTTGCGGCTGGCCGTCACTTTCGCATCCAACTGTCTCAACGACCCAGCGGCTGTGTTGCGCGGATTGACGTATGTTTGCTTGCCCTCGGCAACCATCTGCTCATTGAGTGCAAGGAAGTCGCTCTTGGCCATATAAACCTCGCCGCGCACTTCAACGACCGCCGGCACACCTGCCGGAAGCTTATTGGGAATCTCGCTGATGGTGCGGATATTGGCGGTTACATTTTCGCCAGTCGTGCCATCGCCACGGGTCGCGGCACTGACAAGAACGCCATTTTCATAGCGGATCGACATGGAAAGCCCGTCAATCTTCGGCTCTGCGGTGAAGGCAATGGAATTATCCGGCAATTGGCCGAGAAAACGATAAACGCTGCCGACAAAATCGCGCACGTCTTCATCCGAAAACGCATTGCCAAGTGACAGCATCGGACGTGCATGAACGATTTGTGCGAATTTGGAAACAGGTGCTGACCCAACGCGCAAAGAAGGGCTATCAGGGCGTACCAGATGTGGAAAGCGCGCTTCAATAGCATCGTTAAGACGCTTCAGTGCATCATAATCCGCGTCCGAAATCTCCGGTCGGTCATTGGCATGATAAAGCTCATCATGATGAGCAATTTCACGCGCCAGCCGCTCCAGCTCTGCTGCTGCTTCAAGGTCGGTCAGTTTTTCGACGGAGATATCGGACATATGCGTGGCAAAACCTGCTGAATCAATTTTGCCCAACATAACCAAGAAATTGCGCCGCGCCTACAGCCACGCGTGGTTACGAACATGTGCTCCCCCTGACAGCGTTCTGTCAGGAGACAAGCGCATTGTTTTCAGCCAGCAAACGCTCGGCTGCGGCACGCGCTTCATCGGTAATGCTGGCACCGGCCAGCATACGCGCGATTTCTTCCTGCCGTTCATCAACACCAATTGAACGGATTGATGTGGACATGCGATCTTCATTGGTCGCCGATTTCGCAATGAGGAAATGGGTCGATGCACGCGCGGCCACCTGTGGTGCATGGGTCACGGAAAGCACCTGCACGCGCGATGATAACCGCGCCAGACGCTGCCCAATTGCATCGGCAACCGCACCGCCCACACCCGTATCAATTTCGTCAAACACAAGCGTCGGAGCCGAACCGCGATCAGCCAATGCCACTTTGAGTGCCAGCAGGAAGCGCGAAAGCTCACCACCCGATGCAACCTTCATCATCGGGCCTGCACGTGTGCCCGGATTGGTGCGAACCCAGTATTCGACCGTATCAATACCTTCCGCCGCCCGTGCATTGGTGTCGGTTGTCATTTCAACGATAAACTCGGCACGTTCCAGCTTCAATGCCGGAAGCTCAGCCATAACGGCAGCCTTCAGATGTTCAGCAGTGTCCTTGCGACGCTCTGACAAGACCTTCGCAGCAGCATCATAGGCTGCACGTGTTTCTGTGGCCTGTGCTTCCAGCTGGGTCAGCTTTTCTGCACCGGCATCAAGATCAGCAAGATCAGCATCCATCTTATCGCGCAGTGCGGGTAAACCCTCAACAGACACCGAATATTTGCGGGCGGCAGCTCTGAGCGCAAATAGCCGTTCTTCAACTTGTTCCAGCACGCGCGGATCAAAATCAATTTCGCGCATAGCGTGATCGATGCCGTCCTGCGCAAGCGCCAGGCTGTTGAGTGCTTCGTCTATCGCCTTGCAGACTGGCTCAAGCAGATGCGGCGCTTCCGGAATTTTACGCTCCAGACGGCGCACAAGACTTGCCAGTGTCGGGACTGGCGAACCGTTACCCGACAGAAGCTCGCCTGCTTCGTTCACGTCGCCTGCAATCTTTTCCGACTTCATCATGATCGCGCGGCGCTCGGCAAGGTCATCTTCCTCGCCCGGCTGCGGATCGAGCTTGGTCAGTTCTTCAACCGATGAACGCAGATAATCGCCTTCGCGCTCGGCCTGCTCAACACGCGCGCGATGCTTCGACAAAGCATTTTCGGCATCGCGCCACGCTTTGTAGCGCTCGCGAACAGCAGCAGCCTCAGCATCAAGACCACCAAAAGCATCCAGCAATGTACGATGAAGATCGGTATCGATCAGCGCACGGTCGTCATGCTGACCATGGATTTCCACCAGCCGTTTGCCAAGCTCGCGCAACAGTGCAACGCTTGCCGCCTGATCATTGATGAAAACGCGTGTGCGCCCGTCCCCCATCTGAAGACGGCGCAGGATGACGTCACCGTCATCATCAAAACCATTTTCGCTAAGGAACTTGCGGGCGGGGTGCCCAACCGGCACATCGAATACGGCAGTTACCTGCCCCTGATCAGCGCCCTGACGCACCAGAGAGGCGTCGCCGCGTGCACCAAGGGCAAGCGACAACGAATCAAGCAGAATCGATTTACCAGCGCCGGTTTCGCCCGTAAGCACGGACAAGCCGGTCTTGAACTCGATGTCGAGCCTTTCAATCAGAACAATATCGCGGATCGACAGGTGCGACAGCATGCAGGTATCGGCTTAATTGCCGCCTGTGATCAGCGACGAAGCCTTGGCCAGCCACGAACCACCGTTTTCGCGCGGCTCAAGACCGCCGCTCTGCAGAAGCTTGTAGCTATCCTTATACCAACGGCTGTCCGGGAAGTTCTTGCCAAGCACCGACGCTGCCATCTGCGCTTCCGACGTCAGACCAAGCGCATAATAGGCTTCGACCAGACGAGCCAGTGCTTCTTCGACCTGACGAGTGTTGGAATATTCCTCAACCACCAGACGGAAGCGCTTGATTGCAGCAAGATATTCCTTGCGCTCAAGATAATAACGACCGACCTGCATTTCCTTGCCAGCAAGCTGATCGCGGGCAACGCGGATCTTGGTCTTCGCATCATCAACATATTCGGAATTCGGAAAACGATCGACCACTTCCTGCATCGCAGCAATGGCACGGCGGCTTGCAGCCTGATCGCGTGTCACGTCAGGGATCTGACGGAAATAGCTCAAACCAATAATGTAATAGGCATAAGCCGATTCAGGCGATGTCGGGTAAAGCGTGTTGTAACGCTTGGCCATGCTGATCGCTTCTTCATAATTACCCTGACGGTAATTGGTGAAGGCAGCCATAACGAGCGATTTACGCGCCCATTCAGTATAAGGGTGCTGACGATCAACCGCCGCAAACTTCTTTGCAGCTTCGCCAAGTCGTCCTGCATCAAGGTTTGCGAGGCCTTCATTATAAAGCTTATCCGCCGGATCGATCGTTTCCACATATTTGGTCAGATCAATATCGTCGTTTTTGCTGGCACATCCCGCAAGCGGAACAAAAACGGCAAGAGCGCTGGCAATCAGCGCGGTTTTCGTCTTCACCGGGAAATTCGAACTCGTCATGCGGTCTCCGGCCATCTGGCAACGTCTTTTCTGTCTGGAGCAACGTAAACATGTGCGTTCACGATTTTCTCCATTCTTCCCAATACATCAGCATCAGCACATAGGTAAACATAGCCGAGGCTGTTTTGGCAGTTCATAAACCACATGCTGGCGAAATCGGCAATCGTCTAGCTGATCAATCGTCAGAAATTGGCCTTAAACTACGGTCTGAAACTGTATCTATGCAAACCAATGGCTTTATCCTCACCAAATACGGAGGCTTGGCTGTCAGTTCATCATGAGTCTAACGACTCAACAGAAGAGAACCCGTCGATCACGGCCCAATTATGGCCATGAACGCCGACCTGCTCCACATGAGTTTCAAAGCGCCCAGGGTGCGGCAATATTAGGCTGAAGTGCAACCATATCCGAGCTGTCAGCATTGCGACGCACGCCACTGGCCTCAACAATATCGTAATTTGACTTATCGGCCAGAAGGGCCTTCACCGTCTCCGCATTCAATCGGTGCCCGCCACGATACGAGCGGAAGCAACCAATAAAAGGCAGACCGGCCAGCGCCAGATCACCCACCGCGTCCAGCGTCTTATGGCGCACGAACTCATCCGTAAAACGCAAACCACCCGGATTGATAACCGAATTGTCGTCGCCAATGACAAGTGAATTGTCGAGCGACGATCCAAGTGCAAGACCAGCCGCCCACAACCGCTCGACATCTTTCATAAAGCCAAATGTACGTGCGGTGGATATGTCTTTTCTAAATATCACTTCATTGATATCGTTGGCATATTTCTGACGCCCGATCAGCGGACATTCAAAATCGATCTCGACTTCGTAGCGCGTACCCGAATAGGGCTGAAATTCACCCCACGAACCGCCAGCTTCGACGCGCACGGTTTTCAGAATGCGGATAAACCGGCGCTTGGCTTCCTGCGTGACAATACCCGCCTCATCGAATGCATCGATAAAACGCGCCGACGTGCCATCAAGAATAGGCACTTCCGGGCCTTCAACTTCAACAATCATGTTGTCGATGCCAAGGGCTGCTATCGCTGCCATCAAATGCTCGACGGTATTGATTCTCGCCTCTTTCGGTCCAAGAGCCGTACAGAGATCCGTCGCGCCGATTTCGGATGCATGCGCACGTATTGCGGGCGCTTCCTCGATGTCGGAGCGCCGAAATATAATTCCTGTGTTGGCGTCGGCTGGAACGAATGTCACCGATGCATGTGCGCCACCATGGACACCCACACCGGACAAAGTCAGCACACGACCGATTGTCTTTTGATAAACGCTCAAAACAGGTCCAATCTATTCTTCATAAGTGCAGTCTGCTTAACCACAATCCAGCAGACCACCAGCCTCGCATCTTGACGCCGCTGGCTTCCGTCATGCTCTCTTTAATATAAAGAGATATGGCAAAATTAGTGGCAGATACACATAAGCAACCCGCATCTTTATACGAATTTATTGTCTATAAATAATGAGTGCCTCCTGGCATTCAAAATCACGCTTTCTTACAAAATTTAACGTATACCCCCAACAAAAAAGCCGCAGGATATATCCTGCGGCTTTGATTTTTAACACGGGGTCAGATGATCAGTTCGACTGACGGCGCAGGAATGCCGGAATTTCGAGCTGGTCTTCTTCCGAAGCAGCACGTGGCTGCGGACGGCCCTGATCGTCAAGCTGGCCACGACGTGGCGCATAGATCGACGCATCCTGCTGCATTGGGCGGCGCTGTTCTGGCTGGCGCATTGCAGGTTCACGATGCGCTGGTTCCAAACGTGCAGCTGGCTGCTCTTCTTCACGGCGCGTCAGACCACGGGTCAGGCGGGAAAGCAGACCCATTGGGCCGCGTTCTTCATGAACAGGCTGCTGCGGCGCTGCACGGCGTGCATTGATTTCAGCCTGTGCTACAGGCGGGAAATCCGAAACAGCTGGCATACGTGGAGCAGGACGTGGCTCGCGAACAGGCTCTGAATGCATTTGCTGTGGCTGCTGATAAGCCTGTGGCTGCATAGCCTGAGCCGTTGCCTGATTGTTCATCATCTGCGGCTGTGGAGCGGCTGGACGTGCAACAGGTGCGCGCTCGAAGCTGTCAGCGGCTGGCGCCTGGAAAATGCGGCTCTGCGGACGGAATTCAGGAACTGCCGAAGCTGCTGGAGCAGCAGGCGTTGCCGGAATTTCGTTTTCAATCGACTGAGCCGCAGGCTCGGCCTGGCGTGGCTGTTCAACAACCGGAGGACGCAGAGCGCCGTGCGGAGCCATCGGCTTGGTCTGGGCAGCAGGCTTTACCGGTTGGCGAAATTCCAGCGGCGCAGGCGCCGCATCTCCAATCTGCTTGTCGATGCCAGTCGCAACAACGGATACACGGATGACGCCTTCGAGGCCTTCATCAAAGGTGGCGCCGAGAATGATGTTGGCTTCTGGATCAACTTCTTCGCGGATACGGGTTGCAGCTTCATCGACTTCAAACAGCGTCATGTCGCGGCCACCGGTGATCGAGATCAGAAGACCCTTCGCACCGCGCATCGAGGTTTCATCAAGCAGCGGATTGGCAATTGCAGCTTCAGCAGCAGCCATCGCACGGCCTTCGCCTGACGCTTCGCCTGTACCCATCATCGCCTTGCCCATTTCGCGCATGACCGAGCGAACGTCAGCAAAGTCGAGGTTGATAAGACCTTCCTTGACCATCAGATCGGTGATGCAGGCAACACCCGAATAAAGCACCTGGTCAGCCATTGCGAACGCATCGGCGAAAGTGGTCTTGTCATTGGCAATGCGGAAGAGGTTCTGGTTTGGAATGACGATCAGTGTATCAACATTCTTCTGCAGTTCTTCGATACCCAGCTCAGCCGTCTTCATGCGGCGAGCACCTTCGAAATGGAAAGGCTTGGTAACAACGCCAACGGTGAGGATACCGCGTTCGCGTGCAGCGCGTGCCACAACAGGAGCAGCACCCGTGCCGGTGCCGCCGCCCATACCAGCAGTAACAAAGCACATATGTGTGCCATTGAGGTGATCGACGATTTCGTCAATGCACTCTTCAGCAGCCGCACGACCAACTTCCGGCTGCGAGCCAGCGCCCAGACCTTCGGTGACAGCTGCACCAAGCTGGATCATGCGTTCGGACTTCGACATCGTCAAAGCCTGCGCGTCAGTGTTGGCCACAACAAAATCCACACCGCGCAGACCGGCATTGATCATGTTGTTGACCGCATTGCCGCCGCCGCCGCCAACACCAAATACGGTGATGCGAGGCTTGAGCTCGGTGATGTCCGGCTTTTGCAAATTAATGGTCATGGTTCTCGTTCCTCTTAAGCCTCTCACCGCTTCGCCGCCGCGGTGCTAATTGGTTATTACGCTGATGGTTACGCCCACATCACGCAATCAAATCACTCAATGTGTACTCAAAAACTCTCTTTCAGCCATTGGCTGACACGTTGAATTCGCCCCCCCGTACCGGTCATAAGACCGGAGGAAGCTGCTTTCACCGACCGCTCTTCAATACCTGCCACCTGGGGGTAAATCAGAAGCCCAACGGTCGCGGAGAAAGCCGCACCCTTAGCCGCCTCTGGCAATCCTGCTATGCCTAGCGGACGCCCGATGCGTACATTCCTTGCAAGAATCCGCCTGGCAGCTTCCGGCATTCCCGGCAACTGGCTTGCGCCACCGGTCAACACCACACGCTTACCAACAATATGGCCGAGGCCCGACTGGTTCAGCCTGTCGCGAACCAGTTCCAGCGTTTCTTCCACACGTGCACGGATGATCCGCGTCAAAACCGAACGCGGATATTGATTGGGTACATCACGCTCGTCATCGCCAATGGGCGGCACCGAGATGAGGTCACGGTCGTCAGCTGCACTTGGCAGCGCCGAACCATACATAACCTTGAGACGTTCAGCATCTTCCATACGCGTAGAGAAGCCGCGCGCCACGTCCATCGTGACATGCGATCCACCGATAGCGACAGCATCAGCGTGAATGAACTTGCCTTCGGAGAACACCGAGATCGTTGTTGTGCCGCCGCCCATATCGATGCAGGCCGCACCCATTTCCGCTTCATCGCCAACCAGCGCTGCAAGACCGCTCGCATAAGGCGTGGCAACAATTGCTTCGACCGACAAATGGCAACGATTGACGCAAAGCTCAAGATTACGCAAGGGTGCTGCATCAGCCGTCAACACATGCATATCAACGCCAAGGCTGTCACCCAGCATGCCAAGCGGATCGCGAATGCCGCGTTCTCCGTCAAGCGTGTAACCGACGGGCAGCGAATGCACGAGGTGGCGTTCGGCAGCAAGCGCCTGCTTGGCGCCAGCGGCCAGCACGCGGCGAATGTCAGTCTGCTCAACTTCATGACCGCCAAGATTAACGCTTGCGGTAAAGGTTTCGCTCTTGAGACGTCCTGCGGAAATATTGACGATCAGACTGTCGACGGTCAAACCGGCCATACGTTCAGCAGCATCAACCGCAAGGCGGATCGACTGTTCTGCGGCATCAAGATCGATAATGACACCGGACTTCACACCGCGCGAACGCTGATGACCAATGCCAAGAACTTCCATGCGATGCGTGCGCCCCGGAAGAAGCACACCGCTTTCATGCGGACGCAAGCGTGCAATCACGCAAGAAACCTTGCTTGAACCAACATCCAGAACGGTCAGTAGGCGCACCTTGCGCCCTGCCCCTCCAGCCTGTGTTGAACTTTTTCCGCCAAGAATACTCATACGCGCTTCCCCGTGCGGGCTAATTCTTTCTTACGATCAGCCAAGAACTTCTGGCGCTGCTCCATACCGCTTGCCGTCAACTGAACCGTAACACGATCATCAAGACGCATATCGACCGATGCGATATCGCGGGACAGAAGATGTTTTTCCCCATCAAGGCGTTCAATTTCCGCAAGAGCCTTCATCGGCTCATCTTCCGGCAGCATGATGCGAACGCCGTTTTCCAGCAGCAAATCCCACCGACGATCCGCAACCCGGATATAAGCCCGAACCTTGGAAGCCAAAGCAGGATAAGCCGCAACCTCATCCACAAAACCCTTAACGCGCTTTTCAGCGCCTTCACCCACCACAAGCGGGAGAGCATTGTAACGACCCGGACGGAATGGAACGATTGTGTCGCCCGCCGAATCAATCAGCGAAAGCTCCTGACCATTCTGCCAGACGGCGAAGGCCTTGCGCTCTTCCAACGAAACCAGCAGCGTGCCCGGATAAACCTTGCGCACTTCAGCGCTCTCAACCCAAGGCAGCTTGGCAATCGCCTGACGCGCACTTTCCGCACTCAGGCCGATCAAAGAGGTCTCGCCGTCCAGTTCAAGCTGACCCAGAATATCAATATCAGACGTTTCGCTGTTACCAACGACCTTCACGTTTTCAATAGCAAAACCGAAAGTCGAAGCCGTCGCCTTGATCATATTCTCGGAATGTCCACCAAGCACCATGCCATAGATGCCGGTTGCACCAAGAAAGCTGAGCATACCAATCGTACCGGCATAACGCGGAACATTGATATTGCCCTGAAACATACGGACAGCAAAGCGGAACGGCTTGCGCAGAAAGCGCGGCAGAACAAAGGCCGCACCCGATGCATCCCGCATCGCGCCCGAACGCCCGTATTCATGTGATCTGCCGTTTAACGCAAACAAGACGCGTCCTCCACCATCCAACTCAACAATTCACCAAAAGAGATACCTGCCGTCTTCGCGATGTCAGGTACGAGCGAGGTAGGAGTCATGCCCGGCTGAGTATTCACTTCCAGCCAGATAACTTCGCCTTCTTCAGAAAAACGATCATCGAAACGGAAGTCTGATCTGCTTACGCCCCGACACCCGATTGCCCGATGCGCCGTAAGGGCCATTGTTTGTATTTTTTGGTAAATATTTGGTAAAATTTTTGCCGGACATACGTGAGTTGATGCGCCAGGCACGTATTTTGAATCAAAATCGTAGAACTGATGCCCCACCGGAATGATCTCGCAGACATCCATCACGCGATCACCCATCACCGCGCAGGTCAACTCACGGCCGGGGATGTATTTTTCAACCAGAACTTCGGCACCATAATTCCATTCGGCAGAGCCGATGATCTGCGGCGCATGCGTCTGGTCTTCCTTGACGATAACAACACCGAAGCTGGAGCCTTCACGCACAGGTTTGACGACGTAAGGAGGCTGCATAGGGTGCTCGGAACCAATATCAAAACGGTTCATGAGACGCGAAGGCGCAACCGTGACGCCGGCCGCAGCAGCAACCTTTTTGGCGCGATCCTTGTCCATGGCAAGCGCTGAAGCCAACACGCCAGAATGCGTGTAAGGAATTTGAAGATATTCAAGAATCCCCTGAATAGTACCGTCTTCACCAAACGGACCATGCAGCGCATTAAACACCACATCAGGCTTCAATTCAGCAAGAACGCTTGCAACATTACGATCAACATCAATGCGCGTGACGCGATAACCGCATTCTTCGAGGGTCGCAGCACAGGCAGTACCCGACGAAAGACTGACCGGACGCTCTGATGAGAAACCGCCCATCAAAACGGCAACATGCTTTACAGCCTTCTGTCCAGCCATGTCAGTCATCCCCTCTGCGCATTCCCTGCGCTCGAATCAAAAATAGAATCAGGATAGCCCACCCACATTACGCAGCAGACACCCAAGTCAGGAAAAACCCTGACGAATCAAATCACTGTACGGTTAACCATAAAGAATCAGAGAGTTGATTCCGTGGCAAGCCCCTATCAAAAGGGGAGCACGTTTCGAATCACTCAATAAGCACAAAAAAGCCCGGAATTTCAGTGGGAAATCCGGGCTTCTTAAGAATGGACTTTTTATAAGAATTCTTTCACTTCCCGCCCTTCGCGGAACAAGCCGAGCCGCTTAATCTCCCAATGAAGGCGAATGCCTGAATTCTCATAAACTTTAGCGCGAACTGTCTCGCCAAGCGTTTCAAGGTCATATCCGGTGGCGTCGCCGGTATTGATCATGAAGTTGCAATGCATCTCTGACATCTGCGCGCCACCCACGCGCAAGCCACGGCAACCAGCTTTATCAATTTCCTTCCACGCAGACGTGCCTTCAGGATTCTTGAAAGTTGAACCGCCCGTTTTTTCGCGCACAGGCTGCACCGTTTCGCGGTGATTCTGCACCGCATCCATAGCCTTCTGAATTTCGTCGCAGTCGCCCGGAATACCTTCAAACAGAGCCGAGGTGAAAATCAGCTCAGGCGATGCCGAGGAATGGCGATAGGCGTAGCCCATATCGGCGCTGGACAGGATATGCAGTTCACCCTTGCGATCCAGCGCACGCACTTCAACCACACGCTCGCGCGTTTCAACCCCATTGGCACCGGCATTCATGCGCAGAGCACCACCAATGCCACCGGGAATGCCATGGTAGAAGTGAAAGCCGCTGAGCCCCGCTTCAAGTGCTGCCGCTGCCACACGTTTATCCGGCGTCGCGGTCCCTGCTCTTAACTGTGTTTGCGAAACCTGCTCGACATGACCAAACCCCTTGGCAGACAGACGCACCACAAAGCCCGGGATTCCACCGTCACGCACCAAGAGATTGGAACCGATACCCACAACCAGAAGGGGAATCTCTTCCGGCACAGCCTTCAGAAATTCAGACAAATCTTCTTCATCAGCAGGCTGAAACAGAACCTGTGCAGGACCGCCGGCACGGAACCATGTAATCTTATCCATACCAGCATCCGGCGTCAGCTTGCCACGCAGCCCCGACAGCCTTCCATCAAGCTTCTTGAGAAGCGCCTCGCCGCTTTCCATTACTTTTTACCCTGTTCAGCCAGCTCTTTCGGCAATGCATAAGCCCATTGCGTGATACTGCCTGCACCCAGACAGACCACGAAATCACCAGGTTCAGCAATCGATGCGACCAGTGGCGCCAAGGTTTCCGGCCCGCTTGCAAAACGCGCATCGCGATGCCCTGCCGTTTTGATACGAGAAACCAGCATTTCCGAATTCACACCCTCAATCGGGTCCTCACCTGCTGTATAAACCGGCATTACGATAACAGTGTCAGCATCATTAAAGCACGCTGCAAACTCATCAAACAGGCTATGCAGGCGCGTGTAGCGATGCGGCTGAACAATGCCGATCACTCGACCCTTGGTTGCTTCACGCGCAGCCTTCAGCACCGCGCGGATTTCAACCGGATGATGGCCATAGTCGTCGAAAATCTCAACGCCATTCCACGATCCCGTATGGGTGAAGCGACGCTTGACGCCACCAAATGCACCAAGTCCACGACGAATATCGTCTGCCGAAATACCCAACTCATGTGCGACAGCAATCGCAGCCGTCGCATTGGAAACATTGTGCAGACCCGGCATTGGCAAGCGCAGATCCTTGATCTCGGTTGTTTCGCCCTTGCGCGAACGGATCAGGACGTCAAACAGGCTGACAGCGCCGTCCATGCGATGATTGACAAAACGCACATCAGCCTGCGGGTTCTGCCCATAAGTCACAATGCGACGATCTTCGATGCGGCTGACCAGAGCCTGCACTTCAGGATGATCAAGGCACATCACGCCAAACCCATAAAACGGCACATTCTCAACGAACTGCGCAAAAGCCGCGCGCACATTGTCGAAATTGCCATAGTGATCCAGATGTTCCGGATCGATATTGGTCACAACCGCAATATCGGCGGGAAGCTTAAGGAAGGTGCCATCGCTTTCATCGGCTTCAACAACCATCCAGTCGCCGTCCCCCATGCGTGCATTGGTGCCGTAAGCATTGATGATGCCGCCATTGATAACCGTCGGATCAAGATGACCAGCATCAAGCAGCGCTGCCACCATCGACGTGGTCGTGGTCTTGCCGTGCGTGCCGCCAATAGCAACCGCACGACGAAAGCGCATCAGCTCGGCCAGCATTTCCGCACGGCGAACAATCGGCAAAAGCTTTTCGCGCGCACTCACAAGTTCAGGATTGTTTTTGCGGATCGCCGTCGAGACAACGATGACTTCGGCATCGCCAATATTTTCGGCCTTGTGACCGACAAAGACTTCAATGCCCTTCTCGCGCAGACGCTGCACATTGGCGCTGTCCGACTGATCCGAACCCTGAACCTTATAGCCGAGATTGTGCAGCACTTCCGCAATGCCGCTCATGCCAATGCCGCCGATCCCGATAAAATGGACAAGCCCGATATTCAGCGGCATTTTCATGGCCGAGTTCCTTCTTTGAATTCCTGAACAGATTTACCTGCTGCAATAGCCTCTGCAAGATCGGCAAGCAACTGCGTGGCATCCGGCTTACCAACGCTTTTTGCCGCTTTTGCCTGCTGTTCGAGCCTTTCAGGCGCATTCATGGCCGAACAGATGATTTCGGCGAGCCGCTGCGGTGTAAGCTCTGC
Organism: Brucella sp. TWI432; assembly: GCF_039674445.1. Classification (NCBI taxonomy): domain Bacteria; kingdom Pseudomonadati; phylum Pseudomonadota; class Alphaproteobacteria; order Hyphomicrobiales; family Brucellaceae; genus Brucella; species Brucella sp. TWI432. The sequence continues at coordinate 99,353 of NZ_JBDJNL010000002.1, read as the reverse complement.
CTGACGCATGACCTCGCAACCTCCTGCCGCAGCAAGGGCCGCCGCATTCGCAGCCTGATCATGATCAAGCGCATGCGGAAACGGCACCAGCATGGCCGGACGGCCAATCGCCGCAATTTCTGAAACGGTGGATGCGCCTGAGCGCGAAATCACAAAATGCGCATCTGCAATGCGCGCGGGCATGTCGTTGAAAAAGGGTGCCACATCGGCTGGAATTTTCAGCCTCTGATAGGCAGCACGGACGGATGCCTCGTCCTCTTTACGCGCCTGTTGTGTAATCAGCAGCCGTGCGCGTTCGCTCTCCGGCATAAGCGCAATTGCTTCGGGAATAGCATTTGAGAAAAACTGCGCACCCTGACTACCACCGAATACCAGAAGGCGAAAACGCTGCCCCTCTTTGGCTGGCTTATAAGACGTGTTGGCAGCCGCAAGCACAGGCGGGCGAACCGGATTGCCGGTCGCAACGATCTTGTCAGAAAAAGCACCGCTTGTTTCTGGCAGGAACCCACCAGCAATCGCTTTCACGCGCGAAGCCAGTCCCTTATTGGCTCGGCCCATGACAGCGTTCTGCTCATGGACAAGCGTCGGAATGCCCATATTGCCTGCTGCATAAAGCGGCGGCAATGTCGGATAGCCACCAAAGCCTGCGACAAGCTTCGGCTTGAGGCGACGAAACAATTTGCGGCTGTCGAGATTACCCTGCCACAACGACCACAATGTGCGTGCCAGCGCAATTGGATTGCGTCCGGCGATGGTGGCAGAGCGGATCACGTGCACATGGTCCTCTGAAAAGGCACCGGCAAAACGCCGCGCCCGTGCATCGGTCGCCAGATGCACGTCCCATCCGCGAGACTTCAATTCGTGCGCCAGCGCTTCAGCTGGAAACAGATGACCGCCCGTTCCCCCGGCGGCCAATACGATTACGCCTTTTCCCATAATCCCCTCACAAAGCCGGAATGCGCTCACCCATACCAACCGTATGCGTCATGCGCGCTTCCGGGCGACGACGGGTCAGCGCCAGCAAAATGCCCATCGTGATTGCAATCGCGACCAGCGAGGAACCACCATAAGAAATGAATGGAAGCGTCATGCCCTTGGCAGGCATCAGATGCAGATTAACGGCCATGTTAATAATCGACTGGAAGCCGAACAGAATCACGATGCCCGACACAGCCAGACGTGTGAATGCGTCACGCTCGCGAAGCGCAATCGAAAGCCCGCGGATCACGATAAAAGCGAAAAGCGCCATGATGATCATGCAGAGAATGATGCCATATTCTTCTGCGGCAACTGAAAAGATAAAGTCGGTGTGACTGTCTGGAATACTGCGCTTGACGATGCCTTCACCCGGCCCCTGGCCGAACCAGCCACCGCGCAAAAGAGCCTCACGCCCCATATCCACCTGAAACGTATCACCTTCACCCGTCATAAAGCGATTAACACGGCCCGCAACGTGATCCAGTGTCATATAGGCACCGAAAGCACCGACCGCTGCAATACCGCCAAGGACCAGAATCCACAGCATCGGCAGACCGGCGAGGAAGAACATTGCGCCCCATGTGCCGGTGGTAAGCATGGTCTGACCAAAGTCGGGCTGCAACATCAACAATCCGGCCGTCACACAAAACAGCATCATCGCCAGAAAATAGCCCGGCATCTCACCACCGCGTTCACGCTCGGAGAAAAGCCAGGCGCAGATGACCACAAAGGCTGGCTTCATGAATTCAGACGGCTGAATAGACAAGCCTGCAAGGCTCACCCATCGACGCGCACCCTTGATCTCGATACCCACAAAAAGTGCGGCCGCCATCAAAAACAGCGACACACAAAGCAGCACCAGCGCAAAGCGCCGGATTTGGCGCGGTGTTAAAAACGACACGCCAATCATCACAATCAGAGCCGGGATCATGAAGAAGATCTGACGCTCAACAAAATGGAAGCTGTTAAGGCCAATGCGCTGTGCAACGGCAGGACTTGCCGCAAAGGACAACAGCACACCAAGCCCCATCAGAGCCAGACATGCAGCCAGAAAGTAACGGTCGATTGTCCACCACCAGTTGGCGACAGGACCACGGTCAACGCGACTTACCATCAGCTTTCCCTTCCAATTGGTTCAATACCGGGGAGCGTGAGAACGGCGGTGCGGAATGCATCACCACGTTTTTCAAAATTCTGAAACTGATCAAAGCTTGCACAAGCCGGTGAAAGCAGAACCACGGGTTCGCTTGCCGCATCATTGCCTGCATCGCGCGCGGCGTGCTCAACCGCAACAGCCAGCGTGTCGGAAATCTCAAATGGCACGGCGTCGCCCAGCGTCGCAGCAAACTGTGCTGCCGCTTCACCAATCAGATAGGCTTTTGTTATACGCGAAAAGAATTCCGACAAAGCGCTGATGCCGCCAGCCTTGGGTACACCGCCGGCGATCCAGTAAATATGATCAGCAAAAGACGACAACGCCGGAGCTGTCGCCTCCGCATTGGTCGCCTTTGAATCATTGACGAACAGAACCTTGCCGCGATGGCCAACCTGTTCCATGCGATGCGCAAGACCCGGAAAAGTTTTCAAACCCGCACGAATTTCTTCAATCGATAGGCCCACCGACAAACAGGCCGCAATTGCAGCCAACGCGTTCTGCGCATTATGCGCACCGCGCAAAGAGCCAATGCCTTCAAGGGAAGCCAGTTCTTCGGCTTTGCCATTTGTGGCACAATAAAGCTTTGCGCCTTCGGCGAAGCTTCCGTTTTCAAGCCGCTTATCCTTGGAGATCCTTGCAACGTTTACGCTGCTGCTTTCAAGACGATCTGCGATACCCGCACAATATGCATCATCCACGCCGATGATTGCCACGCCGCTATTCGCAACCAGCCGTTCTTTGATAGCGGCATAGTTTTCCATCGAGCCGTGGCGATCAAGATGATCCGGCGTCAGGTTCAGCAGAATACCGGCAGTCGGGTTCTGCGATGGTGCGAGATCAATCTGATAAGACGAGCACTCAACCACATAGAAACGGCCTGGTGCAGGCGCTTCCAATGTGAGGATTGCTGTACCGATATTGCCGCCGAGTTGCATGTCGCGGCCTGAAGCCTTGATGATATGGGCAATCAGTGCGGTTGTGGTGGATTTGCCGTTTGTGCCGGTGATGGCGATAAACGGACAATCGGGTGCAATATGATTGCGCTCGCGAACAAAGAGTTCGACATCACCAATAATTTCAACGCCATTTGCACGAGCGAGATCAACGCTCCAATGTGGCTTCGGATGGGTCAGCGGCACGCCGGGTGAAAGCACAAAGGCAGCGAACTGTGACCAGTCCGCCTGCCTCAAATCCCCCGTCGCAATGCCTGCGCTCTGCGCACGTGCCACACTGTCGGGATTATCGTCCCAGGCAATGATCTTCGCACCACCGGCAACGATTGCCTTGGCGGTGGCGATGCCCGACCCGCCCAGTCCGAAGAGGGCGATAGTCTTGTCTTTAAGGGCGGTGATCGGGATCATTCTGTTTGCCTTATCTCAGCTTCAATGTGGAAAGGCCGATCATGGCAAGGATAATTGCCACGATCCAGAAACGAATCACGACCTGACTTTCTGTCCAGCCCTTCTTTTCAAAATGATGATGAATCGGGGCCATCAGGAACACGCGCTTGCCAGTGAGCTTGAACGAACCAACCTGAATAATGACCGAAAGTGCCTCCATGACAAAGAGGCCGCCAATGATGGCAAGAACGATTTCGTGCTTGGTCGCAACAGCAACCGTACCAAGCATACCGCCCAATGCCAGCGAGCCGGTATCACCCATGAAGATTGCAGCCGGAGGCGCATTGAACCAGAGAAAGCCAAGACCTGCGCCGATAACAGCACCCAGCACTACGGCCAGCTCGCCCGTACCCGGAACAAAATGGATCTGAAGATAATCGGCAAAGATCGCATTACCCGAAAGATAGGCAATGAAGCCAAAAGATGCAGCCGCGACCATCACAGGCACGATAGCAAGACCATCAAGACCGTCAGTCAGGTTCACCGCATTGCCAGCGCCAACCATGACAAAGGCTGCCAATGGAATGAAGAACCAGCCAAGATTAAGCACAAACTGCTTCACAAACGGAAATGTCAGCGACGAGGAGAATGGCTCCTGCCCTGCCCGCATGATGATGAAGGCTGCAACGGCTGCAATCAGGAACTCGATAGCCAGACGTGATTTGCCGGAAAAACCTTTGTCCGACTGCTTCGTGACTTTCAGATAATCGTCATAAAAGCCGATGGCGCCAAAACCCACCGTGACCATCAACACAACCCAGACGTAGATACTGGAAAGGTTGGCCCACAAAAAGCAGGAGACCAAAATACCGGTCATGATCATCAGGCCGCCCATGGTAGGCGTACCGGCTTTTTTGAAATGTGTCTGAGGACCGTCAGCGCGGATCGGCTGACCTTTTCCCTGTCGCACGCGCAGCGCATTGATGATCGTGGGGCCAAAAAGGAACACGATCAACGCCGAGGTGATCATCGCGCCGCCAGTGCGGAACGTGATGTAGCGGAACACGTTAAACGGTGTCACATGCTCGGCGAAGATTGAAAGAAGCATCAACATGCGGAGAAAAATCCCTCAAAAACTGCTACTCGGCAGGCACCACTGGCGGAAACTGGCTGGTCAGCGCCTTGACGATTTTGGAGAAGCCAATCCCCTTGGATGATTTCACCATGACAACATCGCCGGGACGCACAGCCTTCGTCACCAGCGGCAACAATTCATCGGTGCTCTGCCTGTATTCGACGTGAATTTCAACCGGCAAAGCATTTTTGAGCACCGACATTTCGCGTCCGCCGATATAAACCGCGTTCACTTCTGCATCGACAATGGGACGCGCAAGATCAGCATGAAGCTTCCCGGACTGACGACCAAGCTCCAGCATATCACCAAGAACAGCGATGCGGCGTCCACGCGGTCCTTGCGGCGGGGTGGCCTGCAAAAGCGAAAGAGAAGCGCGCATCGAGGTCGGATTGGCATTGTAACTTTCATCGATCAGCGTGAAGGAACCACCGTCTGGATGTTCCAGCACATGGCGTGCACCGCGTCCGCCTTCAGCGGTCAGCGTTGCCATGGCGATGGCAACCTTGGCCATATCTGCACCAACGAGATGGGCCGCGCCAAGAACCGCAAGCATATTCTGCACAATATGCCGTCCCGGCATACCGACTTTGACGACGGCTTCTTCATCACCGATCTTCACCGTCATACAGGAGCAGGTCGGATGCATCTTCACTTCACGTAGGCGGTAGTCAGAACGGGCATTTTCACCGAAAGTCACCACATGCTCAACGCCTGCCTGCGCAGCAAGGTCTTCAAGCTGCTTGAAACGCTTGTCGTCGCGGTTGAGCAACGCATAACCGCCCGGCACAACACCTTCAAAAATCTCGGCTTTGGCTGTTGCAATTTCTTCAAGATTGGCGAAATGGCCAAGGTGGGCCGGAGCAATCAAAGTAATCAGTGCTACATGCGGACGAACCATTTTCACCAGCGGGCGAATTTCGTCATGATGGTTCATGCCGATTTCGAACACACCATAATCTGTATCGGCAGGCATACGGGCGAGCGTCAGCGGCACACCCCAGTGATTGTTAAATGACGCGACCGATGCGTGAACTTTGCCGCAATCAGCCAGCACATGACGCAATGCTTCCTTCGTCGTTGTTTTTCCCACAGACCCGGTCACAGCAATGATCTGCGCTTTGGAGCGCGCACGCGAGGCAATACCAAGCTTGATCAACGCTTCAAGGACATCATCAACCACGATCATCGGCACTTTGAGATTGCCAAGAGCAGGCAGACGGGATTCGTTGACCACCAGAAGACCAGCACCAGCAGCCATGGCCGCTGTTGCAAAGTCATGACCGTCAAACAATTCACCCTTGATTGCGAAAAACGCTTCGCCCTCTTTCAACGTGCGGCTATCAATAGAAATGCCGGTAATTCCGGCAGGCATGGTGCCAACAGGACGACCTTCCATGGCCTCGACCATATCGGCAGATGCCCAAAGCCAGTCACTCATTTCTTATTCTCCTCAAGACGTGCAGCAAGCGCTGCCGCCACTTCCGCATGATCGGAGAAAGGAAGCGTAAGGTCACCGACAATCTGGCCTTCCTCGTGGCCTTTGCCCGCAACAACCAGCGTATCGCCGGGCATCATCATCGACACAGCGGTAAAGATCGCTTCACGCCGATCACCAATTTCGGTCGCACCGGGCGCCGCAGCCATAATTTCCGAACGGATCTGTGCAGGCACTTCCGAGCGTGGATTGTCGTCAGTCACGATCGCAACATCCGCCAGACGCGCAGCGATTTCTCCCATGATCGGGCGCTTGCCCTTGTCGCGATCGCCGCCACAGCCAAACACCACGATGACGCGGCCAGTCGTGAATGGGCGCACCGATGTGAGAACATTTTCAAGTGCTTCCGGCTTATGCGCATAGTCCACATAGGCAGGAGCGCCCTCTTCCGTGGCACCAACCAGATCAAGACGACCCGGCGCCCCTTTAAGGCGTTCAAGCGCACGCATGGCGGCTGCAACCGGAACACCTGTGACCATGGCAAGGCCAGCTGAAACAAGCGCATTGGCAACCTGAAAATCACCGGCCAGCGGCAATTCAATCTCAAATATTTCATCGCCAATACGCACTTCAACGTGCTGGCGGAAGCGCTCATGCTCAACACGTTTGATGGTGATGAAATCACCCTTGCGGCCGACTGTCTTCACATCGCAACCAGCAGCTTTTGCCGCTTCTATTGCCTGGGGCGAGAACTGGTCATCTGCAAAAATGATTGCAGGCGATCCCTTTGGCAGCAAAGTGTCGAACAGGCGCATCTTGGCATGCAGATATTCTTCGATCGTCGCATGATAATCCATGTGATCGCGACCAAGATTGGTGAAAGCACCTGCGGCCAACTTCACACCATCAAGACGACGCTGATCAAGACCATGCGATGACGCTTCCATCGCGGCATGGGTCACACCTTCATCGGCCAGTTCTGCGAGCACACGCTGCAACTCAACCGGATCCGGTGTTGTCAGCGAGTTGTAATCGCTGCGCGTTGGCGAAAATACGCCTGTGGTCCCGATATTGGCAGCCGGAAAACCCGCATAAGCCCAAATCTGGCGCGTAAACGAAGCGACAGACGTCTTGCCGCTGGTGCCTGTCACTGCAACCATGACCTCAGGTTGCTTGCCGTAAAACTGTGCGCTGGCAACCGCCAGCGCATGGCGTGGATCTTCCACATGCACAACGGGTACGGCTGCATTGCTAATAATCGTATCTTTACCGGCAATGATCGCAGCAGCGCCACGGCTGATAGCATCCGCAGCAAAAACAGCACCATCGGCCTTCACACCTTTGAGCGCGGCAAAAAGAAAACCGCGCTGCACTTTCCGGGAGTCCGACGTAACACCCGTGATTTCCAGATCACCCGCCGAACCGGAGGTAAGTTCCTTAAAAAGTGCGATGTCTTTCAACTTCATGGTCATACCAATTCCAGTTACAGTGTGCAGACGGTCAGGTTTTACATGCAATTGCACAAATCAGTCATTTGCAGAATCAGCAAAGGCCAATTCAGACTCTGCTGGCGCAAATTCGAGTCGAAAATCGGGCTTTACTCCCAAAAAAGTGGCTGAACGGCGAATAATGTCAGCCACCATTGGCGCAGCATTGAGACCGGCGGTTGCGCTATACTTGCCTTCTTCCGGTTTCGGTTCGTCGATAATCGTCAGAACGACATAGGTTGGATCGTCCATCGGGAAGGATGCAAGGAAGGCGTTGAAGCGCACATCTTTCGAATAACGGCCATGCACAACCTTTTCAGCCGTGCCGGTTTTGCCGCCAACGCGATAGCCCTGAACGGTGGCGCGCTTGCCAGAACCGCCGGGCGCTGTCGCGTTCAAACGATAGAGATAGCGCATATCGGCGGAAACCTGCGGATGGATGACCTGCTTTGCAACCTTATTGGCTTCAGCCTGGGTTCGGGTCAGGAAGGTTGGTTCAATCAGCTTGCCACCATTCATCAATGCTGCCGCACCCACTGCTGTCTGAAGCGGTGTCGTCATCATGCCGTGACCAAACGCAATGGTCATGGAGTTAACTTTCTTCCAGACGCGTGGTTCGACAGGACGGGCAACTTCTGGCAACTCCGTCTCCATGCGGTCCAGCAAACCCATTTTCTTCAAAAATGCGCGATGGCCTTCAATGCCCACAACATTGGCCTCATGACCAGAACCAATATTGGAAGAGAAGATGAAAACCTCTGGCAGCGTCAACACACGGCCCTTACCGTGGAAGTCGCGGATCGTCTGGCGACCAATCACCAGCGGACGCGATGCATCGATGCGCGAATTAAGCGTAAATTTACCCGAGTCGAGCGCCATTGCCGTGGTGAAGCTCTTGATCGTCGAGCCCATTTCATAGGTGCCTGCCGACATACGGTTGAGGCGATCCTTATCAAGCGCATGCACGGGATTGTTCGGATCAAAATCCGGTACCGAAGCCATGGCGATCACTTCGCCGGTCTTCACATTGAGAACGACCGCACCCGCTGCAATTGCACGATACCGTTCAACAGCCTTCACCAGCACGTCACGCATGATGTGCTGCACGCGAATATCAATGGAAAGCTTGACCGGTTCCAGCGATTGTGCCGTCGCCATACCCGCAGCGCGCAGATCGCTCAGGCCCTGACTGTCGATATATTTCTCCATGCCGGCAATGCCCTGGTTATCGACATTGACGAGGCCAAGAATATGCGAAGCGGTCGGACCACCGGGATAAAAACGACGCTTTTCGGTGCGAAAACCAATGCCCGGAACACCGAGCGCCATGATCTGGCTCTGCTGACGCGGTGTCAGGCCACGCTTGATCCAGACAAAACCCGCACCGCTCTTCAGACGACGATAGGTCGTTTCCCAATCAAGATCAGGAATGACCGTTGAAAGCAGCTCAATGGTTTCATCGGGATCGACAATCTTGCGCGGTTCGGCGAAAAGCGATGATGTTTTAATGTCAGTGGCAAGAATTTCGCCATTGCGATCCAGAATATCGGGTCGCGATGCAAGCTGATGCACTGCTGGACCGTTTGACTCCTCATCTTCGCCGCCGATCACACCAAAATAGACCAGCTTCCCACCGATCACACCATAAATGCCAACGAAGCAGACAATCGCCATCCAAAGACGATTGCGGGCACGATTGCCGTTCTTTTTACGCGAGCCGACAAACGCCATATTGCCAGCCAGCTTTTCATTGCCAGTCGGCTCCATGCCGTCATGAATGTTCTGTTTGTTCTTTTTGGAAAACCCGAGCTTCAGCCGCATGATCAGTGCCTCGCTCCATTTTTCTTGATGCTTCCTGTGGTCGTTGCGTCTGGCTTCAGAACACCGCTTGCGACCAGTTCGTCACTGCCGGAAATCAGCTTCTGAATGTCGTCCAGCTGCCGCTCAGGAATATCTTCAACGCCCATAGCAAACTGTTCAGCTTCAATGGGTGCAAGTTTCAACTCGTCCGCATAAACACCAACAAGGCTCTGCAAACGGCCCGGCTGTCTCATCAATGCCCAATCCGCGCGCAACAGCGTAATCGTGTCCTTTTCGGAATCGATCTGGCGCTTCAATTTTGCAATGACAGCGATCTGCCGTTCCGCATCATATTTGATGGTATAGGTGATCGTTGCTGCCACCAGCATCGCCGCTATCATGATGAGTTCAAAAGTACGCAGCACTCGTTCAACTCCGGGTCAGTTCATGCGTTTCAGGCAGCTTTGGCAGCCCGAACAGCGAAAGATCATCTTCAAGAGGCGGATTTTCAGTTCTCACACCCGCGCGCAATTTTGCGGAACGGGCACGAGGATTGCGCTCTTCTTCTTCAACACTCGGCCCAACAGCCCCCTTCACCGCAGCCGTAAAGCTGGGAAGACGCACGTGGGTTTCCGGCAGATGCCGCGATCCGGCACTGCCACCGGCGCGATCTGCAAAGTAACGCTTGACCATCCGGTCTTCGAGCGAGTGGAAGGTTACGACAACCAAACGGCCACCCGGTTTAAGAACGCGTTCTGCCGCAAGCAGTGCACGCGCCAATTCACCAAGCTCGTCATTCACATAAATGCGCAGCGCCTGAAACACACGCGTTGCCGGATGAATAGGCACTTTCGGATTGCGCCCGACCAGCGCTTCAATGGCATTGGCGAGATCAAGCGTGCGTGTGAAAGGCTGCGCTTCGCGCCGCTTTTCAACCATGCGCGCGATACGCCCCGCATGGCGTTCCTCGCCAAGAAAATTAAAGATGCGCGCCAGATCACCCATCTTCAGACGGTTCACCACATCGGCAGCACTTGGCCCCTTGCGTGACATGCGCATGTCGAGCGGACCATCTTTCTGAAATGAAAACCCACGCTCAGCTTCATCGATTTGCATCGATGAGACACCAATATCAAGCACAACACCATCAACTTTCGCGCCGTCGCCCAGAACCTGCTCAACAGCCTGATCCAGCCTGGAAAACTGGCTTTCAACCAGCGTAAGCCGATCATCAAACTGCCTGACCATGGCCTGTCCGGCGTCAATCGCGGTGGGATCACGGTCGATTGCAATGACATTCGCCCCCTGCTCCAGAACGCACCGCGTGTACCCCCCTGCACCGAATGTGCCATCGACGATTATTTTGCCGGTTTCGGGCTTCAGGGCATCAATCACTTCGGAGATAAGCACCGGAACGTGACGGACCTGAGCCCCTTCGGCTTGAGATTGGTCTCCGCCGAGGCTAGCCATCATCACGGTCCTTTCCCGGGATCACGTCCCGCTATCCTGTGTTTTCTTTCGAATTCCGGCCAATTTCAGACGGCTGCCGATTTGACGGATTCGTTCAAACAGTTATCGGATATTAAGCTTAATGAACCGTTATGCTTTGCTCTGCCCAATCAAAAAACCGGAACTTATAGAAAAGTTTTGTTGCCCCGATTTCACGTGATTCAGGCATCCAAAACCGCGCTTCCGGCCTGCGGTCAATTCGTCCAATACCTAGATCGAACAATCACACTGATATGAAAACCGCTCAATGAACAGCAGTTGACGGCAAACCATACAAACGTTATTTATTGCAAATAATTCGCAATTGCATTTTGGAAACATGACGCATGGCATTTAAGATGCCCCTTCGGGGAAGTACGCCTCCCGCTCCGCAAGACGTTACATTTGAAGGCTGGCGTCGGGAACGGGGCGAAGCCTCAATGTCGGATGTCCACCGGTCAGTCCGTGTCAACCGCTCCGGCTCGAAATTTCGCCGTGCCATGGCCTTTTTCGGGCCTGGCTACCTGGTTGCTGTCGGCTATATGGACCCCGGCAACTGGGCCACTTCGCTCGCGGGCGGATCACGCTTCGGCTACACGCTTTTGTCAGTCGTGCTGCTTTCAAATCTCATGGCCGTTCTGTTGCAAGCGCTGTGTACCCGGCTTGCGGTTGCTACGGGTCGTGATCTTGCGCAGGCCTGCCGCGATGCCTATCCGCGTTTTCTCGCCTGGCCTTTGTGGTTTCTGGCAGAACTTGCCATCTGTGCCACAGACCTCGCCGAAGTGATCGGAACGGCAATCGGTCTTAATCTGCTTTTCGGTATTCCGCTGGAAATCGGTGTCATCCTAACTGCCGCCGACGTGCTTCTTGTACTCTATTTGCAGAACAAGGGCTTCCGCCGTGTCGAAGCACTGATCATCACCTTACTCGGTGTGATCGCTGTCTGCTTTCTGATCCAAATACTGATGGCACAGCCCCATTGGGGTGAGGTGATCCGCGGGTTTGCACCAACCACGGAAATCATACGCAACCCGGATATGCTTTATATAGCATTGGGCATTATCGGTGCGACGGTCATGCCACATAACCTGTATCTGCATTCAGGCATTATCCAAACCCGTGATTACGGTCACACCTTACCGGAAAAGCGGGAAGCCATTCGCTATGCGACACTCGATTCGACAATTGCACTGACCTTCGCTTTGCTGGTCAACGCATCGATCCTCATTCTTGCAGCGGCCAGCTTCAATGCGACCGGCAATACAGGCGTCGAGGATCTCGATAAGGCACACGCGTTGCTCAATCCGCTGCTCGGTTCAGCGCTTGCCCCGACGCTTTTCGCAATCGCATTGCTTTGTTGCGGGTTAAACTCGACCATCACCGCGACAATGGCTGGCCAGATCGTGATGGAAGGCTTTATCGACATCAAACTCAAACCATGGCTGCGCCGCGCCATCACCCGCTTTGTCGCCATCGTACCAGCAGCCATCGTCACCATTATGTATGGCTCCGAAGGAACGAGCGAACTTCTGATCCTGTCGCAGGTCGTGCTCAGCTTGCAATTGCCTTTTGCGGTCATCCCGCTGGTTATGTTCACGGCAGAAAAGAAAAAAATGGGGGCGCTCACAGCGCCACGCTGGGTGACCTTGCTTGCCGCAATCACAGCAGCCATCATCGTCGTGCTGAACATGAAACTGATCTACGATTTCTTCACCGGAGCACCGATCTGAAATGGGAAGCGGCTTTCCAGCCCGGAAAGCCGCTGACTTTTTATTTGACGGCTGAATTGCCGCCATCAGCATAGAGTGCTGAACCAGTAACGAAACTTGACATCGGCCCCGCGAGAAATAACGCCGCCTGAGCAATTTCTTCGGGCTGCGCAATCCGCTTCATTGCATGCAGGCCTGCCGCCCATTCTTTCTGCGCATCGTTGCCTGCCATCGGCGTATCAACTCCGCCCGGCAAAAGCGCGTTAGCTCTGATGCCTTGGGACCCATAGTCTGCGGTGATGCCTTTCACCAATCCCATCAAGCCAGCCTTTGCAGCACCATAAAGTGCCATTCCTGGAATGCCGACACTACTGCCGACAAAGGTTGATGTGAAAATGATTGAACCGCCGCCAGACCTGAGCATTGACGGTATCTGCGATTTTGCACCGAGAAATGCCGATGTCAGATTACCGGCGATCACATTGTTCCAATCATCAAGGCTTACCTCTGCCATCGGTACGACGGGACCGACAGTGCCTGCATTATTAAAGGCAATATCAAGACGGCCGAACACGTTCTGCGCTACGGCTATGAGTTTTTCATGTGTTTCAGAATGAGAAGCGTCACCCGCCACATAATACGCTTCACCACCAAGCTCTTTGATAGTATACGCTACCGCTTCAAGCCCTAACTTGTTACGCGCATTCAAAACAACAGATGCCCCCTCAGACGCGAACAACATTGCCGCAGCACGCCCTATTCCTGATGATGCGCCAATAATGATTGCGACCTTATCTTTTAAACTCGACATAGAAACCTCCTTGATTGGGAGGCCCCGCAATAGATATGCAACACGCACACAACTATCCGTTTCCTGCGATCAAATAAAAATGTCGATTAGCGGATACGGGGAAGAAAAAGTGTCAGTCGGTCTATAAGCCGGGTTTTGTATGGCCGGACTTGCGTCCAACGTGGCAGCCATTCATCTGGGACGGATGTCGCCACCCGCCTCTTGCAACCCACCCGGACGGCTGATCCGGAAACTGATTGCCGATCCTTGCGGACCGGCGCGCCGTCCCTATTCGGTTTTGCTCCCAATGGGGTTTACCGTGCCGCCTGTGTTGCCACCGGCGCGGTGGGCTCTTACCCCACCCTTTCACCCTTACCCCGTCATCCCTGCCGCTTTGACAAGCGGTACGGAAGACGGGGCGGTCTGCTTTCTGTGGCACTGTCCCTGGGGTCGCCCCCGCCGGGCGTTACCCGGCATCGTGTTTCCATGGAGCCCGGACTTTCCTCACCTGCCGCCTTTCGGCATATGACAAGCGCGGCTGCCCGACCGACTGACGGCCGCGTATATAACACGTTCGGACTAGCTGGGAACCGTGTTTCGAAAAAATCTGCACACAACAGAAAAGCCAGTAGCGAAACCGCTACCGGCTTTTCGTTCACATCATCGACCTGAAACTCAACGCGGCCGACAAAGTAAATTTAATTATTAAAGGCCAGCCATATAAGACTTAACCGAGCTGCAATATTTTGCAGAGGTCGGGTTCATGCGTTTGGCGCCATGACCGGCATTATACTTGAGGATCGTACCGCACGTCGTGCCGCCGCCAAGCTTCTGTGCCTGAGCGAGATATTTCATACCATACTGGATATTGGTCGATGGCTCATAAAGCCCCTTGGCAGAGCCGGAATAACCCAAGCTGCGCGCCGTGGAGAGTTTAATCTGCATGAGGCCGATCTCGCCAGCCTTGCCACGAACATTTGGCTGAAAATTGCTTTCATGACGCACAACGGCATGCGCAAGCGAGGACGGCACACCATAGGTCGCAGCATAACGATTGATAATCTGGGAATAAGGCTTGCCGGACTTCTCTAAAGACTGTGAAGCCGTACCGTCTGCCTTGGAGCGCTTCGCGCCTTTAGCATTCGGCGCAGAACGCCTGGTAACCACGGAAGCCTTTTTGGCTGTCTGTCTTGGCTCTGCATTCGCGGAGCGCGATTTATTTTCTGCCTTATTGGCTTCAGCCATCTTGTTCTGTGCCCGAGCCTTCAGCAGGTCCGTCAGATTGGTTGGCTCATTAAGCGGAGCACTCATCGCAGAATTAAGACCAAAAGAACTCACGGCGCCAATAAGGGCGCATACAACAACAAATTTTACTTTCATGACCTACCGTCTTGGATTGCTTATGGGCATTGCTGGTCTTGGGGGCAGCAGTGCCGTTTATTTATGATCCCGCTCACAAACTCTTGCCCGCTTATCAAAGCTGGGCCCGCTCGTCACAGCCGGGAATGGCAGCTCATTTGACGGGCAAATGCAGCCGAAGATTGGTTCGGGAAGTAAAATAGTCTTACAGGTTGTAATAAACCCTGTCACAATCCGTGATGCGCGCAGCAGTAGAAAACCACCACTACCCAAAGATGCATCCGCTCTAGTTTAATGAAATTGTTACAGAAATATGAAACTTATACCTGTGCCATAAGAGAACAGATCAAAGCTCTTAAGCGGTAACGTTTTGCAATGAAAAAATCAGCCTATAGAGGGTATCGATCGTGGATACATCGGCCACGCCGTCCACATTCTGTGTTCGAAAACGTCGTTGAAACGCCTTAATCACGGTCTCGGTAGCCTCATCAAACACACCATTGATCTCAATTTTGTAGCCATAAAGCGCTAGCATGGATTGCAAAGCCTCGACGGGTTGCCCCTGCTCGCCACGCGCGAGAAAACGTCCGCCACGAATGGCTGTCGGTTCAATGTGATGGGCTAGCCCTGCTTCATGCAGGCGCTTCCATGGAAAATTGTGGCCAGGATCTGTCTTGCGTTCTGGCGCTATATCTGAGTGCGCGAGAACATGCTCGGGGCGAATGCCATAACGCTCGCAGATGCTTCGGCAAAGCTCAATGACGGCTTCAATCTGGCGATCGGCGAAGGGCGGGTAGTTTTCTAACTCACCCGGATTGACGATCTCAATGCCGATCGAAGCCGAATTAATGTCGGTTTCGCCTTTCCAGAAACTTTTCCCTGCGTGCCATGCGCGCGCCTTTTCAGAAACCATCTGCACTACGCGGCCATCTTCGTGAACAAGGTAATGGGCCGAGACTTCCCTCTCGGGCGACTTGAGAATATCAAGCGCCTCCTGAGCGGTCGCGAGGCCGGTATAATGCAGGATAAGATAGGTCGGCGTCTTGCCATCCTTGCGGATACCAAAATTCGGCGATGCATCGACAGTCGCGGCTGGATAATCGGGCTTTTCCAAAGCGAGTGCCGCCAGGAGTTCTTCTTCTGATGTATCTGGGCTGCTCATGCGGCTTCCAACTGTTTTTCTACGCTTGCCCAGGCTGCATTGATGGCAGCAAGGCGTGTATTTGCAATCTTGATGAATTCAAGCGGAAGACCTTCCGCAACAAGCCGGTCAGGATGATGCTCTTTGACCAATGAACGATACCGCTTGCGCGCATCCTCAAACGAAACACCCCGCACCAGACCCAGTATGGCGTAGGGGTCGCCCTCGCCTTGGTTGACATGGCGCAGAGCAATACGCTCGAAACCTTCCTCATCAAAGCCGAATATCTCGGCAACACTTGAGAGGAACGCCATTTCTTTCTCATGCACATAACCGTCGGCCGTTGCGATATGGAACAGACCGTCGAGAATGTCTTCCAGCAAATGACAATTATCATCGCCTTCACGGCAAAGGCCAGCAAGCTGACGCGCGTAGCTCTCATAGCCTGCAACGTCCTGCTGTGCGAGATTATAGAGCCGGACCACATGAGCATGCTCTTCGGGTGGAACAGAAAAAATATTCTGGAATGCCCGAAACTCGTCCTGGGTAACAACGCCATCAGCTTTCGCCATTTTGGCTGCAAGAGCGATCATCGCGATGGAAAAAGCAACACGCCTGCGCGTATCTGCATCCCCTTCAAAAACCGTTCGCACAGCCTCAATCACGCTTGAAATAGCGTTCAGCGTTAAGGAAGTGACAAACTCACCGATGCGGCCCCAGATCGACATGAATCGTTTCTATAGAATTCCGTAATGACTGGAAACAACAACCCGTTGCAAAACAGAAAAAACAATGAACTGGAAGAATATAGGCTTGGCAGCGCCGATTATTGCGCTGCCTGACGAGACTCAAACGACCGCTGAGCTGCGCTCGCTGCCGCTTCACCTGCGGCCTGCGCCTGTTGTTCGCTCTGGCCAACAGCCTTGGCTGCCGCTTCCGCATTCGCGCGCGCCCGGTCAATAGCGGCCTTCTGCTCTTCCGGCGTCATAACGCCGGAATTATCCTGCAAAGCCTTAATCAAGTTCGGGCCATCCTGCTCTGGCGCAGGTGCAGACGTTGTTTGCTCTTCCTGAGAAGGAACGGCAGCCTGCTCATCCTCTCCTTTGCCGCAAGCGGCAAGGGCAACCAGAACAATAGCGGAAATCAAAAACAAAAAATGGCGGCTCATAACAAAAGACATAACCGAAGAAAGCCGGCGTTTGAACATGGAAAACGCAGTTATACTGTCTTTATTATCAACCGCTGCGGAATTATCCATCATCTTCGCTCCTTACGGGGCGAATGGCGGTCCGCCAACCGGACCGCCATTCACTTATCAGCAAACAAAGCTGACGCAAAATCAACTGAACTGCCCCTTAATTTGCAGGCGGCGTGCCGGTCGTACCTGGCGTTGCCGGCGCAGGAGCAGGTGTCGAAGGTGGGGTCGCAGGTGGGGTCGCAGGTGGAGTCATTGTGTCATTGTTAGCAGGCGCAGCCGGCGCTTCAGGCGAAGGCGATGCCGGTGCCTTGCTGGCATCGTTGGAATTGTCGCTGCATGCTGCAAGCCCCAAAAACGATACGGCAGCAACCGAAGCAATTAAAAACTTCTTCATGATGGCTATCCTTCCCTAAAAAAACAGCGTTGTGGGGACTGATCCAACGCGCATTGTTTCTCGTGCCTGACCGGTTAACGGCCAATCACCCTATTAAGACATCGTCACATCACTTTTTCGTCCCCGGTGATGCTTGGCGACGCTCTCAACATCACAGGACAAAACGGCGAGTATGCGGAAAGGTTCTCTCAATTAGTCTTACGACTGGTAACAAACCGCCATAATAACAAAGTGGTAACCATATTTTTCCGTCGCGTGCCGATAACCCGAAAGGGTTCAACTTGAGCAGAAACACCGCAGCGGCCTCTCGGGGCGCGCTTTTAAAATAAGGGAACGGGAATTTCCCCCTCTCAATCGCCGCAACACAATCTATTTCCCGCAAGTTTTTGCGAGCATAACTGATGACGTTGATACACGGATCGCGTAACCGTTGTTAAAATTGATTCGCGACAACGGGATCCCTGTATGAACCGTATGGCCAACCGCAGCATTCTAGCCCTTGGCATGTTACTTCTGGCCGGCTGCACCACAGTCGACTACGATTTTGCCGATGTTAAAAAATCCGGCAGTTCGATGCAGCAAATGGCGCGCCCCACAGGTTCCATAAACGCGCCACGTTTTGATGATCGCAAGCCATTTGAATGGACTGGGCGCACTCCATGGCATTATCCGATCCACGGTACGGATGTTTCCAAATATCAGGTCGATGTCGACTGGAATGCGGTGCGGCGCAGCGGCATTTCCTTTGCCTTTATCAAGGCAACAGAAGGTGGTGATCGCCTCGATGATCGTTTTGCCGAACACTGGAACGGCGCAAAACAGGCTGGCATTCCACGCAGTGCCTATCACTTCTATTATTTCTGCCGTCCAGCCATCGAACAGGCCCGTTGGTACATTCAGAATGTTCCGCGCGATCCCAATGCCTTACCCCCTGTCCTCGACATGGAATGGAATGCGCATTCCCCCACCTGTAAGCTGAGGCCGAACGAAGCCATCGTGCGCAAGGAAATGAAGATTTTCCTCAATGCCGTTGAAAAACATTACGGTAAGCGTCCCATCATCTACACGACCGTCGATTTCTTTGATGAGAATAATCTCAATCAGCTGCACGGTTATCCATTCTGGCTGCGCTCAACTGCGGGCCATCCAACGGAAAAATATGGGCCGCATCCGTGGACCTTCTGGCAATATACCGGCACCGGCACCATTCCGGGTATCAAGGGTGATGCAGATATCAACGTGTTTGCGGGCAGCGCCAGCGCCTGGAAAAAGTGGCTGGAAAGCAACAAGGTCCGTTAACTCGGCATCAAATGAGAGCGCATACTAAGTTTCGCTTCATTTCCATGACGTGATGAGGCACTAGAGCGGCGTGCGTCCGGTTGGACGCACAAAGGACGCTCTACATTATTGAATTTAAGCATAGAGCTTTCCAAAAACGATTTCGATTTTTGGGCCGATGCTTTAGATTTTGGAAATAAATGGGGAAGTTCTTTCTCTTTTAATTGTGAGTTCTCTCGATGAAACTTATCGCTTCAGTGATGGCTGCCGCTTTACTGGCATCAACTGCAATTTCGCCTGCGCTCGCCTCTCCGGGTCCAGATGCTGCAACCAATGCGGCCAATCTGCCTAAGCCGGAATGCGAGATCGATTATGGTCAGTGGATGGATAATCTGACCAAGGAAGCGCGCGCAGCAGGCGTGGGTGAAAAGGGCATTGCCGAACTGCACAAGGCCTCGCTTGAACAGAAAGTTCTCGACCGTGACCGCAAACAGACGGTCTTCAACCTGACATTCACCGAATTCTCGAAGCGCCTGATTTCTGAAGCGCGCCTGAAGAACGGCCAGAATAACCTCGTCAAATATGCCGATGTTTTCAAGAAGGTCGAAGACACGTATGGCGTGCCGGGTCCGGTGCTTGCAGCCTTTTGGGGGCTCGAAACCGATTATGGTGCCATTCAGGGCGATTTCGATACGCTGAACGCGCTTGTGACACTTTCTTACGATTGCCGCCGCCCGGAACTCTTTCGTCCGCAGCTGATCGCCCTTCTCAAGCTTTTCGACACCGGCGTTGTCGATGCGGCGACAACAGGCGCATGGGCCGGTGAAATCGGCATGATGCAGCTTCTGCCGAAGGATTATCTTGAACGCGGCGTCGACGGTGACGGCGATGGCAAGGTCGATCTCAAGAACAGCGTTCCTGACGCGATGATGACCGCTGGCCGGATGATTTCCGAACTCGGCTGGAAGCGTGGCGAGCCTTGGCTCGAAGAAGTACGCATCACCAAAGATCTGCCATGGGAAGAATCCATCCGCACCAATCGCAAGCCGCATTCATGGTGGGCAGAACAAGGTGTAGTCGGGCTTAATGGACCGCTTGGCCCTGATGATGGCGATGCATCGCTGTTGCTGCCACTGGGCCGCAAGGGACCTGCCTTCCTGTCTTATGCAAACTTCGATGTTTTCGTGGAATGGAACAAGTCGATCGTTTATGCGACGACCGCTGCTTATTTCGCCACCCGCCTTGCAGGTGCGCCAGCCTTCAATCCCGGCAACCCCGATCAGGGCCTGACACAGGACCAGATGAAGGAACTCCAGACCAAGCTTCAGGCGCGTGGCTATGATATGGGCAAGATTGATGGCGTCTTCGGTGTGTTAACCCGCGATGCGGTCCGTACCGAGCAATTGCGTCTTGGAATGCCTGCCGATTCCTGGCCAACACCTGAACTGCTCGAAAAGCTATAATTTCAGAATAAATCAAAGGCGCGGACAATCTCCGCGCCTTTCAACTTTTGCAATCACGCTGGTCGCCATGCTCTCAACCCTGATCGTCGTCCTGCCCGTGTTTGCCCTGATTTTCTCAGGTTGGCTGGCGTTCAGGCTAAAAATATTAGGCCCACATGCAATTGCAGAACTCAACCGCTTCGTCGTCTATCTCGCACTGCCCGCCCTGCTTTTCGACATCATGGCCAATACGCATGGCGGCGATTTGTGGCAACCGGGCTTCATCGGCGCTTTTCTGCTTGGCAGCGCCGTGGCCTTTGCCCTGCCCTTCATCATCCGCCTGCGCGGTAAACAGCCGCTTGCAGACAGCGCCATCGATGGCCTTAACGCCGCCTATCCCAATACAGGCTATATGGGCATTCCGCTTTCGATGATTGCATTTGGTTCAGGCGTTCTCGCTGCGACCACGATCACCATCATCATCACCGTTTGCGTGACCTTCGCTTTTGCCATTGTTCTGATCGAAATAGGCCTGCAAACCGAGAAGAAGCCGCTTCATCTTGCCCGGAAGGTTACGCACTCGCTGATCCGCAATCCGTTACTCGTCGCACCGTTCCTCGGAATGCTGGTGCCTGTAACCGGCTTTGCCATTCCCGCACCTGCTGAAACATTTCTGAAGATGTTAGGCGGTGCTGCCTCTCCATGCGCACTTGTTGCACTCGGGCTTTTCCTTGCCCAGCCGCGAAAGATTGAGCGCGAAAGCATCAATGCCATCGCTTTTCTTGTTTCGGTCAAGCTGGTGGTCATGCCGCTCGCCACATGGCTGCTTGCTGTTTATGTGTTTCAACTGCCATCACATCTGGCACAGAGTGTGACCTTGCTGGCAGCCCTGCCCGCTGGCACCGGTCCCTTCATGCTGGCCGAACATTATCGTCGTGAGGCCGCAATTACGTCGAATGTCATTCTCTATTCGACAACGATTTCGGTCGTGACTCTGTCCGTTTTCCTTGCCTTTATCAGCTAAAACATACCCGACACTGGGTCAAAGCCACCTCCAAAATTGGCGGTTTCGTGGCATTTTCATGAAATGTGAACAAACTTTTACAGTTAAAAATTTCAATGACTTAGGTGGTAAACAGAAGGTTTTTTCCACGATCACCACATATTGCAGCGAGAAATGTTCTTTTGTTTAAGGCCTTTTGCGCTTAGATTCAGGATCTCTACCAGCGCGCATTCGACCTCGTCGGATGCATAAAAGGAGACAGACCAATGGGACTCACGCGATCTTTGAATGTCCTCATGATCTGTGCAGCATTTGCATTTGTTGCAGCGTTGATAGCAGGCGTCATTCCCTGATTAGGAATAGCCTAAGCCATTAGAAGACCTTGGTTTTGAGGATAAATCAATTCTTCTCATCTGAAAGAAAAGCCCGGTTTTAAACCGGGCTTTTCACGTTTCAGGCCACTTGCAATGAAGTTTCTGTTTTAGGCCGAATGCCAATCATGTGGCAGATGGCATAAGGAAGATCAGCCCTGTTCATCGTGTAGAAATGGAAATCCTGCACGCCACGCTCGATCAGATCCATCACCTGTTCGGCAGCAATGGCGGCTGCAACAAGCTGGTGTGTCTGCGCATCGTTTTCCAGACCATCGAAGCGCTCCGCCAGCCATGTCGGAATATGCGTTGCAGAACGTGCACAAAAATTGCGAACCTGCTTGAAATTATGCACGGGCAGAACACCCGGAACAATCGGAATATAGATGCCCGCACGGCGCACGCGTTCGACATAACGCTCATAAAGATCATTATCGAAGAAGAACTGCGTGATGGCGCGCGTTGCGCCATTGTCGACCTTACGCTTGAGCATATCGATATCTGTGGCGAAATCCGGGCTTTCGGGATGCTTTTCCGGATAGGCCGAAACCGAAATATCGAAATCGGCAAGCTTGCGTAAACCGCCAACCAGCTCGGCGCCATTCTGATAGCCGCCCGGTGTGGGAACATATTTCTCACCAATACCGGCGGCCGGATCGCCACGCAACGCTACAAAGCGATTAACACCAAGTTCTGCGAATTCCTGCGCAACACGATCAACCTCCTCGCGGGTCGCATCCACACAGGTGAGATGGGCCGCAGGCTTGATATCCGTCTCTTTCAGAATGCGCGCAACCGTGCGGATCGTGCGCTCCCGCGTCGACCCGCCCGCACCGTAAGTCACGGAGACAAATTCCGGCTTGAGCGGCGCAAGCCGCGTTACCGTTTCCCACAGGCGCTGTTCCATGTCTTCCGACTTGGGCGGAAAGAATTCAAACGATACCCGTGTGGTCTGGCCGATGTCAGATCGGCGTGAAAGACCGTAAAAGCCCATTAAACTGTCTCCGTCATGCTTATATTCTGTGGTGCCGGATCGGCGATCAGCAGGCGTGGGTCGCGGCCAAGCCACAGCTTGACTGTCAATCCATCGTCACCATTGGCAACCTTCGGCCCCAGGGTGCGCGTTTCTGCAGGCTCAAGCCCGGCTTCTTTCATCCAGCCCAGCATCTGCTCATCGCTAAACCCAAGCCGCAAATGCGCATGGTCTTCGCGCAGAAACTCAAGTTTATGCGGAGCAAAATCGACAATCAGCAGCCTTCCACCCGGACGCAGCGCACGCGCCGCCTCGCGGATTGCAGCCAAAGGATCATCAAGAAAATGCAGCACCTGATGGATTGTCACCAAGTCGAAATTCTCGCGCTCGACAGGCAATGCATAAACATCGCCCTGCCTTACCTGCGCATTGTTCACCGATCCGAGATCAAGATTGGCTCGCGCCACGGCAAGCATGTCACGATTGATATCGATGCCAAGACCACGCGCATAAAGCGGTGAGAACAGCTCCAGCAGACGGCCAGTACCCGTGCCGACATCAAGCATAGACTGAAACGGTTTGTCGCCCACAATGGTTTTGAGTGCTGCTTCAACCGCATTTTCAGGAACATGCAGCTTACGGATTTCATCCCAACTGCCAGCATTGGCACTGAAATAGGCCGCAGCCTTTTCCTGACGATTGGATTTGACCTGTGAGAGGCGCTCCAGATCGCGTTCAATAAGCGTATCCGCAGCATCAAGTTTCAACAAAAGATTGCGCGCAACCTCGCCGCAAACTGCATTATCCGAAAGTCGGAAATAGGCCCAGGCACCTTCCTGATAGCGATCGATCAGATCAGCTTCGCCAAGCAGCTTAAGATGGCGCGACACGCGCGGCTGCGACTGGCCAAGGATTGCAGTCAGGTCCGAAACAGTCAAATCGCCCCTCGAAAGAAGCGCAAGGATGCGCAGACGGCTCGGTTCAGCCACTGCTTTTAAAACATCCACCATCTGATCGAGCTGCAAGCGCAATTCGCAATCTCCACATCGCTAAACATATAAAGATATGTTTATGTGAAATTCATTTGCGGTGCAAGCAGTTTTCACGATCCCATACACAGCAAAACTGTCATAGTGTTCGCGTAGCCGTTTGAGCAGAATGACAGGTGGGTTATGATTACATCGAATCTTGCTGCAAGCAGGAAAGGATGACCGCCATGGGTGCAAGCACAGAACGCCAGAAGGCTGTTGCAAAATCGCTTACGCTTTTGCTTCCTGCGGTTCCTTATTCGGATTCAGAACCAATTCGTGCGGCAGCCCTTGCGCCGCATATGAAATCGCTCCCGCCTTCAATTGCAGTATGGCTGGCAACAGTGGCGCATGTCCGCCATGCCCATACCGACTATGACGCGCTGCGTGATGACGGTTACGACAAAGATTCAGCACGTTTCTTTGTGCTTGATGAGATCAATAAAAAGCTGACCGAATGGCGCGCCACACGGCTCGTTACCGCAGATGAAGACGAAAAGGTCGATCTGTAAAATCCGCGTGCCTATTTCTGCACAACAACGAACAGACGCGGAAAACGCAGCAGAACCCGGCCATCCTTGATTTCCGGGTAGTGCTTGTTGATCGCTGATTTATACGCACTCAGATACTGGCTTTGCTCCGCAGCATCCAGTGGATCGAGAAACGGGCGCAGACCAGCTGCCTTCACCCATTCAACAATCGTATCAACGCTTTCCAGCGGGTGATTATAAATCGTGTGCCAGATATCGATGCGCGACACCTGCCCTGCAAAGGCATTGTAAAATTCTGACACAGGCGGCAGAGGCGCTCTTCCTGTCCTGCCAATTTTATCATTGAAGGCTTTCGATTGCGCAACCTCCCGCATGGCCACATGCACTGGCTCCATCATATTGTCGGGCATCTGAACTGCCAGAAAGGCACCAGGCTGCAAAAGCGATACAAGCCGTCTCATTTCAGCAACGGGATCAGCAAACCACTGAAAGACCGCATTGGAAAACAGCACATCCGTCTGCGCATCCGGCGCGTAACGCGTTGCATCAGCGACCGAAAACTCGACCTCTGGGAGACGCGCTCTCGCCTTTTCGATCATATCCGGCGAGGTATCAAAGCCGGAAACATGCGCGCTGGGCCAGCGATTAACCAGAAGCCCGGTAGAATTTCCCGGACCGCAACCAATATCGACCACCTTGCGCGGGTTATCGATTTTAATCTGCGCAAGAAGATCAGCCGCAGGACGGCTCCGTTCATCTTCAAACTTCAAATATTGCTTTGCGGACCAGTCTTTCATTTGCAAACTCCATACAGCAAAAAGGCCGGTGCGATGCACCGGCCTTTGAGTTTTTAGCGTGTCAGCGGCTTGTAAGTCACCCGCTTTGGATTGACGCTTTCGGGTCCGAGACGACGAACCTTATCCGCTTCATAATCTTCGAAGTTACCTTCGAACCATTCGACATGGCTGTCGCCTTCGAATGCCAGAATATGCGTTGCCAGACGATCAAGGAACATACGATCGTGGGAGATGATAACAGCGCAGCCAGCGTATTTTTCGAGCGCATCTTCGAGCGCTGCCAGCGTTTCCGTATCGAGATCGTTGGTCGGTTCGTCGAGCAGCAGAACGTTCCCGCCAGCCTGCAACATCTTGGCAAGATGCACACGGTTGCGCTGACCGCCGGACAGATTACCAACCTTGGCCTGCTGATCGCCGCCCTTGAAATTGAACGCGCCGCAATAAGCGCGGGAATTCATTTCAAACTTGCCAAGCTTGATAATATCGTTGCCGCCGGAAATTTCTTCCCAGACATTCTTGTTCGGGTCGAGATGATCGCGGCTCTGATCGACATAACCAAGATGAACTGTGTCACCGATGCGGATTGAACCGGAATCCGGCTTTTCCTGACCAGTGATCATCTTGAACAGCGTCGACTTACCAGCACCGTTTGGACCGATAACACCAACGATACCACCTGGAGGCAGCTTGAAAGTGAGGTTTTCAATCAGCATACGGTCGCCAAACGATTTGGTCAGACCTTCAGCTTCAATAACCACCTGACCAAGACGCTCGCCTGCCGGGATCAGAATCTGGGCATCGCCCGGACGCTGATTGTTGGCAGCTTCAACGAGCTGGTCATAGGCCTTGATACGAGCCTTGGACTTCGACTGACGCGCCTTCGGGCTCGCAGCAATCCACTGACGCTCACGCTCAAGGGCCTTCTGACGTGAATCTTCTTCACGACCTTCCTGAATCATGCGCTTGGACTTCGCTTCCAGATAGGCAGAGTAGTTGCCTTCGTAAGGAATGCCGCGACCGCGATCGAGTTCGAGAATCCAGCCTGTCACATTGTCAAGGAAGTAGCGATCGTGCGTGATGAGAAGAACTGCGCCTTCATATTCACGTAAGTGCTTTTCCAGCCAAGCAGTGGTTTCAGCGTCAAGGTGGTTGGTCGGTTCGTCAAGCAGCAGCAGATCAGGCTTTGACAGAAGCAGCTTGCAAAGCGCAACACGGCGACGCTCACCACCAGAGAGAGTTGTAACATCGGCATCCGCTGGCGGGCAGCGCAATGCTTCCATCGCCATTTCAACCTGACTATCCAGATCCCACAGATTCTGGCTGTCGATGACATCCTGAAGTGCTGCGCCTTCGTCGGCGGTTTCGTCGGAATAATTCATCATCAGCTCGTTGTAACGGTCGAGAATAGCCGTCTTCGCGGCCACACCTTCCATCACATTGCCAAGAACGTTTTTTTCCGGATCAAGATGCGGTTCCTGCGCGAGATAGCCGCACGTTGCACCCTCAGCGAGCCAGGCCTCACCCGTATAATCCTTGTCGAGACCAGCCATGATCTTGAGGATCGTCGATTTACCGGCACCATTTGGACCAAGGATACCGATCTTCGCATCTGGATAGAATGACAGATGAAGGTTTTCGATAACCTTCTTTGCACCGTAGGCCTTGTTCAGCCCGGACATATGATAAATGAATTGGCGTGCCATAAAGCGCGTCGTCTCCACGAGTTAGAGAGCGTGAACGGCCATTTGCCGAACCGCAAGGAAAAATTCTGCTGGGTATGTAGGCGAAATAGCGCGCGGAAGCAAATATCATCGCGCAAAGTCGACATGGAAATGTGCTTGAATAAAATGAAACCGGGCGCGGATATTTCCGTCACCCGGTTTCCCCTCTGGCCACCACTCGGGAAAGTATCCTCCCTTTCACCGAACGGCCTGCTAGTTATGCCTTAAAGACTGAAATTCGACGCCTCTGAATTCTCTTCAAAACCCAGCCCACATCCCCTGATTAGGACAGATTTGCCTAGGATTTTGCGGTTTTCAAGCGAAATTTACTCGAAAATTGTAAATGCCTAAAATTAGTTCATTCAACCTCTGGATGCCTTTTTAAACGACACCACCAAAAGAGAATTTGACTATTTGCGCGGCATAAATTCTGATGACCTGATGACATTTCAAACCATCAAACGCTTGCAGCTCTCAGACGGAACCGAACTCCCATATCGGGAGGCGCTGGCTGCCCGGCCAAAAGCCGCCATACAAATCTGCCATGGATTGGCCGAACATTCCGCTCGTTATGCGCGCTTCACCGAAGCGCTCAATCAGGCGGGCTATCATGTTTACGCCCATGATCATCGTGGGCACGGCGCCAATATTGGCTTCCATGCGCCACGAGGAATGTTTGCGCCCAAAGACGGCGACAGAGTGGCTATCGGGGATGTTCTGGCACTCAACTATCATATTCATGCAGCGCATCCCGGCGTGCCGGTGGTATTATTTGGGCACTCCATGGGGGGCTTGATCGCGCTGAATTACGCGCTTGCGCATTCGGATACGATTGATGCAGTTGCCGTCTGGAACTCTAATTTCAATGGCGGCATTGAGAATAGTGTCGCAAAAGCAATCCTTTATGCAGAGCGCATGTTGAAAGGCTCCGACGTTCCAAGCACGATCTTGCCGAAACTGACGTTCCGGGCGTGGGGAAACGCCGTTCCCGACCATCGGACCGCTTTCGACTGGCTGTCTCGCGATCCGGCTGAGGTCGAAGCCTATATCCGTGATCCGCTCTGTGGCTTTGATCCAACCATTGCATTGTGGATCGACATATTCCGCATGATGAAAACGGGAGCGACAAACAGTCATTTTGCAAATATGCGCAAAGAGCTGCCATTCAACCTCGTTGGCGGCATGCAGGACCCTGCAACCGACAAAGCCAAAGCCACGCGCAAACTGGCTGACAGGATGAAAGCCATGGGCTTTAAGAATATTACCTGCACTCTCTATCCTGAAACCCGTCATGAAGGTCTGAACGACATCAACCGGGATGACGTGACGCAAAATTTTCTGGATTGGCTCGCAGAGGTACTTCCGTCTTCCCCCATCTCAGAGTAAAAGCGGCGCACACAAATATCCAGTCTAGCTCACAATTTTTTGAAACGCTTGGTTTACCCGGCAATCAATGTTATGGAGCCCGCCTTGCGCGCCACAGGGCCCCTAGACTGAGATATTAGCAACGATTTGACGGAAAATGCGCAAGGAATGAAGGAAACTCCGCTTGGCAACACCAACGATTTCAGTGGTCATCCCCTGTCGCAATGAAGCTGACAACCTTGCTTTCCTGCTTGATGAGGTTGACAGCGCCATGCTGGGCCGCGCGTATGAAGTGATTGTCGTTGACGATGGCTCGACAGATTCCACCAGCGATGTACTGGCAGGCCGCATCCATGCAGGCAAGCCGCTGCGCCATATCCGTCATGATCGCTCCTCCGGGCAAAGCGCTGCTTTGCGATCCGGCGTTTTCGCGGCCCGCGGCCAGATTGTTGTGACAATGGATGGCGATGGGCAGAACAACCCGGCCTATCTGCCAGCGCTCGCAGATGCTTTGATCAATGCTGGCCCCGCTTTTGGTATCGCCGCCGGTCAGCGCCTCAAGCGCACGGATACCAAGCTCAAGCAGCTTTCTTCGCGCTTTGCCAACAATCTGCGCGGCGCGATCCTGAAAGACAAGACGCGCGATTCCGGTTGTGGACTGAAAGCCTTGCACACCGATCTATTCCGCCAACTGCCATTTTTTGACGGCTGGCACCGTTATCTGCCAGCGCTTGCGCTGCGTGAGGGCTTTGATGTCGTGCATATCGACGTCACCGACCGCGAACGGCGTCACGGCAAATCCAATTACGGTATTCTCGACAGAGGTCTGCGCGGTATTCTCGACCTTTATGGCGTATGGTGGTTGCGCAAGCGTCGCAAGGTTGTGCCACGCGTGACGGAGATCACCCATGACTGATATTTTTAGCAGCGTGGTCCAATGGCTTCATGATGTATTCGTGGCGCAGTGGGACGGCTGGATCATTCTGGGCTTCGTTGCGCAGGCCTGCTTCACAATGCGCTTTGTCGTGCAGTGGCTGGCATCTGAAAAGGCCAAAAAAAGCGTAATGCCTGTGGCTTTCTGGTTCTTTTCGCTGGTCGGCGGCGTTTTGCTGCTCATTTACGCAATTCAGCGCAAGGATCCAGTCTTTATCGCAGGCCAAGGCTTCGGCCTGATTGTCTACATTCGCAACCTTTGGCTGATTGCGAATGAGAAAAAGAGGCTTAGGGCAGCAAATTAATGGGCTTTTGCAGATAGCGACTGGATTTTCGACGTCCGTCCCACTGAGCGATAATCAAGCCCCGTCTCAGCAATGTCTTCGGCTTTATAGACATTACGCAGATCAATCAAAACATTACCATCCATCACACCGCGCAATCGCTTCAGATCGAGGGCGCGGTAGGCATTCCATTCGGTCAGCAGCGCTACAACGCCTGCACCTTCTGCGGCCTCATAGGCAGAGCCGCACCAGACCACATCGGGCAATACGGATCTTGCAGCATCCATTGCCTCAGGATCGTGCGCGCGCACGGTAATACCCGCCTTCTGAATCGCTGCAATAATATCCAGCGATGGCGATTCACGAATATCATCTGTATTCGGCTTGAAAGCGACCCCCAACACCGCAACAGTCTTCGTTCCGCTCTCATGGGCCGCGGCAACGATACGCTCTGCCATTGATTGCTTGCGCGCCTCATTGACTGCAATCACTTCTTCGATCAGCGACTGCGGTGCGCCATATTTCTTGCCGGTCGCGGCAAAGGCACGTGTATCTTTTGGAAAACACGAGCCGCCAAAGCCCGGCCCCGCATGCAGAAATTTTGAGCCAATGCGATTATCCATGCCGATGGCACGCGCAACTTCCTGCACGTTACCACCCGTCTTTTCGCAAAGGTCGGCCACCTGATTGATGAACGTGACCTTCATCGCAAGAAAGGCATTGGCGGCATATTTGATGATTTCAGCATTTTCCAGCGACGTGATCACCATTGGCGTTTCACGTATATAAAGCGGCCGGTAAAGCCGCTGCATGGCCGCCTTGCCACGCTCATCATCAACGCCGACGACGACGCGATCAGGCCGCATAAAATCTTCAATTGCCGAGCCTTCGCGCAGGAATTCCGGATTTGAAACCATAGAGAATTCAACACCCGGACGCGCAGCCGCAATGCGATCACGAATGCGCGCATTGGTGCCGACAACGACTGTCGACTTAATGACAACCACCGCTCCCGGCTTCATAGCGGCGGCAATTTCATCGGCAGCAGCTTCAATATATTGCAAATCAGCCTCGCCATCGCCGCGCCGTGACGGAGTGCCAACGGCGATCAGGATCACATCGGCATCGGCGACGCTTGTCGCCAAATCGGTACTGAATTCAAGCCGACCGTCACGAATATTACGACCCATAAGCTCATCAAGCCCCGGTTCGAAAATCGTAACCTTGCCCGCAGTGAGCCGCTCGATGATAGACGGATTCTTGTCGACACAGGTGACGTGAAAGCCGAATTCGGCAAAACACACACCCGACACCAGACCCACATAGCCCGTTCCGATCATCGCCAGCTTCATATGTTCAGTCCTTTAGTTGAGCTCAGAGCCATTTATCATAGTCTGACACCAAAAGGTGCCGTGGCTGTTCATTTTCCTCAATATTGGAAAAACGTCCGATCGGCTCGCGGAAAATATTATCCGTCAGGTCGTCGTTGACGGTCGAAACTTCTCCGATCAGCACGTCGCCCCCCTCACCCCAGAACGCGTGCCAGTTACCCGGCAAAAGCGTGACACTTTCGCCAGGGCTGAGCTTGAGATGCGCACCAGCCTTTTGCGTCACAAGGCGGCCATCGGTGGCAACCGTTACATCCGTTTCTTCATCAACGCTGCCATCCGCGCGCGAATTGAAGAGTTCGAGAACCAGCGTACCACCACCGCGATTGATGATGTCTTCTGCTTTGACCACATGGCGATGCATCGGCGAAATCTGATTCTTGCGCGAGATCATGATCTTTTCAGCATAGAGCATTCCACCGCCGCGCTTGAGGTCTTCAGCATTGCCATTGCGCGTCGTGAACAAAAACAATCCAAGATCAGCAAATTTGCCCTGACCGTAATCCGTAATGTCCCAGCCAAGACGCCCATCGCGAATGGCCTTTGCGTCGCTTGAAGTGCGCGTTTTCAACTCTTCGGGCGACCAGTAAGCGAAGGGAGGCATGACGTAACCAAAAGAACGAATGAAAGCGTCGCTTTCGCGGATAATCTCGTTAACTTCAGAACGTTTCATGGCCTCTAAGCCTCCCATAGAATGAAACCGGATATATTTCGCAGTTTGGTAACTGCCTTTGAGTGCTCTTGGCAATCCCACACGCACACACCCCACACATTTGCAAACTGCTGCGCGTCATTTTGACGTGTCGTCTTTACGCGAAAATCATGTCGCATCCCAATGCGCGTTTAGAACATTTCAATGATTGAATCATGACAACGGAAGTCAGTTTGAACATGATCGCATGAGCAGGCAAGCCATTGAGATAATGGGAAAAGCTGTGCTTCCAGAAGACAACGGGAACATTCCGCCGGGCATGCGTCGCTGAGAGAACAGCGCCTGCAGGCTCATGATGATGGACACAGAGGGTTCAATACTATGGACGTTCGCAACGAAATGCTGGGGCTTTTGACCGGGCGCGACCCAAATTTCAGCCTTGAGCAGAAGTTTTACACGGATCCCGATTTTTACAAGCTGGACTTGGAAAACGTCTTCTATCGCGACTGGCTGTTTGTCGGCCACGATTGCGAGCTACCCAAAACCGGTTCTTATATGACCGTTCAGGTGGGTGCCTATCCGGTCGTGATCGTGCGCGATGCACAGGGTGGCATCCGCGCGTTTCACAATTCCTGCCGTCATCGCGGTTCACGCATCTGTTCTGCCGAAAAAGGCACTGCAGCAAAACTCGTCTGCCCTTATCATCAGTGGACCTATGAACTTGATGGTCGCCTTCTCTTTGCGCGTCAGGTCGGTCCGGATTTCAAGCCCGCCGACTATGGTTTGAAACAGGTTCATTGCGAGAGCGTCGCTGGTTATATCTATATCTGCGTTGCTGATGAAGCACCGGATTTCAACAGCTTCCGCAGTCTCGTTGAGCCTTATCTCGCCCCGCATAACATCAAGGAAGCCAAGGTCGCCTTTGAAAGCTCAATTATCGAGAAGGGCAACTGGAAGCTCGTGTGGGAAAACAACCGTGAGTGCTATCACTGTGCGGCCAACCACCCGGAGCTTTGCCGCACCTATCCAGAAGCACCGAGTGCTACCGGCGTGCAGGGCGTTATGGAAGACCCGGAAATCAACCAGCTCTGGAAGAACTGCGCAACGATCGGTTTGCCAGCCCAATTCACCATGTCGGACGATGGCCGCTATCGCATCACCCGCATTCCACTCTTGCGCGATGCTGTAAGCTACACCATGTCGGGCAAGCCGGCAGTCAAAAAGCCACTGAGCGATAAGGTTGCTGGTAACACCAATATCGGCGCAATGCTGCTCTTCAATTATCCATCCACGTGGAACCATCTGATGGCCGACCACGCTATCTCTTTCCGCGTGCTGCCGATCAGCGCCGAAGAGACCATGGTGACAACCAAATGGCTCGTTCACAAGGATGCGGTTGAAGGCGTTGATTATGATCTCAATGAACTGACCCATGTCTGGCTTCAGACCAATGATCAGGATCGTCAGATTGTGGAAGAAAATGCGGTCGGCATCCGCTCACCCGCTTATCAGCCCGGTCCTTATTCGGTCGAGCATGAAGGGGGCGTGATGCAGTTCCTCGAATGGTACACCAACACAGTCACACCTCGCCTGAAGGGTGAAACTGCGAAACTCAGCCGCGTTGCGTAAAATAAAGCCATTGAGAAGTGAGAAGGCCATGCAGCCTCTGAAATATCTGGACGAGATGCTGCCGTGGAACGACAGGCTGCAAATGCTGCAATGCATCTCGGCCATCGAAGAAGCGCCAGACGTCATGACCTTCTCCTTCAAAACGCTGGAGGACAACTGGTTCCGCTATACACCGGGCCAGTTTGTCACCCTCGAACTGCCGATTGAACGCGCTGATGGATTGGGGCCGGTGCTGCGGACCTATACGCTGTCATCGACCCCTTCGCGGCCCTACCATATCTCGGTCACGGTCAAGGCCCAGAAGGACAGTATCGGCACCCGCTGGATGCTTGATCATCTTCGCCCGCCAATGACCATCAAAGCCTATGGCCCAAATGGTGACTTCTCGCTCGCCAATCATCCGAGCGACAAATATCTTTTCATCTCGGCTGGCTCCGGCATCACACCAATGGTGTCCATGACGCGCTGGCTGTTTGATTGTGCACCGACAAGCGATGTTGCTTTCATCAATTGCGCACGCACGCCCGACGACATTATTTTCCGCAAGGAGCTCGAACTGCTTTCAGGGCGCATGGAGGCCATGCGCCTTGCCTTTATCGTTGAACAATCCTCAGCCCGCCATGTCTGGCCCGGCCTACACGGGCGCATTGACCGCGCCCGACTGGAACTGCTGGCACCTGATTTCATGCAGCGCGAAGTATTTTGCTGCGGGCCTGAGCCATTTATGAATGGTGTGCGGGGCCTTTTGGAGCAATCAGGCTTCAATATGGCCAATTATCATCAGGAGAGCTTTCAGCCTGCGACCGAAATCTCGTCGGTGCCAGTACCATCCGCTCTTGCTGTTGATACCCCAACCGCCCCTACCGCGCCCGCTGTTGCCCCGGCAAGCATTGTCTTCAGCCTGTCGGGCGTTGAAGTCGAATGCACCGAAAACGACACGATCCTGCTCGCAGCGCGCAATGGCGGGCTTAAAATTCCGAGTGCCTGCGAGTTCGGCATCTGCGGCACCTGCAAAGTCAAATGCATCGCTGGCGAAACCGAAATGAACCACAATGGCGGCATTCGTGATGACGAAGTGGCGGAAGGCTACATCCTCGCCTGTTGCAGCCGTCCGCGTGGTCGTGTCGAGATTGATGCCTGAACGACTTGACGGACCAAACCACATAGCGCACCACTATGCCGTTAAATTCAATGGAGTGCCTTATGATTGGTCATGCCCTTCTGGTTATCGATGTTCAGAACGATTTCTGTCCCGGTGGTGCGCTGGCTGTTGATAAAGGTGATGAAATTCTACCTGCAATCAACCGGCTGATTGATGAGAGCGAACATGTCATTCTGACACAGGACTGGCATCCGGCCGGCCATTCCAGCTTCGCCTCCAGCCACCCCGGAAAAAAGGCTTATGATAATGTTGAGATGGCTTATGGGCCACAAACATTATGGCCTGACCACTGCATTCAAGGCACCCATGGCGCTGATTTTCATCCCGATCTGCAACGGGACCGCGCGCAGCTTGTCGTCCGCAAGGGCTTTCGTGTGGGAGTGGACAGCTATTCAGCTTTTTATGAAAACGACCGTCAAACACCAACCGGACTTGCGGGATATCTGCGTGACCGCAATATCGCATCATTGACACTTACGGGACTTGCAACCGACTTCTGCGTCGCCTTTTCGGCCCTGGATGCCGTATCACATGGATTTCAGGTGCGTGTCCGGCTTGATGCCTGTCGCGGCATTGATATTGGCGGCTCAATGAATGCGATGCTTGAAAAAATGCAAAAGGCAGGTGTTGAACTCATCAACGAACCCACCCTTTCATCGCATTTCATCTGATTATTTTTCGATCTCGCCATCCGGCAAAACGACATAAATCAGCACGGCAATAATGGTGATAAAGAAGCGGAATGCAGATTCGATGCCGTTCCAGGTTGACGACATCCACATGCCGAACCATTCGCCCCCAATCGACATAAAGCCAACCTGCCAGACGAGGAAACCAAGCGAGAGCCCACCAATGGCCCACTTCTTGGAACGGTTGAAGCTTTTTGCATCACCGCTCAAACGGCCACACATGGCAAAAGCACCGATCCAGCAGAGAATTGCAGTCAACGTTTCTGCTGCAATAATCATGATATAGGCGGCATTGTGCAGGAAATTGCTTTCAATCGCCCGATACTTGATTGTTGCATCCGGGAAGATCGTATCCATCAGAAGCACGTGCTGAACGAAGGCAAAATTGCTGCCGTAATCAGTGATATTGCCGAAAGAAACGAGTGTTGCAAAAAAAGCAATCGCCGCGACAAAGACGGTTTTGCTTAAACGGGTGACGACCATGGAAAACCCCTCTCCAAAAAAGTCGTAGCCACAGCCTTTTTGAAGCTGACAGCTTATGAAGATACGCTCAGACGGGCCATACCGTGAGTGGAGCAACGCTTGCCAACTCTTTTGATTCGGTCAACAAAAAAGGCGGCAATTGCCGCCTTTTATCGCTATTTATCATTCGCAACTCATTGAAGGGCTGTCTCGTCAGCCTCTTTCTGCCATTCAGGGTTTTTCTTGTTATAACGGATTGAGGATATGAAGGAGAGACCAATCAAAACTGCACCGATAAGACCAGTAATAACTTCCGGAATATGGTAGAGTGTCTGTACATACATGATCACTGCCAGCACCAGAATGGCGTAAAATGCGCCGTGCTCCAGATAGCGATACTGGCCGAGCGTCTTACGCTCCACCAACATAATGGTGAGCGAGCGCACATAAAACGCACCAATACCAAGACCAATGGCAATCACAAACAGGTTCGTCGTCAGCGCAAAGGCACCGATGACACCGTCGAACGAGAAGCTGGCATCAAGCACTTCCAGATAGATGAATGCGCCAAGCCCACCCCGGTGAACCATGTCCACCTGCTCCTGTGAGGCATCAAGAACAGCACCCAGCCCCTCAACCGCAAGGAAGGTCAGCAAACCAAACAGCGCAGCCACAAGGAAAGTGTGCGAGTGTTCGGCATCAAGCTGGTAGGAGAAAAACAGGATAAGTGCGACGGCAACACCAATCTCGATCCCCTGAACCGAAGCAAACTTCGACATACGGCTCTCAATGGCCTTGACCCAATGCACGTCCTTCTCGACATCGAAAAAGTATTTCATGCCAACCATCATGAGGAATGTGCCACCAAAGGCGGCAATGCCCGTGTGAGATTCGGCAATCACCCGCGCATATTCATCCGGTTGCCAGATAGCAAGTTTGAGTGCGGAAAGAGGGTCTGTCCACATAGCAACTGCGACAATGGCAAGCGGGAAGATGATACGCATGCCAAAGACAGCAATCACAATGCCCCATGTCAGAAATCGATGCTGCCACTTCGGCGTCATGTCGCGCAGGATACGCGCGTTTACAATAGCATTGTCAAAGGATAGCGAGATTTCCAGAACACTGAGCACCGCGCAGATGATAAAAACGGAAATCATGCCACCGACCGTGCCCGTCATCGAATATCCGAGCCAGAGCGCGCCGAGAAAGCCTATGACCGTAAAAACGGCAGGCCAGATAAAATATTTATAAGTGGTCATCGCAAACCATTTGATTATGTGTTGATAAGACAGGTCGACATATCAACCTGAAAAGAAGCCAAGCCAACGGTGCCCCTCCTGCGGCGCAACGCTTATGTAAGAAACGTGCGCTCCGCGAACAAGCAAGACTGTGGTCAAATTTTGTTCACGAAAAAACGCAATATTCAAAATTACGTGATCGATTGATCATCCACCACGAATCCATCAAAAAGTCACATAGCAATTTCCGGGTTTTGTCATAGACTTAAATAAATCGCGTATATCTGAGATGACAAGGAATACTGCCATGATCACAGGACCACAATGTCGCGCAGCACGGGCGCTGGTGGAATTTTCGCGGGATCGTCTTGCCCAGCTATCCGGTATCGACGCGCAGGTCATCGAATATTTCGAAAGAAAAATCAGTGCGCCCACTGACGAACAGAACAAGGCCCTTCAAGATACGCTCGAAAAGGTCGGAGCACAGTTCATCTGGGAGAATGGCGGCGGACTTGGCGTGAGACTGAAATTCAACCGCTCAGAATCAAAACGCATCGCAAGCCTTGAAAACGAAGGCGGCGTCTCTGGTTATGACGATGTTCCCTGATCATGAAAGGGGCGACCGTCTTGTCGCCCTCCCCCCCCCTGAAAATTAATCACTTTTCTCAAGCAGAGTTTCTACTTTCATTTTCCGTGCCGCCTCGGTTGATTGAATAATGCTGGCAACGCCCACGTAAAAACAAGCAAAATAACCCCTGCCGCTGATCGTCAATTGAGTAAAACTGTGTAACAATCGAACTTTTCAGTTTATTTACCGGCACGATTAACATATTGATGTTAATGAGCCTTTTCTGGAAATACTTTAATTTATTCTAAATTACGCTCCCGGGGGATTAGACCAAAATGAAGCTGAATTCAGGCAATGGTGGCAAGAGTTTTGCGGGCATGACTATGCGTAACATCCTTTTAGCAAGCACATTTGCCGTAATGCCAACGGCGTCTGCATTGGCGGCCGACATTATAGCGCCGGCACCTGTTCAAACAGAAATACAGGATCAACAGCGCTGGCGCGTGATCTTCAGCCCTTATGTATGGGGTGCATCACTGAATGGTAATGCTGGCTTGCTCGGTCGTTCTACCACTGTGGACGTTCCTTTTAAGGATATTTTCAACAATCTCGATATGAGTTTCATGGGCAATGTCGAGATTAGCAACGGCACGTTTGGCGCTTATTTTGATGGGCAATACACCAAGACCAGCCAGGACGAAGATGTTCTCGGCAGACAGCTTGGACTGGACATTGTCTCTACAACGCTGACCGGCGGTGTTTTTTATCGTATTTATCAGCATGATCTGGATGGTCTGACCTATTTTGGCAAACAGCGCGTTTTTGCGATTGAGCCAACGGCTGGCGTTCGCTGGACGCAGCTGAAAGCAACATTGAGCGTGGGGCCTTACACCGAGTCCCGCAAGAAAGACTGGACCGATCCATTTATCGGAACACGCGTACTTTACGACATTAATGATCGCTGGAATATCGCCGCAGAAGCAGATATCGGCGGCTTTGGTGCAGGAACGAAACTGAGCGCCAATGGTCAGATTTACCTTGGCTACCGCACCAAGCTGTTTGACTTACCTACAATATGGCGCGTCGGCTATCGTGCGCTTCATCAAAATTACCGCGACAACGATACGCGTGAAAAGTTCAAATATGATGTGACGCAGCATGGACCAGTGGTTGGTTTTTCAGTTGTGTTCTGAGCTGAAAAAAACCGGACCAATAGGAAGCCGCCTGTAATAACGGGCGGCTTTTTGTTTAGAAAGAAATAAGCACATCCCTATTTCGTCCTTGCAACATATTCCTTTCTGGCTTCAACTAAGACCTTATAGGGCTGGGACTTGGCTTTCTGATTGTTCACAAAGGCTGCCCGTCCTGACATATCTCAAGCAATGAGAAACGGATGTCTCTGATTTTTGAACTTTCAGTCTATGCTTCTTTCATCATCTTTTTACTGCTGGGGGTGTGTTTCTACGCTATGGGCCATATTGCGCTCCACCTGCTTTCCCAGCATGCAAACCATGATGTGTTGTCCGTACCAATCGGTGCATTCATAAGCACAATCGCAACGGCATGGGCATTATCGCTGGGGTTTGTTGCCGCCGATATCTGGACCGCAAACTCCAAAGCGGACCAAGCCACCAGTGAAGAAAGATCATCGATTTCACGACTTGTTGGCGCCGCAAGCCCCGATATTCTCAATGTACCTGCCTTGCGCAGCGCGCTTGTCGATTATCGCGATGCAGTCGTGAAAGACGAATGGCTGAAACACAGCAATATCGAGCCGGCAGTAGCGGTCGAAATCGCATTGCAGAACATCCGCCGCGAGATTGTCGACCTCGCACGAACGGATATTCCGACACCCATCATTTCGCAGCTCGTCCATGATTTCGATGAATTGCAGGACGCGCGCAATACGCGCTTGTCCGTAGGGTCGACCTCTGTCGATATGTATAAATGGTATATGCTGCTGTTTCTGACGATCCTCACGGCCATCACCATCGCAGCCACCCATGCAGATAGAGTGGTAGCTGGCATCAAATCCTTGATTATCTATTCAACCACCGCTGCATTTTGTCTGTGGATCTTGGCAATCCATGCCAACCCCTATCAGGGAATTGAACGCATACAACCCTCACTTTTGTTCACAAACCATAAGCTGGGATAATCCGCCATCATTACATGCTTCCCAAATAGCCGCCATTTAAGGCCATTGATGCTAGCGATCGGCGCAACAGTTTTGTTCGCAGCCATTCCGCAGGCCAATGCTGCAACCTTTCGGGTTTGCCACGGCTATGACTGCTCCTATAAAACCAAAGTCATCCTCACTGCGAAGGACTTGAGCCGCATTGAGCGCCTGTTGCGGCAAGGCGCTCAATCCCCTGCCGACGAGCGCAAGGCGCTGCGGCAAGCCGTGGCACTTTTTGAGGAGCGCAGCACACTCACAATCGGAGTGCGCGACAAGCCACGCATGCAGTTTGGTCGGGCACGCATCAAGGGGCAAATGGATTGTGTTGACGAATCAACGAATACAGACAACTTTATCCGCTATCTTCATTCTCGCGGTTGGCTGAAATATCATCAGCCCGCACGCAAAACGACGCGTGGCAGTTTCTTTGATGGCCGCTATCCACATTGGACAGCCGTCATTGAGGACAACAGCGGTGTGAAGTGGGTGGTAGACTCTTGGTTTGAAGCAGGCGGCGGCCTGCCAGACATCATGCCTTTGAGCGAATGGAAACGCCGTGGCTATGGCGGCGAACGATGAAAACTCATGAACATGTGAACGAAGTACCATTTGAAAAGCAGGGGGTTATCAATGTCTATTCTGAAAAAATCATTTACAGCCGCATGCACCAGCGTGCTCGTCGCTGCCAGCATGCTGGCGGCACCGGTCGTGGAAGCGTGCACACGCGTGGTCTATCTTGGCGCCGATGATCAAATCATCACAGCACGCTCGATGGACTGGAGTGTCGATGTTGGCACCAACCTCTGGATTTTCCCGCGCGGCATGAAACGCAGCGGCGAAGCTGGTCCAAACTCCATCCAGTGGACCTCAAAATATGGCAGCGTCATCTCATCAGGCTACGATATTTCCACCACCGACGGAATGAACGAGGCCGGTCTCGTCGCCAACGTGCTATGGCTGGTTGAATCCCAATATCCTAAATATGACGGCACAGGTCCAGGACTTTCAATCGCAGCCTGGGCGCAATATGTTCTCGATAATTTCGCCACTGTCGATGAAGCTGTCACAGCGCTGAGCGCCAATCCCTTCACAATCGTCACCGATTATGTTCCAGGCGAAAACAGGCTTGCAACACTGCATCTTGCAATATCGGATGCATCCGGCGACAGTGCAATTGTAGAATATATCGACGGCAAGCAGGTCATTCACCACAGCCCAAAATATCAGGTTCTGACCAATTCGCCGACCTTTGACGAGCAACTCGCCCTTCATTCTTACTGGACGCAGATTGGCGGCACCGTGATGCTGCCGGGCACAAACCGGGCTTCGGACCGCTTCACGCGCGCGTCATTTTATATCAATGCCGTTCCAAAAACCAACGATGCGGTTGAATCCATCGCAAGTGTGTTCAGCGTCATCCGCAACGCTTCCGTCCCTTACGGCTTAACGACACCGGACCAGCCCAATATCTCTTCGACGCGCTGGCGCACGGTGTCTGACCAGAAACGCAAACTGTATTTCTTTGAATCAGCCCTCACGCCGAATATTTTCTGGGTTGATCTGAACACAATTGATTTTTCTGCCGACAAGGGAAAAGTGCAGAAACTTGATCTTGGTCCTGATCAGCGCAACATTTTTTCAGGTGTTGCAAACAAGGAATTCAAGGACGCAGAACCTTTCAAGTTCCTGGGAATTTAAAGCGCGCTATGATTCAATCAAATCGAAACGCATTCTAAAGCCCATCCAAAAAATCTGAACCAATTGCCTTTTCACGCGTTAACTCATCACAACAACCAGAACGGAGGAAATCCAATGGACTGGAACCGCGTAGAAGGCAATTGGAAGCAAGCAAAAGGTAAGATCAAGGAGCAGTGGGGCAAGCTCACTGATGATGATCTCGACCAGATCAACGGTCGCCGCGAACAGTTGGAAGGCAAAATTCAGGAGCGCTATGGCATCGAGAAGGACCGGGTAAAATCGGATATTGATGACTGGTATAAACACCAGAGCTGGCTCTCGTGATAACAGCGTATTGAACATAGAATAAAGCCCTGCCCTTTGGCGGGGCTTTATTCTTTAAAACTCTTGTTAATTAGAGCATTTCCAATAATTCAATCCAAACAGGAAACACTCTAGCAGCGATCAACGCGTTGAAGGGATGCAGACAGCCCCATCAACGAAAAACTATAGCGGGTCTGAGTGCCGCGCGCGGATGTGGCTTGCACATTTACCGTGCGCCCTGACCGCATGGCGCTGACAATACGTGCCTCATCGCCCTCATTCTGTGCCCAGGCGCGGTTTCCTTCGCTAAAGAATGGAAACTGTGCACCATCGATCATCACTTTCACTTTGCTATTAGGCTTCAGGTCATATCCCATCACAAGTTGCGGGCTATAACTCGCGCCAGTCTTGGAAATGATGATGAAATTATCGCCATGCCGGACACCTGCGGGAAGGAAACTCGACGGCACGGTTAAAGCGTAGCATTTATTTCCGGGCAACTGCGTGTTTTGATAAACGCCCCAGTCCCTGAATTCGCCAATATGGCTTGTTTTAGCCGAAGCCGCGAGAGAATTCGCCACCAACCCTGCAAGCGCCAACGCAACAGTGGTTGTCATTTTATTCATTGCCTAAAACCTCCATATCCAAGAAATCACGCACCATGAAAAATTGTTTCATTGCGTTACTATTTCCTTAACAGACTCCTAAAAACTTGTTGACCGAGTGCAATCGTCACACCGAACACCCAATCCAGAGGCTTACTGATGTTGTCCTTCGACAAGGCGTGCTAAAAAATTGCGGAAGGATGAGCGGAGCATAAAGCGAAATAATATGGTCCGCACTTGGTTAGGCCGCCGCTTCTGCCCTCACCGATATTCGTGAGAATAAATATAATCGGCTCGCAATAGAGCCGCGCAAGACTGGCTTCAAGTCTGATGCTGTCATGGGGGATAATGGGGTATGGGCGACTCCTGCCATCACCGCATAAATCAGCTGCGCAGCCCTAACTTCGATCCAAAAGAAAAGGCTTTCTACAGATTGGAAAATAGTCGAGCTCATTGGCCCGTAAGAGGCGCAAAACGACTTTGCTTCCGCGGAAGCGATCCAGAATGAAAGGGAAACGCTCTAAAAGAGCCCCACATCGATTTCCACAAATATAGAATTTAAAGCCGCCGAAATATATTTCGGCGGCTTCTTTATTTTTAGAACTTAACATTCAAAGTTGCGTTGAAACCATTCTGCTTGGTTCCACTGCCAAACTGACCAACATAACTCAAACCAAACTTCGCGTTTTCCGTAATAGCCATATCGAATCCTGCTTCAACCAAAGCAGCATCCTTTGCTATAGCTACCCCTTCCACGGTGAAAAGGTTGCTCCCTGCAAACAGATGGGTGGATTCAGGTGATATGTCACCATAGGCGTGACGCCATCCTAACGTACCTTTGAGGTTTGCACTCGCACCACCAAGAGGAAGTGGTGCCGATGCACGCATACCAAGCGTGGTGAATGTTGTGTTTGTATTGTTACCATCGACAGCAAGTGCGGCCGCTCCGCCTTTCTCTGTGAAGCCATCAGTGTGAAGGCGCACATGTGAGAGATTAGCAAATGGCTCAAAGGCAGCGACAGTGGTATCTATGCGATATCCCAATTCGCCGAATGCCTGCAGGGTTCTAGCATGATAGTCTGCACCGAGGCTGTCACTGAAGCCAGTGTAAGAGACTGAACGTGAAGAATCGATGTTGTGCCAAGTATGAACGAGACCAGCACGGAGGCCGATTGGGCCCCACTGATTGCCTCCATAAATGCCCAGATGCCAGTTGTCACTGTCTGCGAAAGCATTGCGGCCCTTACCATTGAGGTCCGTTTGGCTATAGCCACCAACAACACCCAAACGCCAGCCGGAGTTAAGGCCTACATCGACACCTGAAAGGAAACCACCAGTGGATGTCTTGAGTCCTCCAGCATTAGAATTTCCGTCATGCTTTACCCAGGAACCAAATCCGGATGCCCATACACCGTAGTCCAATGATGTCGACCTTACTGCATCAAACGGCTGCGGAGCACTGCCCTTTGGTGACTGCGCGAAGGACAGAACCGGGACATTTGGTGAACCAACACCTTCAAAGGCTGCACGCAGACGATTGTTAATCGCATCTGCCGTCAGGTTCGCTGTATCAATCAGACCCGTTTTGACGGACGCATGTATATCGCCCGAAAGCTGGTTGAAAGCATCGCGTGCTTCAGCTTCATCTGTCAGGAACAGAATGGAGTTGTAAAGACCCAATGCTGATCCCTCTTGAGCAAGGCTATCAAGGGCGCGCGCTGTAGAAATTTCATTTGCCGACTTTGCCACCTTTTCAAAGACAACAGGATCAACCGAATCGGCAATCACGCCAACTTTCAAATCGACCTTGTTGGCCTGATGGTCTAATGAAGTCGTCAAGAATACTGATTTTGATACGGCTTCAGAAAACGTTCCATCAATACCATTCGCGGCAGTCAGGATCGTGTATGTCTGGCCATCCTGATAGCTGACTTTGTTATCCAAAGCGAAGACGTCAACACGTCCGCCCTGAAGATTTGCCTTACCAGTGGTCTCAATACGGTCACTTGTTCCATTACCGGCGATTTCGACTTCATAAACAGAGTCAGCACCGAAGGTAACATCTC
This sequence comes from Brucella sp. TWI432, assembly GCF_039674445.1. Taxonomy (NCBI): domain Bacteria; kingdom Pseudomonadati; phylum Pseudomonadota; class Alphaproteobacteria; order Hyphomicrobiales; family Brucellaceae; genus Brucella; species Brucella sp. TWI432. The sequence goes on along the minus strand of NZ_JBDJNL010000002.1, from coordinate 55,615 downwards.
CGCCAACGGTCATGGTTCCAATAGAATTACCTGGACGAAGCGTACCATGAGCGGTCAAATCACCGTCAATATTCCAGTTGCCACCCATAATAGATGTCTGGTCAAGAACAACATTCCCAGAAACTATAATAGGAGCACCGACCGTTCCACCACCAGTTACTGATTCAGAATACAGCTCTACGTTTCCTGCAATCGATGCCCCTGTTGAATGGAAGATATATGTACTGCCTGTTGCGACGACATTCCCCCCGATTGAGGTACCTTCAGCGAAAGATAATTGAGTGCCTGATTCAGTTGTAAGATCCTGAATGCCGGAAATCTTACCGTTGAATTTTGCATTCTTTTCGACGTTTACGTGTGTCTGGCCTGAACCTTTTTGGTCAGTATCAACGATGTCTCCGCTCGCTTCAGAACCCGCCCTCAAAGTAAGGTTCATATTGGCGTCTTTACCGTCGCCTGTGCGGTCGACCTGAACAAGCACGCCGTTATTGTCAATAGCAACGGTTCCCGCTCCAAAGGATACGTTAGCAACGTCATCAGAAGATTTGAAACCTACCGATATCGTTGGCCCTTGCGCGCTTTTAAGAACGGTTCCTTCAACATTAATAGTTCCAGAGCCATCAATTTCCAACGCGGCCGCATTGTTACCTTTTGCTTCTATAGATCCGCCATTAAGCGAGACTTTTCCGCCATTCTTCACGAATACGCCCGAAGCAGAATCACCTTCTGTAACAACGTTGGTATTGGCAGCAACAATTGCACCCGCTTTAACCGCATTCACATCGTTGTTCGCGATCAAACCGAATGCATTGCTCCCGATTGTTTTAATATCCGAATCCGAAAGCGTGATTGTGGAGTAGGATTCTGCAAATACACCAAAACCATTGTCGCCAGATGTCGAGACGCTAACAGTGCCTTCGATTTTACCACCATCAATGGCGTGCAATCCAAAAGCATCATTTTTAACAGTCGTAACTTTTGCGCCATTCGTTAGTGTAATACGCGACTGATCCAAGCCATTTGGAGTACTGCCATTCACACCAGCCTGAACACCATGAGCCTTCGGCCCTTCAGTTGAAACGACCGCATTAGAAATGATCGTCGAATTTTTACCAGCTAGCAAACCAAACGACCGCTCACCCTTTGTGACGACCGTTCCACCATTCAACTCAATCTGACCACCGTTATTTGCAAATGCGCCGTATGACCAATCTTTATTGGTATCAACCTTCACATCAGTGGCTACAATTTTACCGCCTACCGCGTTCAAATCGTTGTTGGCAATTAGACCATGACCCTTTTCACCATTCGTGGTGACTGAACCACCAGTTTGATTGATAGTGGAAAAAGATTCAGCGAATACACCGAAGCCATTATTCCCAAATGTCGTAATATCCGCTTGACTATGTATGGTTCCGCCGTCAATGGCATGAAGCGCGAAGGAATCTGCCCCGCCTGTCTCCACCTTAATGTTGCCGGTCAAACGGATTTCAGATTTGTCTTTCCCATCGGCATTCGAGCCTTTAGCACCAACCTGTACGCCATGAGCCTTATCACCTCCTGTGGCGATATAGATGGAACCTTGGCCAACCGTTGACATTTCAAGCACACTAGGCGCATCCACACCTTGAGAAACCAAAACTCCCCACGCACGCTTAGAAGGCGCCGTCGTCGAAGCCTTAACTTCTAAATTTTCTTCAGACGCAATGGTTTTTGTGTTGCCTTCCCGGTGAATAATTGCCGCCGTATTTTCTACAGCCGTCAACATAGGATCTGCCTGAGCAGTTGAAGCCAAGCCCAAGATCAGCAGCATAGCTGTTGAAGCTAGCGTGGATTTTTTATTTCTCGAAAAAATAGACATATACACCCCAGATAAATTCGCCCCATTTTAGGAGATTTGGTAAAACCACTTTGATGGCCGCACCAATTCATCAATCCCAATTAATTATTAGTAGTAGCTAAATTTCATGGTATGTTTAATAAAAGAAGTGTTTTACAGGTGACTTTTCCGCCTGCGTTGCATTTTTGTAACTATCTCACCACTAAAGCGAGAAAATTCATCTTGAAGTTTTGCATTTTCAAAGCCTAAAAATATTGCAAAAGGCAGAACCGTTATTTTCTTTAATCATGCCTCATCGGAAAAATAATCCGCAATAAGATAAAAAATTACCGACGCATATATAAGAATTTTACGAAAAATTGACATCTATTAGTTTCCAAATCAGCTAAATCATTCTTCAATAATTTATTTAGGATACCATGATGGCGAACATGGATATTTCTGATCATTAACATTATATTATTGCCTCATAAAGCGACGGAAAGACTCTACTTTATTTTGGAAAAAAATATTAAATCAAAATTATAATTAATATTATTCATATTTACCAATGGAACTACTTAATATGCTCAAAAGCTGCTGCGAAGCCCCTCAAAGAAACGTCTATCGTTTTTTCTTTCCCATCGGCAGCCCCCTCAAATCTCACGGAGATCATTTTGGCATCTTTCAAGGCATCTACGGCCTGAGGTCCAAATTCCAAGGGTACAATGCAACCCGCAGGTATGCATGTTTTGAATGCCAGGCGCGGAGCATTTGTTTGAGTCCCATCCAGGCCCAAAGAGACCCCCTTGCTCACATCGATTCCGAAGGGCAAGATCATACTCCCCGTTGCGGAAGTCCCTGATCGTATGATTTCTAATGCTATCAAACGCTGCTGGGCATTCGGTTGTCCTTCAATCTGTCCCGCCACTTGCTGAACCGCCGCACAAAGCCGCTTCCCGCTCTTCTCCTTGCACACTGCCTGCCAGTCTCCATATATTTCGGTTACGGCTTTTGGCTGTTCAGACGCTGCAAAAACAGGAAAGCTCATGGCTAAGAGAATGACAAAACTTGCTTGAGCAGATTTCAATAGATTAAACATGCTACCCCTGATGTGTTGAAGACGCCGGAGAATAACATTCTCCGGCTTCTCTCTTGTCATGATAAAGTGCCGCTTAGAATTTCCACTGCAGGCGCGCCTTGGCGCCATTATCCTGAGACCCCTTACTAAACTGTCCTGAATACGAAATGCCGACACTCAAACCATCGGTGAACTTCCGATCGAGCCCGAACTCCATAACTCCCACGTTTTCTGCAATCGGCACACCACCAGTCGAGAACCCATCCCCCCGGCCACAAAGCTTAATGTAGCAGCAGGATTGAGATCATTGTAAGCATGACGCCAACCAGCGGAACCATACAATTTTGTTGCGCCATCTTCAGACACTGCGATGCTCGCGCGCAAACCAATAGTTGAGAACACGGTGCCGGAATTGTTGCTACCAGCCTTCAATGCAGCCGCCCCACCATCTTCAGTAAAGCTTCCGCTGTTCAGGTGAACATATGCCAAGTTTGCAAACGGCTCTGCCACAACGCCCATGACATCGAATTGATGCGATACTTCACCAAAAACCTGCGTGACATGATTACGGTAACTGGCGGACAACGCATCTGTATAACCCGTAAAGCCGATGGCGCGTGATGTATCAATCTCCTGCCAGCTATAGGCAGTCCCCAACTTTACATCCAGCATGCCAGCTTTGCCGCCGCCATAAACACCGACGTGATAGCCAGCCGACTCGCCACTTGAATCCAACCATCGTGTATTGAAGTTTGAATGGCTATAACCAGCAAGTGCACCTATGCGCCATGAATTGTTAAGCGCGACATCTACACCCGCAAATCCTCCACCAATAGTGCGGTCAAGATCAGATGCACCATTGTTTGTTATATTTTCAAACCGCCCGCCAGAACCGAAGCCATGGCTCCACCATGAAATGCCATCATCTTTAATCGCTTCTTCCGCTCCAACGCCTCCCATGCTGCTGCGCAAACGTACAAAGGCTGCTTCACGAACAAAACGGCTGTCTTCTATCGAAACAGCTTGGCCAGACGAATGAATCCCACCGCCCAATTGTGTGAATGCGCGTTTTGCCTCGTTCTCGTCGGTCAAGTAACCGATGGCCTGATAGAGCGGGTTGTTCATATCGAGAGACTGTAGAGCGCCTGCAACAGCGCTTTGATTTCTGTTCAGTCCACTCAGCTGATCAAAGGAGCGGTTCTGAGAAACGCGCAACACAACAGCATTTGGATCGCTGTAATCAGCGACCAAACCATAGAATGTTGAGATGTATGTATCACCGGTTAATGTGTAGGTGCCTGATACACCGTCTTGTGCGCTGAGTACCTTGAAAGAAGCATCAAGAGCATATCGTTCACCCGTTACATTGTCGACATTCAAGACGGCACCATCTTCAATTGTGGCACTTCCGCCAGCAATAAGGCTGTCATTCACACCCGATTGTGCGACTTCGACCTGCCAAAGTGATCCACTTTGCTGCAGGATGTTCCCGGTCGCATCCAAAGTGCCAATGCTTTGGCCGGTAGCAAGTACAGAACCCTGTTTAAGTGTTAGGTTGCCAACGTGTCCTGTTCCACCAAACACTGTGCCGTTGCCAATCTCAAAGTTGCTTTGACTTAATTGAGAGTTGGCGATCACTTCTCCCTCTTCGACATAAAATGTACCGCTAAAATCGCCGTCGCCGGAAAGTGTGAGCGTTCCTGTTCCCGCTTTCACGAAGGAACCCGAGCCAGCAAGAACATTATTCAGTTCGCCAGCCTGTTGCTGACCGAAGATGACAAGACCGTTGTTGCTAATCTGACCCGTACCAAAGCTTGATGCCGTTCCCAAAGCAACACTGTTGGCGATGTTCGTGCCACCTGCATATCGATTGTTGTTTCCAAGTTGAGTTACACCACCACCTGCAAGGATAAGGGAACCTGTGCCGGAGATGTCTCCTCCGAAATCAACTTTATCCGAACGATGAATGACAAGCGTTCCGTTATTGGCAACGTCACCACTGATCGAGCCCGCGCTAGCGCCATCGCCAACGACCAGTGTTCCGCCCTCGATTTTTGTACCACCGGTGTATCCATTGGTGTTTGTCAGTGTGACGGTGCCGCTCCCGGTTTTGGTCAGCTCTGCTGAGCCATTCAGAACGCCATCAACCTGTCCCGCGCTGACAGAGATCGCCTGTGAGGCATTGATCTCAGCATCGTTGGCGAGCATACCACCCGAAAGTGTATAATCGTCAACATTCACGGTGCCGTTTTGGACTGTGCCACTCGTTTGGACCAGAGCCTGCTGCGTCTGCGTTGTACCGCCCAGTTCCAGCGTCCCGCCACTCACAGTCGTTGTGTTGGTGTCGGCACCCAGTGTACCATTGCCTGAAAGCGCGAGAGTGCCGCTTTTCAACGTTGTACCTCCCGAATGAGTATTCTCACCGGTGAGAGTAACTTGTCCGTTGCCGCTATCGGAACTGTCAACAAACGTTATTTTTCCTGGCTGCGCCGAATCTGCGTCCGAGAATGTCCCCGTAATGGTATTATTATTACCATTCGCATCAATCGTATTTGATGCTGAAGAATCAAGCGTAAAGTCATTAGAATATGACTGATTGTCTTCGTTTGCGACGAGCGTGCCGCCAGTAAAAACAGGATTTACAGTATCGCCCAGATTGCTCGCATCATATGTTATTCCCTCTCCCGTAATATCGGAAGTGGTTCCGGGTACGACGATCACTCCATCCGCCGTGATAATAAAGCTTCCCTTACTAATCGCATCTCCCGCCGGCTCCCAGTTTACCGTAAGCCCCGCCGTCGTTGCATAGCCGAACGTATAACTTCCTGGCTGAAGATTTAGAAACTCTGCATACTGAAAGTTATAAACACCGCTCGGATGAGGCGTGTCCGTCAATGTCTGCCCGTCAGAACTTGCATAAAAATAATTTTGACCAAGGACGAGACCCGCTGGCATATCTCCGTTTAAGAACGGCCCGGGGAACATCACAAAATTGCTCGTTGCAACTTCAACTCCGTCCTCAAAAAGTTTTGCAGCCCCCTCTGCCGCGATTGTGCCGGAATGCCAACTGCCATAGACGATCCGAGCGTTATAGAGACCCTCCGAACTCCCCGGGGAAAGAATGTATCCGAGCGAATCGGTATGCGCATGCGCTGCTATCGGCGCAACCATCACACCCAAAGCCACCAGGCCAATTTTGTTAAGATACCTGTGTTGCTGATTAAAATTCATGACAGCGGCAAGAATATTCAGCGAAACGGACGCAAGCAGGTTCTTCCTACATCTTGTTGTTCCGATCTGCCGCCCTGCCTGAACGTTTGCTTCTCTTTTAATAGAAAAATTGCCGTTAACTGAAGACATCTGTTCCCCACCGCCACACGAATAAGTGTTAGCTAAAAGTTGCTATATCCTTCTTGTGTAGCTGCCGGGAAATAACTGGACAATACTTTCAAATGTAACGAAACTTATTGAATGTAACGAAATGTAACTAAAACTGTGTATTTCCAGTTACACTGTCTTTATAATTTAGATACCCTTTATTTAGCCGCGATAAGCATACGAATACGCGTTCCCTGGCCGGGAGTGCTTTCTGCTTCAAGGGTACCTTGATGGATGGATACTATTTTGGAAACGAGATATAATCCCAGCCCTGACCCCTCAATCGATTCAGCGTTACTGCCTCTCATAAGTTTGTCAAATACACGAGGCAATTCATCTGGGCTGATTCCGCTCCCTTCATCCGAGACTTCAATTACAACTTCTGATTTCCTTAGGAAAACAGAGAGAAGTATCACGAGCTCTCTGTTTGGGTGGCTGTACTTTACCGCATTATCAATCAAGTTTGTTAAGGCCAAATCCAACATGTCAGGATCTGACTCAATCTTAATTCCCAGAAGATCGCTGCTTAAACTCAACCCTACCTCAACACCGTGCAGGTCTTTAGCACGCAGATGAACCTTCTGCACAAACTCCTGAACTTCGATCATTTTCATCGTCGGCTTATAAGATGGGCCCTGAATGCGGCTTCGGACCATATTTACCTCTAACAAATCAACGAGCCGAAAAATCGATCGGCGAATACGCGATATACGTTTCCGATTATCATAATCGTCTGCCGGCAATGCCAATTCGATACTGTCGACGCTCGAACGAATTGCCGCAAGTGGTGTCCGATACTGATGAGAAACAACCTCCAAAAATCTGACTTGAGAAAGTTGTGACTGAATTTCAGCACGTAAAGCATTTTCAGCAGCAGTTCGCGCCTTGACAAGTTCTTTCGTTCTTTCCTCAACGAGTCTCGCAGAAGAACGCTCAGCTGTCCTCGCCTGTCTTAAGGCGTCTTTATGTAGTTTGTGATTCTTGATCTCTAAATCACGCAATCGGACCGCAAGTGCCCCCGTAAGCAAAAGAGTCTGCAAAAGTATGGCCCCTCCATATGCATGCAAAGTCCAGTTTGGAAGCCATTGTACTCCCAGTCTTTGCAGCATGGTGAGAGTGGCGCCAACTCCCATCGTACAAAACGCAGCAGCCCGCAACTTGCTAGATGTACCCTCTTTATTAACTAGATATAAACTGCATAAAACAGTTACAAATACTCCCAAAATACTCAAAATAGATCCGAATGGTCCGAACACGACTGTATTGCCTGTTAGAGCAAAGCCAACGCCGACGATTCCGCAAAATGCCGTAAATAAATAGAAAAAACGTACTTTGGGTGCATAACGCCTCAGATTAAGGATTTGCATATAAGCAAGGGCGCTTGCAGCAAGCCCCGCCCACGCACTAACCCCAATAAAGGCATCATTACCCGTACCGGCCCCTTTAAACAAATAAATATGACTCAATCCTAGATTTCCGAAGTAAATCATTATGACGCCCAAAGTACTGAACGCGAGGAGTGGATATTCCGGCTTGCGAGAGAAAAAATAGAAAACAAGTTGCGTAAGCAACAAAATTGTCATTCCTCCAAACCATGTACCGTAAAGGAGACCCGTGAATACCGAATCCTGGCTGTTATTTTGCTGAACATCCAGATTCAAGTTCAACTGGGTAGCGGAATTTAAATTGACGACGTGAACGTATACAGTCGTAATCTTCCTCTGAGAGAAAGACACGGCGACCGCTGGATCGATCCCTGAAAGACCGTTCATAAGCAAAGGGCGATGATCACCGGCTTCGTATTTAACAAAATCGGAAACAGCCTGATCTCTTCCGGGCCTTGCGACGAATATATCCACAAAGTCGAGATAATTCGGCGTAACGCTCAAAAATCCCTCCCACGACGATTCACTGGGAATTGACAGCTTGACCCAGATTGCAGCTTTTTTGAAACCAATATTGAGGGTTGAGCTCGCTATTGGCTTAAACTCGCCTTGGTAATTACCGTGTAAAATATCGTCAAAGCTGAGCTTCGAATTTCCGTCAATCAGAACAGAGACGTGGCCTGAGAGTCGAGGAGAATAAGTCATTTCTTGCGCGGCAAGCTTGCCTATGCTGATAAAGTACATTAGCAGTACGAGAAAAAGAGCTACACAAGGATCACGCCGAGGAGCAACAACGATCATATGTTTGGTCTTATTTTGGTTCACTGCTCGATCTTTGTGGCTCTCCGCTATCTTCTCCATGGATACTTCCGAACCTTCATTTGAAAAATTGAAATCGTTAAACTGATACAGGCGAATGACGCTATCCGCACCAGATAAACAATCCTTGCAAATTATTCTCGTAGAGGATGACCTTGATTTGAGCCAAAGTCTCGCTGATTATTTGAGACTACGCCAGATGATTGTGACGGAAGTAGCTTCTGGACTAGAGTTCTACAAGGCGTTGAACAAGGGAACTTTTGATGTCGCAGTGGTCGACGCCAATCTGCCCGATACCAGTGGCTTCGATATAGTAGGGGAGCTTTCATCACTGAATACTATCGGAATCATTATGCTAACGGCTCGAACCGCACGCGAAGACCGTATAGATGGCTATAGTAGAGGTGCGGATTTGTATATGACAAAGCCTGTTGACGGGGAAGAACTCGGACTTGCGATTAATAACCTCGCGAAGCGGACCCGTACTAAATTGCGAGAACAAAAGTCGGATGAGGAGGATATACTTCGTTTTAGTATTTATGAAAGAGCATTATATAATTCCAAAAATCAAAAAGTGATACTATCTGGCCGTGAGGCATTAATGTTTGAATATCTCATATCGAATTCAGGCAGAACCGTTAGGAGAGACGAAATCAGTAATTTGTTCTCTGATGGTGAGATGAATCCAGATAGTAGGAGTTTAGACGCAGCACTTGCACGTTTGCGATCTAAATTCAAAAAATCTGGAATTCAATTTCCAATACAAATAGCACACGGATTAGGAATAAGAATAAACAAAACCATAATTTATTAAATTATTTAAATATATGAATATACCTAATCTCGTTACGAATTTTTTCTGCGAGTTTCTCACTTATATTGCGTTCGCACAGAAAGATACCGGCCCCCCTCCATTATTAAAGGTGGGATTACCATGCTACTTTGATGCTAAACCAATTTAGCTACAACATTCCGTAATGACACTTGCCAATGCGGTGCAGACCAGTTGAACACTTTCTGGAATTTTGCGGTCGATAAGCGTGAATTGGCAGGCCGCACAGCTTTGGTTGGATAGTCGGACGTAGCAATATCAATAACGGAGGCGGTTGGCCCACCGAGCTTGGCACTTTCATTAAATATTGCCCGTGCAAAGTCGCTCCAGTTTGTGTCGCCGGTACCCACCAGATGATAAACACCAAAAGCGGAAAAGTCCGGCGTTGCCGCCAAATGATCCGCCACCTGAATAATTGCGTCAGCGATATCGACCGCACTTGTCGGATTGCCCCATTGATCGGAAACAACCGAAAGAGTATCTCGCGTCTCTGCAAGCTTCAGCATCGTCTTGACGAAGTTTTTGCCGAACGGACTATAGACCCAAGCTGTCCGCAATATGATGTGGCGTGGATTCGTTTGCGCAACGAGATGCTCACCTTCAAGCTTGGAGCTTCCATAGACGCTGCGAGATCCGGTGACGTCCGTTTCAACATAGGGTTCGTCCGCGTCGCCCGCAAAAACATAATCCGTCGAAATATGAATAACAGGGGCGCCACAGGCCTTTGCCGCTTCAGCAACTGATTGTGCGCCAATTGCATTTACCGCAAGAGCCAATTCAGGCTCATCCTCAGCCAGATCGACCGCTGTGTAGGCCGCAGCGGAAACAACGAGGTCGGGCTTGATCGCCTCAATGGCACGATGCACGGTGTCCGGCTTTGCCAAATCCAGTTCCGGGCGACTCAACGCAATCACTTCCAGATCGGGTCGTTGAGCTGCCTTCTCAAGAAGGCTCTGGACAACCTGCCCTTCCCGCCCGGTGACGAGGATTTTCATGCCTTGGCCTCTTTTGCTGACGTGCTGCCCAGACGCTCACCAGCATAGGTACCGCTGCGGATTGGCTCCCACCACCATGCGTTATCGAGATACCATTCAATGGTTTTTTCCAGCCCGGTCTCAAAGCTCTCCTTAGGCTTCCAGCCAAGTTCACGCTCGATCTTCGACGCATCAATCGCATAGCGGCGGTCGTGGCCGGGTCGATCCGTCACGAAGGTTATCAGGTCAGCGTAGCTCTTGCCGTTTGCGCGAGGCCGTTTCTTGTCGAGAATGGCGCAAATCGTTTCCACCACATTAAGATTGGTGCGCTCTGCACGCCCGCCGATATTGTAGCTTTCGCCCAGCTTACCAGTGGTCGCAACCAATGCCAGAGCACGCGCATGATCCTCGACATATAGCCAGTCACGCACATTCGCCCCGGCCCCGTAAACGGGCAGCGGCTTTTCATCGAGCGCGTTGAGAATAACAAGTGGGATCAGCTTTTCAGGGAAATGGAACGGCCCATAATTGTTCGAGCAATTGGACAGCACAACCGGTAGCCCGTAAGTCTCATGCCAAGCCCGCACCAGATGATCGGAGGCTGCCTTCGAAGCCGAATAAGGCGAGGACGGTTGATAGGGTGTTTCTTCCGTGAAGATGCCGCTATCGAACGGCAGATCGCCAAATACTTCATCCGTCGAAATATGGTGAAAACGGAAGCCCGATTTGCGCGGCTCTGGCAACTCGCGCCAATAGGCGAGTGCTGCATTCAAAAGACGGAACGTCCCAACAATATTCGTTTCGATGAATGCACCAGGCCCATCGATTGATCGATCGACGTGGCTTTCCGCTGCCAGATGCATGACGATGTCAATTTCGTGGGCGCGCAAAGCTTCGAGCACGCTCGTGTCGTCGCAAATATCAGCCTGAAGGAAGCTGTAGTTCGGATGATTTTCAATCTGTCGCAGTGAAGCCAGATTCCCCGCATAGGTTAGTTTATCGAGATTGATGACATTGACCTTAGGATCGGCTGCGAGATGGCGGCAAACTGCTGAACCGATAAAGCCAGCACCACCCGTAACAAGAATATTCATATTATCCCTCAAGCAAAAACTTCAGCATCAGCGAGAAGTGGGGCTTTTTTATCCTTATCGGATAATTGCACACTAATTGTAGGAGCAGCCCAGTCGATGCCAATAGCTGGATCAGCAAAGTAGATCGAACGGTCATACTCCGGTGCGTAATATTCTGTGACCTTATAAACGACCTCAGTATCTTCAGTGAGTGTTATAAACCCGTGAGCAAAGCCCTTGGGTACGAGAATTTGGTTCCATTTCTCCGCCGAGACTTCCAGTGATACCCATTTGCCAAAGGTCGGCAATTTTTTACGAATATCGACTACAACATCGAGAATTGCACCGCGAATAACGCGCACCAGCTTATCTTGAGCAAAAGGTGGCAGTTGATAGTGCAACCCACGAACCACACCTTTTGCAGCAGAATAGGAGTGATTGTCCTGAACGAAACTCAGATTGATGCCGGCCTCTGCGAGAGCTTTAGCCTTGTATGTTTCGGAAAAAAAACCGCGATCGTCACCGAATTTTCGTGGAATTATCTCAAAAACACCGTCTAAACCTAAAGAGCGGATTTCCATTAATCTTTTCCTAACTCATCGACACGGCGACGCAAGTAAGCAGCATATTCAGTCTTGCCAAGCTTCGCTGCGCGCTCCAACACAGCTTCACTGCTCAGCCAACCTTTATCCAGCCCAATTTCTTCAGGGCAAGCGATCTTGATGCCCTGTCGTTTTTCAATGGTTTGAACAAATGAAGAAGCTTCATGGAGGCTGTCATGCGTCCCGGTATCGAGCCAAGCATATCCCCGCCCAAAACGCTGGACGTTCAACTCCCCACGTTCGAGATACACGTTATTCACCGTTGTGATCTCAAGCTCACCACGAGCAGATGGTTTGATCGAACGTGCGATATCGACGACCTGATTATCATAGAAATAAAGACCCGTAACAGCCCAATGAGACTTAGGCTTTTCCGGCTTCTCTTCAATTGATATAGCTTGTCCCGTCTTGTTATCGAATTCGACAACACCATAACGCTGAGGATCATCAACGCGATAAGCGAAAACTGTCCCGCCTTTCATAGGATTCGCAGAGAGACGCGACAGCTGTGAAAGTCCATCACCGAAATAGATGTTGTCACCAAGAATCATGGCTACACTGTCATCGCCGATGAATTCGCGACCAATAATAAACGCTTCTGCGAGCCCATTAGGATGGTCCTGTGCGGCATAAGAAAAGTTTACGCCGAATTCACTTCCATCACCAAGAAGCTTCTGGAAAAGCGGCAAATCATGCGGTGTGGAAATGATGAGGATATCCTGAATCCCTGCGAGCATAAGAACGCTCAGCGGGTAATAGATCATTGGCTTGTCATAGATTGGCAGAATCTGCTTGGAGACGGCGATAGTTAAAGGGTACAGCCTTGTACCACTGCCACCAGCTAGAATAATTCCCTTCATGCGATTTCACTTTCTAGCATCTTACTTGTCTCACATTGTTCATATAGACGCTTACTATGATCAAAATGATGGCGTCGCTTTGACGACAGTCGGACCGTGATGGAGTGATAAACTATCTATATGGCAATTAACCCCTTCAGCTTATCGTATTAATTTCAAAGCCGAACCATACCTAATGAACTGAGAATTAGAAGAATGATTAAGAGCGTTTCAGCTACAGATCAATCAACCAATAAGCAATCATTGCTGACTATTTCAATTGTTACGTTTAATCCTGATTTTTCTGAACTTAAAAAAACACTGAATAGCCTGAAAATAGCACTCAATGGGCTCGCAGATGAATCCTTCATGATCACAATTGTAGACAATTCTGTCAGCAATGAGGTTAGCTCATTTCTACTCCGCAACTATTCCGACTTGCCAATTAAATTAGTTCATGGGCAAGGCAACGTGGGCTTTGGTCGAGCTCACAATATTGCCATTCAGCACATAGGTGAATTTCACCTCATTCTCAATCCGGACATTCAACTTGATCCAGATGCGCTAGTAAATGCAATAGAGTTCATGAGAGCCAATGAACGTTGTGGACTACTGAGCCCACACGCATCATGGCCAAATGGGCAAAGACAATACCTTTGTAAGCGTTATCCGACTGTCTTTGATTTAATACTGAGAGGGTTCGCACCCCAAAAGATACGCTCGCTTTTTTCAGCCAGATTAGCACGATACGAGATGCAAGCTGAAACACAAGACGCCGTCTATTGGAATCCTTCAATTGTAAGCGGGTGCTTCATGTTTTTCAGGAGTACTACCTTAAGAAATACAGGCGGTTTTAGTAATAATTTCTTCCTGTATTTTGAAGATTTCGATCTTGCCTTGAGATCTGGCGAAATCGCCGACACTGCTTACGTCCCTACAATACGGGTAGTGCACACGGGCGGCCACGCCTCAAAAAAAGGTCTGTGGCACATAAGTGTTTTCATCCAGTCCGCAGTTAAGTTTTTCTATATAAATGGTCTAAAATTATTTTAATTTTTTCCAGAGTGCACTTGTTGACTGCATGGGGTTTACCGGAAGCTGTTTGGTTTAACTTATGCTGCCATGGCTGGCTCGCCCAGCATGGCGCAGCCTCGCTGTTCAGCTTCCACTGGGGGAATATTTCCAATGGGCTCAACAAGATGCCGGTGGTTGACCCAATCAGCCCACTCGAGGGTGACGAATTCAACGGCTTCGAAATTTCTTCATGCACCATACGGATGGCACGTTGGCGGACTTCAGATGAAAATTTATTCGCTGTCTTGCTCATACCGATCCCACTTTTTCAGAAGTTGGAGCATCCGGCAAAACCGTGGCGGTTTAAAGGGCACCTATCATAGATGCAGAACAAGACCACAAAAGGGCCTTATTCATTGATAACCACGGAGTTGACTCAAGAGCGCTATTTCTTCAATTACGCTATAACGCATTGGTAAAAAGATTATTCGAGAAAGTGGCAGTCGTGACGAATAGAAGATTGGCCCAGATAAAATCATGAGTACCGACATTTCTATAACAAATGCAACCCATGAGGTTGTGATCGCCGAGCCAACAAAGGGGGCTAGGGTCGCTCTTCGTGATATCTCGGAAGCTCTGTCAAAATATCGACTGGCTTTAATATTCGGATGGCAAGACGTGGCTCAACGGTATCGCCGTTCCCGTGTCGGTGCTTTCTGGCTGACTTTGAACATGGCCGTATTCATTGGCGCGCTTGGACTTATCTTTGGAACGCTTTTTCAAAGTGAGATGCGTGAGTTTTTGCCGTATCTGTGTGCAGGTGTTATCACTTGGGGATTTATATCAACGTGCTTAAGCGAAGGGTGCACAACATTTACTTCATCGGACGGCATAATTTTGCAAGTTCGAATGCCTCTATTTACGCATGTAATGCGGGCTATATGGAGGAATGTAATAATCTTTGCTCATAACATCGTTATTTTTCCTGTTCTTCTTCTGATTTTGGGTAAAATGATTAGCCTTAATGCGCTATGGGCAATTCCAGGGTTTCTTCTTTTGTGTTTAAATCTAGCTTGGATGATGCTCATTCTGGCTATTCTTTGCGCCAGATTTCGTGACATGACTCAGGTGGTCACAAACATTCTGCAAGTTTTGTTCTATGCTACGCCAATCATGTGGATGGTTAAAATTCTGCCCGATCATGTATCCAAAGCATTCATTGAATTGAACCCATTCTATCACTTTATCGAACTTGTGAGGGCTCCGTTATTCGGCTCGCCCCCATCTCTGCTGGATTGGACCTTTGGCTTTGCATGCGCGATATTCGGTTGGATAGCCGCAATCGTGTTTTTTGGACGATATCGTTGGCGCATAGCGTACTGGTTGTAGAAAATGAGTTTAATTCACCTTCAGAATGTTAGCGTCGAGTTTCCAATCTATAATTCGACAAGTCGTTCACTTAAAAACCGAGTCCTAAGCATCGCAACTGGCGGCAAAATTGAAAGACGCAGCGACCGTCTGGTCATTGTGCGTGGCCTGGATGATGTTTCGATGACTTTCAAGGATGGGGACCGGGTCGGACTGATCGGTCACAATGGGTCCGGGAAAACCACATTACTTCGTGTCTTGTCGGGGATATATACCCCAACACACGGAAGCGCGGTTATCAATGGCCACTGCGTTTCATTGATTAACATTAATCTCGGAATAGACCCAGATGCGACTGGAAAAGAGAATATTCGTCTACGCTCCGCGATGATGGGTATGCCACCTGAAGAAATTTCTGAAAAATTTGACCAGATCGCGGATTTTTCGGGCCTTGGAGAGTTTTTGGATGTTCCGTTCCGTACTTACTCTTCGGGAATGCAGTTGAGGTTGGCGTTTGCGACTTCAACGGCTGTTCGACCTGAAATCCTGATAATGGATGAATGGCTTTCAACCGGTGATGAGGATTTTAAAGAGCGAGCAAATGAGCGTATGCGCGAGCTTGTTGATTCAACTAAAATACTCGTTCTAGCAAGCCACTCAAAAGAATTGATGAAAAAGAACTGTAACCGAGTCATTTGGCTTGAACACGGGAAGGTTAAAATGGATGGGCCGCCTGACGAGGTTCTCCAATCCTACTTCGGCGAGTGATAGGATTGCGTCTGCATTTCTAAAATCCAAAACGTATCGAATAGAAATAAAAGGTAGTGTGCCTTGGCGTGCCATTTGGTAATGCTAAAAACTCATTTGGCATTTAAAGTGGATTACGCTTGCCCTCTATATATGCAGCGTGTGCAAGTAACTGTTAGCGCTGGAATCTTCCGGTGTGCGATTTTTCATTTCCATTGGAGAGTGTCGTATAACTATGTCAAAATTCTCTAGCCGTTTCAGACAGTTAACCAATGCGTTGCGCTATCTGGCTCGCGGAGATTTTTCAGGGCTGGCGAACCGCCTGAAGTGGTATGGGCGAGAATATTCTCATGTAAAATTGCGGCGGCGGCTCACAAATGGAAACGGCGTTGTGTGGGGCATTTTGTGCACCCCGCATACCTTATTTATAGCGCGCACAATAGCTGATCGTCTGGCAGTTCACGGGATCGAAAGTGAAATCTTGATGGGCTCTATAAAGAGTTTTAATCATGATTTTTATGTCGTTCTGTGCGCTCAAATGTTCAAACGTCTTCCACCGGCACACAAACGTGTCATCTTTCAGCTTGAGCAATCGGTAAGTTCAAGGTGGTTCACTAAAGAATATTTGAAAACACTCACAAGCTCTCTAGGTGTTTTGGAATATTCTCTGGAAAATATTGATTTTCTTTCAAAGAATGGATTGAAATATCCTAACGTGCATTATCTGCCTATAGGGGCATCGCAAGACGAGACATTCGGCGGCAATACGACACCCAAAAAATATGATTTTATTTTTTATGGCGATAGTTTGAGCAGCGAAAGAAGACGTGAATTTCTCAAAACGCTTCAAGAGAAATATACCGTAAAACTCTGCAATGATTTGTTTGGTCGCGAACTTTATGAAACTATTCAGGAAGCCAAGGCTGTCATCAACATTCATTACTATGAGGGTGCTTTGTTAGAGATGCCCCGCATATGCGAGTGTATTTCATTAGGCGTGCCAGTTCTTTCTGAAGGCACCAATGACCAGAGCCAATATCCAGAACTCGAAGGTGCGATAACATTTTTCGAGGAGGGCTCAATTGATAGCATGATGGCTCACGCGTCAGAGATGCTGAATAATATTGAAATGATAAGCAAGGCTGTTGCAGGTGCGGTGTCGGCCAGCGCGGCGCGTTTCAACTTTATGTTCGATCGCTTTTTGGTGGCCATTGGGGTTGTTCCAGCCAATGTTATTCTTGATAGACCGATATATTTAGCTCGGGAAAGTGCTTTTCTCGCCCTCTCGTTGCCGGAAACAATAGAGCGGCGCAACGCACTGGTTAAATCGCTGCCGGATGGTTGCGAATTGTTTGACGGTATCCGACACAATTTGGGCTGGATCGGCTGTGGTAGCAGTTTTAACGCCTTATCGCGCTATGCGCTCACAAATAAAATAGATCGGCTGACGATCATCGAAGATGATGCTGACCTTCCAGACGATTTTAATAGCATACTTCATGAGCTAAACGAATACCTCGACACACGGAAAGAGAACTGGGATATTTTTTCGGGTTTGATGGCTGATGTTCATCCCAATGCAGAGGTTTTATCTGTTGATCAGTTTGGTGGACGTACCTATGTCACCATCGACAAAATGACCAGTACTGTTTTCAATGTATATAATAAAAGCGCGTTGAAACTCTTGTCACAGTGGTCCCCCCTCGATACCGATGCTGTCACGAATACAATTGACAGATATTTGGAGCGTCAGAAAGAACTTCGGGTCGTTGTGGCCTTGCCGTTTATTGCTGGACATAAGGAAGATGCAACGTCAACTCTTTGGGGCTTCGAAAACGCGCGATATTCCCCAATGATAGCAGAAGCCCAGCAGAAAATAGAAACATTAGTGGATAATTGGCGGCTTTCACAGCAATGAATTTGAGGTGCTTGTTCAAGCTTCATCAGAAGCGAGCCATATTTCATACATTATAATGCCTTTCTCATACGCCTTTTTTTGAAAGCAATTTTCAACCAACGCAACGTTGTGCAGCCATAATCATATGACATAGGACGTGCAAACCGAATACGGCAGTAGCTATTGGTTGCCAATACAATAAAAAGCGGGAGGATTGGCAATGAAGGCAAAGATCAGAGCAAGGACACGGGATGCGTAATCATTCGGAAGAACAAATCCCAGACGACAAACACGACGATATGCGGTTGGTTCTCGAAAATGAAAGCCTACAGTCCGTTGTGGATATTTTGATTAAGAAGATAGCCGATCAAGAATTCAGCTTCAGAGAAAGCCTCTCAAACAGTGCTGCTTGGGGGGCGACGCAAGAACAGCGGGCGGTACAAGCAGTTTCACGTTTACAGGCGATCGAGAACAGCCTTTCTTGGCGTGCTGTTAAAAAACTTAACAGCACACTTGATAAGTACCCATTACTAAGCAAATTTATTAAGCGAAGCATAAAGCTATTCATTTGGACTGTTAGGGGGCAGCTTCCTGCTAAGTTAAGGCAGTTCAGAGAAGCTAGGAGACTTAATCAAGCCGCAACGAAGGATAGCATATCTGCAAACGATTACCTGGCTTCAGGTCCTTTTTGGAGTAACCAGACAACGCTGCCCTTAATGCTATTGGATAAAATTATTTCTTTTATGAAAGAGTTCGGACCGGTTAATCTGGTTCTAGCAATTAATTTTTATGCAGGAGGTGGAGCTGAATCCGTAGCACTAGACTACGCGAAGGCTTATGCCGAAGGTAACTCTGATGGTTCGGTAATAATCATTTTGACTGACAACGGTCCAAACCGAAAAACACCAAAACTTCCAAGCAATATAATGGTGGTTGATTTGAGGGCTGAAGCAGCAGACATAAATACGCGTGAGGATTATCTATTCCTGCTATTGCGCACGCTACCGCTGAAAACATTTCATATTGTCAATTCAATATTAGCATACAATCTTCTGAAACGAGTTCCCGATGCGTTTATATCGGAAATAAACATGATAGCGAGTGTTTTTTGCTTGCAGTTTGATTCCACCGATGACACGAAAATCATAGGATACGGCCGGGATTTTCTTCCGGAGAATATCGATAAAATTGACTGCATTGTCACAGATAACCACATGTTTGCTGTTGAAGGCCCTCTCCGATTAGGAATCGGAGATCAAGCCAGTAAATTTAAAGTGGTTTACAATCAATCAAAGCTCGATCTGACTATAAGTATAGATGCATCGCTAGATTTATTAAATACCCGTCTTATTACGAAAAAGGCTAACTCAAGGCTTACAGTTCATTGGGCTGGACGTTTGGATAGGCAGAAAAGACCCGATTTGCTTGCGGCAATTGCAGAATTAACAGAGGATTTTTGTGATTTTCAAGTTTTTGGCGGCTCGGTTGTCGATGGGGATTACGAAGTTCAACTTAGAGAGCGAAGCAATATAAGCTTGTGCGGACCATATACAAGCCCCACTGAATGGGATGCTGTGGGCAAAGGTAACGTCTTCCTTTTCACCTCGCGAGAAGAAGGCATGCCCAATGCTCTCATTGAGGCGTCCTATTTAGGCTATCCGATTGTTGCTTCTAATGTTGGTGGAGTTGGAGAGCTTGTAAGCTCTGAGACGGGTTGGCCTATAGATAAGTATGCTCCAGCTGCAGATTATGCACACGCATTAAGACAAGTATTTCACGATCAGATAGAAGCTAATAAACGAACGGAGCGGCTTATTAAACTGGCACACAGCCGTCATAATAAGCAATCCTATCTTAAAGCTCTTGCAGAAATTCCTGGATATGAAAGAGCATAGTAATAACATGACCACTGTTAGCGTGATTATTCCTTATTATAATCAAGGGAAATATCTACAATCGGCTGTGCAATCAGCGCTGTCCGCTTATGAAGGGGATATTGAGGTGCTTGTCGTCAATGATGGCAGTACTGAAGGGCATGCAAACCATTACTGCAATCAAGCCCAAAATCTCGACCCACGAGTTCGGATTATTCACAAAGAAAACGGTGGGCTTTCTTCGGCGAGAAATGCCGGCATTTATGAAGCCAAAGGTACATATATCCAATTCCTTGATTGCGATGATGTTTTGTTGCCTGGAAAAATCCAGCGTCAGGTAGGGCAGTTGCAGCACTCCGGAGACAGGCTCGTTTCTATATGCGGCTATTATATTTCGAACGAGTGGATGGGGGAACTGCAGGATGAAACGCATTCGATAAACCGATTTCCATTTACACTTGAAAGCTTCCTTTTTGGATGGGAACGCGGATTTTCAATACCGATTCATTGCGGATTATTTCATCGTTCTATTTTCGAGGGCCTGCTTTTTGAAGAAGAGCTTTATGGAAAAGAAGATTGGGTTTTTTGGTCTACGCTAGCCGGCAAGCTGTGGAATGGTTTTATTTACTGCCCGTTTATAGGTGTCATTTATCGCTTACACGGTAACGGCATGACAAGATCGCTCAATAAAATGGGGGAATCTTGGCTACAGGCATCCGAAATACTGGACAAACGCTTCGCGGCTCAATTTCCAAAGTTTGCGACCGCATCAAACGAATGGCATCAGAAATTCTATCGAGGCAGCAGACTGCCCGACGAACAAAAAAAACAAATCTCTACCAAAAGACATGTTTCAGCGGAAAGCCAGAAACAACAAAGCCCTGCTGATTGCTCGAAACCAAGCGTCACTTTAAAAAAGGAGAGCGGGTCTTTAAAGGATATCGATCCCCTTATCTCGTTTGTCGTTCCAGTCTTCAACCACAGAGCTTACTTGAAGCAATGTATCGACTCCCTTATCCATCAAAAGACCAAAATTCCGTATGAGGTCATTGTTGTCGATGACCGATCTAATGAGGTTGGCGTAATTGATGCTCTATGTGGCATGGATACTGGGTCAATACCTTATAAAGTTTTTCAAAATGATGAAAACTATGGTATATCGATTACACAAAATTTGGCAGTTATGCAATGTAAAGGAAAATATATCGCCTTTGTAGACTGTGATGATTATGTTTCGAATACAGTTATTGATAGGGTATCTGGCATAATATCTGAAACGTCTGCAGATTATATTTTTACCGATAAGGATCATGTAGACGAAAACGGAAAGCTTATATCACGCTTTAATTACGGCGGATATCCGTGGCTTGCGCCCTCGGCTTCAATCGAAAACGATATTTTACTTGGAATGGTGGCTTCCCATTTAAAGGTTATCCGACGGCAGTTCTACTTGGAGCTTGGAGGATGTGATAATAATTATTCAGGAGTGCAGGATTGGGATCTTGCATTGCGAGCCATCGGAAAAGGCAAGTTCCATTACCTCAACGCATCATTGTATAACCATCGTATCCATAAAAGCTCCGTCACAAGTTCGGGATCTGTTACACAACTCTGGATGACAAACGTTTTGCGTAGAAAATATCTGGAAAAATTTAGCAGCGATAACAAGGTGTCAATGATGATTGAAATAAACATCATCAAAACCAAAGACATCGCGCATATATCTAATCTTTTCAAAGAAGGCGTGCGTTATACTTATAGAACAAACGATTATTCCCTTTCAAGCGAGCAGATAGGTATGTTGCGAGAATTTAATACATTCTTCGACAGAATATTGGTTTCACCGGGAGATGCTGCATCTTTGATGGGGTATGTATGGAATCACCGGATTATTTCAGAGCACGCACACGCTGATAGTGGGTCGGTAAATTACCACGGGAATTAATGAGGTTTAAAAGTAAAATTCTCTCGGCAATATGATTGAGGAGATTTCTATGAGGACAAGCACATTTACCGAACCGCAAACTCTTACGATCCTACGTCAGGCGGTGAGCAGGACCAGAGAATAGGAAAGCATCGAAATTTTCGGATGTGCGGAAGGTGTTGATTCTCAAGACTGGCGGCGAAAGCGAATCAGCATGTGTCATAGCTCTGTGCCACAGTTAAGTGCACATCCGGCGAATATGAGAATATTGAAGAACTCCACCTGTGTGGAAAGAGAAGAAAAATCAATATGCGTATGATTTTTCTTGTGACTCATGGCTGGGGCGCCTGGATTCGAACCAGGGAATGCCGGTACCAAAAACCGGTGCCTTACCGCTTGGCTACGCCCCAACGTGTTGGTGTGGATAGACTCTCTCTCTGAAAAACTCAAGTGCCTGTTTTTTATTTGAACTTTATTTTTTTACAAGGTGATTACGTCGATTGATCGAACTGCTGAGGGAGCAACCCCTCCACTCGCAGGCTTTACTCAGAACATTTGGATAGGCCCCTCCCTTGAATTGGGGATCAGTTTCCAAGGCTACATTCGTGTAATGACTTCCAATGGGACATCTCCCCTCGCCCATTCAACTGGATGCGGCAGTATACTATGATCTTAGCCAAGGAACACATTGTCAGATTACACCTTCAAACGCTAAGCGACTGAAATAGCCCTCACGGCAACTGGCATTATTGTTTCGTGATTGTCGTTTAGCAGGGCCTGTCACTTCACGTCACATGATACACCCTCCCCAATCGGTCGGCCGGATGCCTGCCAAGAACCATCACACCAACCAGCCTTTTCTGGCTTTCAGCATAGATCTGTCTGCGTCTGGAATTTCGTTCTCTTCCCAATTATAAATAGACAAAAGATTGCCGTAATTTGAGCAAAAATAGAACTATTCGAAACTGGGGGCTTCCTATGTCACGCTCTGCATACACACCGGTTCAGAAGTTTCTGCACTGGTCAGTATTTTTTCTCGTCCTTTTTGCCTATCTCATAACTTTCGGTGAGGATTTTTATCCTCGGGGATCTCCGGAACGTGGCACTATATGGTGGTTGCATATTTCCGTTGGGCTTCTGCTGCTCGCCTTTGTGGTCTGGAGGATTATCACCAGAGTTTCGATAGGCACACCCGCACTGCCTGATACGATGTCGCCGCTGGAGAAAACCGCAGCGAAATTCGCACATCACCTGCTTTATGCTCTTCTAGTTTTGATCCCTGTAATAGGCATTTGGCTTGCCGAGCTTAGAGGCAACGAACTTTCTTTCTTTGGAATCTTCACTATTCCTCAGTTTTTGGTTCCAAATAGAGATCTCGCTGGAACGGTGAAGGAAGTTCACGAATTTCTTGCGAATTTCATTCTTATTGTCGCTGGCATACATGCTCTGGCTGCACTTTGGCATCAATTCTACAAAAAGGATGATGTTTTGAAAAGAATGCTTAAGTGAAAGAACTTTAGCGAGAGGATTGGCACCGCCCGGCGATCCATTAGGCGCCGGTCGGGGCTATGTTCACCCGCTTATTCTTACTGTTATCAAGCCCCTTCCAACGCCGCTGCTGCGAGCGTTGCAGCACGTCATTTTTCTTCCTTCTTGGAAAGTTGCCCCAGCCAAATTCTACGGCGTAGACTCATAAACTGATGCACCAGATGCGGACAGCGATGAGTTTGACAGCAGCCAGGAAATTGGCCGGGTTTTTGTCGTAACGTGTTGCAATGCCGCGATAGTGCTTGAGGCGGTTAAAGAAGCGCTCGACCAAGTTTCTCTGGCGATAGACCCATGGCGAGAACGCAAATACGTCCTTACGGTTTGATTTGGGAGGAATATTGGCCCAGATTTTCCGTTCCGCTGCGGTCTTCCGGATCGTATCGGTATCGTATGCTTTGTCCGCAAGCAGCGTGCCGCCTTCTTTGATGCATTCTAAGAGCCCCTCAGCCTGTGAACAATCAGCGGCCTGTCCACCTGTCAGGCAAAGATTGATCGGACGGCCTTCTGCATCAACAATCGCGTGGATTTTGCTTGTGAGGCCGCCACGGGAACGTCCCATGCAACCATCGTCGGCATCCCCTTTTTTCCTGTGGCCCCGTGCTGGTGAACGCGGACACAGGTACTGTCGATCATCACAATATCACCGTCATAGGCTTGAGAGACGGCCTCCAGCAGTCGATCCCAGACACCAGCACGTCGCCAACGAACGAACCGGTTGTAGCAAGTCGTTGCAACACCATAGCGCTCAGGGATTTCAGACCATGACGATCCTGTGCGGAAGCGCCATAGAATGCCATTGAGTACCATGCGATCATCGACGCGGGGCACACCACGCGGTTTGCATGGCAACAGCGGCGCAATAATCGACCATTCGCGTTCTGTAAGTTCATAGCGGCGACGTGACATCAAAGACCTCCAAATCCGAAACCTTTGAATCACTAATCCATTCAAATAGCTAGACTATTTATAAGTGCACGGCCTAGCCGAACGCGGTATCGTTGTCGACCATACGACTGCGCCAATGACAGCCAGTCGCCCTTTCAGATCTTTACGGAATTGACAACACAAGTATATCCAGACATTCGCACATATGAAGCCTGCTGAAATTTAGAGACAGACTCCCGGAACCACATGGCTCCCGGCATTTTTTCATGCGGCAGATGAAACTGCCGCTTTATGCTTAAAATGGATAATGCTGTTTCGGATCTTCAACCGTCAACCAGCGCAGATCAGTAAATTCTGCGATGCCAGCCTTGCCACCAAAGCGGCCGTAGCCGGAATTTTTGACGCCGCCAAATGGCATTTGTGCTTCATCTCCAACGGTCGGGCCGTTAATATGGCAAATGCCCGTATCAATTTGATTGGCCATCGCCATGGCTCTTTGCAGATCATGCGAGAAGACCGCGGAAGAGAGACCATATTCTGAGTCATTTGCCACAGAAATGGCTTCTGCATCACCATTAACACGGATGATCGGCTTAACAGGGCCAAAGCTCTCTTCAGAATAAATTCGCATTTCTGGCGTAACATGGTCAATCAATGTTGCGCTCACGATGGCACCATTACGGGTGCCCCCTGCCAGCAGCTTGCCACCCTTTGAAACGGCATCAGCAATCAGCTCATCCATTTTTTCGCCAGCGCCCGGAGTGCACAGGCCACCCAGAACCACATGTTCGCGTGGATTGCCCGCAGGCAGCTGAGCCGCGCGCGCGGCCAAACGGCTTGCAAATTCATCGGCAATGCTGGCATCGACGATCAAGCGTTCCGTTGACATGCAAATCTGGCCCTGGTTCATGAAACAACCAAAAACAGCCGCATTGACTGCTGCATCAATATCTGCGTCAGCAAGGACAACAAATGGTGCCTTGCCACCCAGTTCAAGCAGGGCGGGCTTTAGTTCTTCACCCGCAAGACGGCCGATGATACGACCAACTTTTGTGGAGCCGGTGAAATTAACGTGGCGCACAGCCGGCGCGCGGATTAAGGCTTCAACGAGCACAGCCGCATCTTCCGGCGCATTGGAGATCACATTCACAACACCTGTCGGAAAACCAGCCTCAGCAAAGCAGCTGCCGATCAGATGATGGGTGGCAGGGCAGAGTTCTGACGATTTCAGAACAACAGTATTCCCACAGGCAACCGCCATGGCAACTGCACGCGTACCAAGAATGACAGGCGCATTCCATGGGGCGATGCCGAGACACACGCCTTTGGGACGATTGACTGCCATTGCAAGGGTGCCGGGCTTGTTTGACGGGATCACTTCACCACCGATCTGGGTGACGATCGATGCCGCTTCGCGCAGGATATTGGCTGCAAGTGTGACATTGAAGCCGATCCAGGGGGCGGTTGCGCCGGTTTCTGCGATTGCGGCGGCGATGAATTCAGGTGCTTTCGCGTCCATAATATCAGCGGCACGGTTGAGCAGTTTGCGCCGTTCACCCACCAGAGTTTGCGACCATGCAGGAAATGCTTCAGCCGCAGCCGCAACCGCTGCCAATGCATCCTCAACCGAGGCGGCTGCCGCGGTTGTTGCGACTTGGTTTGTCACCGGATCACGGCGTTCAAAACTACGATTTCCTGTTGCCTTTAGCGCGGCACCATTGATCAAAAGGTCTATTTTCATTGGTTTTGCCTCCTTCAAAGCCCAAAGAATTCGGTATTTACAGATGCTTCAAGTCCACCATCCGTCGGAATATTGGCACCTGTTACCCAACGTGCGGCATCTGAACAAAGAAACAGAATAACCGGGGCAATATCACCGGCAGTTCCGGCGCGACCAACCCGGTCTATATCGGCATTGACCCTCGAATCTCCCAACGTGTCGCGGAATTGGGTAAGAATTGGCGTGGTGACTGGCCCCGGAGATACGGCATTGACGCGGATTCCGCGTGAGCGGAATTGCGGATCATGTGCAGCAAGCTGGTTCCAAACGAGCAGCGCTTCCTTTGAAACCGGATAACCGGCATCGTTCGGAATTTCATATTCAGCGACGATCTTCGCAGGATCGGGAAAGCCTTGACTGTGCGCAATGCCCTTGGCGCGGCTGACATTTGAGCGCCAGCCATACCCAGCGATTGAGGCGACATTTACAATGGAGCCACCTTCACGCATTTTCGGAGCGAGACCTTCTGAGAGGGCGCGCAGACCGAAAAAGTTAACTGCCAAAGTGTGTGCGGCACCTGTCTGCCCGGATACGCCCGCGATATTGCACAATGCGTCAAAACCATCCGGTATTGCATCGATAATGGCTTTAACACCATCGAACGTGCCAAGATCGCCGGCTAAAAACTCACCAAAACGCTGTTCTGGTTTGGCTCTGTCAATGCCGATCACTTCGGCGCCGAGGTGGAGAGCAAGCTCTGCCGTGCGTTGTCCTATTCCGCTCGCGACACCGGTCACGACGATCTTTTTACCAAATAACATCATGTTTATCATCCTTCTTGTCAGGACTGGGCAGCCAATATGGTGTAGCCAGATTGATTGTTTTGCTCAGGAATGAGGGTCCCAAAGTGTGTGTTCAGCGCGGGAATTGACAGTAATCCAACGGGTTTCGGTAAATTCATCAATGGCCGCAAGGCCACCAAAACGTCCGTAACCACTTGCTTTTACGCCGCCAAAGGGCATGTCGGCACGGTCATGAAGCGTGGTTGTATTGATGTGGCAAATGCCGACATCGATCTGGCGAGCGACCTGCATGGCACGCTGAATGTCGCGGCCAAAAACTGCGCCTGAAAGACCATATTCAGTATCATTGGCGATAAAAATGGCCTCTTTTTCTGATGATGCCCGGCAAATTGTTGCAATCGGCCCAAAGCATTCTTCTGCATAGACGGCCATTCCCGGCACAACATGGTCGATCACGGTTGCGTCCATGAAAACACCATTCGCCTGACCGCCGCAGACAATATCGGCCCCTTTTTTCTCTGCATCCACTATCAGCTCTGAAAGCCGTCTTGCGACCTGCTCGCTCACGAGCGGACCAAGCGCCCATTTGCCGCTTCGCGGATCTCCGGCGCGCAATTTTCTGGATTTTTCAACAAGCATCTCAACAAAGCGATCCGCTACGGCATCCAGCACGATGATCCGGTCAGTGGACATGCACACTTGGCCCTGATTCATGAAAGCGCCAAAAGCGGCGGCTTCGGCCGCCAGTTCCAAGTTTGCATCATCCAATACGATGAAGGGTGCTTTGCCACCTAATTCCAGCAAGCAGCGCTTCAAGTGACGCGCTGACATTTCTGCAATCAAACGTCCGACACGGGTTGATCCGGTAAAATTGATACGGCGCACAGCTTCCAGAGAGATGAGCGTCTCCATGATCTGCGATGCATTATCAGATCGGTGGGTGACAATATTCAACACACCTTCCGGCAGGCCGGCTTTGGTTAGAATTTCACCGATCAGCAGATGCGTGCCCGGCGAAAGTTCAGAGGCTTTCAGCACGACAGAATTGCCAAGTGCCAGTGCGGTTGCGACAGCGCGCGAGGCAAGCACAAGCGGCGCATTCCATGGTGCAATCGCTAAGCAAACACCGACCGGTTCGCGAAAAGAAAACGCCTTCATGTCTTGGGTGACGCGGCCCGCAGACTGTGTGGTCAGAGCGGCTGCTTCTTCAAAATGCTCTTGGGCCAATCGAATATTGATCGCAATCCATTCATGCGTTGCGCCGATTTCGGCCATCATGAGTGATGTTATTCGATCTTGATATTGGCCAATCAGTTTTGCAGTGGCCATCAGGATATGGCGGCGTTCTTGAGGGGCAGTTTTCGACCAGTCAGAAAAGGCGCGCGCAGCAGAGTTTGCAGCACAGACTGCATCGGCGCTGTGCAATCAGGTGCCGAATAGGCGACCGTTCCCAAGACGGGATCTATACGATCAAACATACCGATCTCACCTTGCAGAAAGCTCATGCAAGGCGGACGCTGTCGCGCATTGTAGGTCATTCATCCTCCTCACGCGTTTCGTGCAACCAGACCCTCCCAGTCTGATACGGTTTCCCGCTTAGGTGCACGCACATCAACAGTATAATCATGATTTACCTTTGATAAGGAATATCATAATCTTGTAAAAATATATCAATTTCCGGCTGTTTGGGTGTGATGGATATAACGGCTAAAGACATGCACCAGGCATCTATAATTGATCAGCGCGGCCCGATGATTAAGGCTGAGAAAATTGATCCGACATTGCGTGGAATATCGCGCCGTCTGGCTGCAAATGATGATGCGTTGCAGACATGTCTTATTTTACTCTCATCGGGAGAGCTGCATTTTGAGAACGCGGAGCAGGATAGACTGACATATGCCGCTCCAATGGTCTGGTTGTTTCAAAACACACACCGCAGTCTTGTGTTTTTTGGCCCCGGATCAATGGGCTATATCTTCACCATCCCGCAAACCATTGCCGATGAATTGGTTGGCCGCAGTGCGGAATCGATCATGCTGCGAGAGCTTTTTGAAGAAAATGGAGTTTTTCATCCGTCTCAAGATCATATGGCTGAGACATATATGATGCTTGCGCGCAATATAGAGAGGGAGGTGAATGCAGGGCTTGCCGGTTCGCAGATCGCAATCGTTGCCTGGATACGCTTGATGCTGATTGCTCTGTGGCGCGAGAGGCCAGACGACATACATTCAAAACATAACAGCCAGGCAAAACATAACAGTGTGAGTGAGGTGGAGCAGTTGCGGGCTTTTCGTAGGCTGGTTGAATTGCACTTTCGACATCATCTCTCCATCGCTGATTATGCCAAGCTTCTGGAGATAGGATATGATCGCTTATACGGTATTTGTCAGCGAAAGCTGGGGCGAACACCGTTGCAGCTTGTGCATCAGCGGTTGCTGCGTGAGGCTGTTATGCGGCTGGAACGCACGGATGAATCTATTTCAGCAATAGCTTATGCATGTGGCTTTACAGATGCCAATAATTTCAGCCGTTTTTTCCACAAGGGGATGAACCAGGCCCCGAGCCGGTTTCGCGTGGCTTCACGCTTGCAGAAAGAAGTTGCGGTAGCGAATGCAACCTATGCCGACTGGCCCTGATCATGCACCTGTTTGAATATGCAGCAGTTTATGCGTTGCGGATGAGTCGGTAATATTGCCGATGCAAAGCGATGATAAAGATGAGGCAGAACACCGTTCCGCAAACGTCTTCCGCGAGGAAGACGATCAAGAATATACGGTGCGCGACGCGTAACCGCTATTCAGCTGAAGATAAAATCCGTATCGTACTTGAAGGGTGCGCGGTGAAGACAATATCGCCGTGGAGGGCTCGCCGAGAGTCTTTATTATAGCTGATCGAAAGAATTCCTTGAAGCGAGCAAGAAATGTCTTGCCGGTGATACTACCCGTTCGGGACCAGTGACGAGGTTAAGGCACTGCATCGTGAAGGCCGTGACCTGAAGGAGGCATTGACCGATGCCACGCTGGAAAACCACCTGGTCAAAAAATCATGATCGGGGATGGGGTAACCGCGAATGAGATGTGGCAGACCGATTTCACCTATCTGAAAGTCATCGGCTGTGACAAAGTTATCCGAATGTGAACAGGGTTTTCAATTTCATCAACCAAAGCCACGGCGAAATCTTCAAAAGAAAGGTTCTGCCGCAAAGTTTTTATAGGGACTATACGACCTTATTTCTGGATCTCATTATCGTGTAACATATTCATGGGAAGCCTGGTTCCTGCGATTCAGGTTTTAATAAAATCCGTCACGAAGAAATAAAATTACCAAATCACCGACGAATTAGGTCGCCTGAGCTTTGCAATTTTGGTGGGAAACCGGGAAATTATTATTGGCCGTTCCTAACATAAGCACCGTTCTTGGCGGAGCTATGGAGCAGTTTTGCCGATAAAGATTCAGATTGTTCCAGCTTCTTAATGAAAGCGGTTGCTCAGATGTCATATGCGTTAAGTATTCTCGACAAAAGCCCTGTTGCCCCAACAGGGAATGCAGAAACTGCTCTGGCCAATACCGTGGCCTATGTCCAGGCTGCGGAACGTGCCGGTTACAAGCGTTTCTGGGTCGCTGAACATCATCATGCCGACGAGCTTGCTGGACCTTCGCCAGAGGTGTTGGCTGCCTATATTCTGGCATTGACGAAGCACATCAGAATTGGCTCCGGCGGGGTTATGCTTCAACACTACAGCCCTTATAAAGTTGCTGAGAACTTCAATCTTCTGTCCGCTCTCGCGCCAGGACGGATTGATTTGGGTGTCGGCAAGGCTCCCGGGGGCCTTCCATTGTCGACCAAAGCTTTGCAGCAGGAAATTGATCGTGCAAGTCGGCTCGATTTTAACGACAAGCTTGAACAGCTCAGTGCTTTTCTGGGGGGCGACAAGATTATCTCTGGTCCTTTTGAAGGACTTGCTGCAACGCCTAAACCACTCACGCCTGCGGAGAAATTTTTACTCGGTGCGAGCCCCGATAGCGCGCTTCTCGCTGCCCGTTCCGGTTGGGATTTTGTCTATGCAGGGCATCTCAACGGTGACACGGCAAACCTGCAAAAGACCTTCGATGCATATCGCAATGCGACCGGAAAAGTGCCAGTTCTGGCGCTGGGCGCAGTTGTTGCGCAAAGCAAAGATCAGGTTGATGCCGCTCTGGCGAAGATCCGGATTTTCAAGATCCATCTGGCTTCCGGAACGTCCGTTTCAGTAGGAACGCCTGAAGCTGCGGTGGAGTTTGCGCGTCAGGCAGGCGAAAGCGATTATCATATCGAAGAAAAGCAGCCAAGCATTCTTGCGGGCTCGCCTGAACAGGTGAAGCAGAAGCTTGATGTACTGCACGCACAACATGGGGTGAACGAGTTTGTGCTCGAATTCCCCGCGGTGTCTCAAGAACAAAGAATAGCTGCCATTAAAGCCCTTGCCGAAGTGCAGCTGGCCATTGCTGCCTGAGGCCCGGGAGCACACAAGCGCACGCCTATAAGTCTGAGACGGCTTTGAGAAACTATGTGCGCAAAAACGAACAGATAAAGTGCTTTGAAAGTTTCGTTCATATCTGGAAATGCTCTTGTTAAAAGGAGAGTTTGAAGTGGGTTCCAAGCAGATTAAATTCGGCGTGATGCTGCAAGGTGCAGGCGGACATATGAATGCCTGGAAACATCCATCCGGACCTGCGGATGCCAGCGTAAATCTCCAGTTTTTCATTGATACCGCACGCAAGGCTGAGGAGGCAGGCATTAGCTTTGCCTTCATTGCAGATGGGCTCTACATCAACGAAATCTCAATACCGCATTTTCTCAATCGCTTCGAGCCTTTGACGATCCTCTCTGCGCTTGCAGCGAATACCAAACGCCTTGGCCTCGCAGGCACTGTTTCGACGTCTTACAGTGATCCGTTTACTGTGGCGCGCCAATTCGCATCGCTTGATCTTATTTCAGGCGGCCGCGCCGGGTGGAATGTCGTAACCTCACCGCTGGAAGGATCGGGCCGCAATTATGGCAAGCCGCATCCTGACCATGCATTGCGCTATGAAATTGCCGATGAATATCTCGACGTAACCAAAGCGCTTTGGGATTCATGGGATGACGATGCTTTTGTCCGGGACCGCGAGACTGGACAGTTTTATAAGCCCGAAGGCTTTCACCGCCTTGACCACAAGGGCCGCTTCTTCTCGGTAGAAGGTCCTCTGAATATCCAGCGTTCGCCACAAGGACAGCCTGTTATTTTTCAGGCGGGAGCGTCTGAAGCAGGTGTTGGACTTGCTGGAAAGCATGCTGATGCGGTCTTTACCAATACAGGCACGATCAAAGACAGCCAGACATTTTATGCGCAGATCAAAGCCAGCGCCGTTGCACATGGACGTGCACAAGATGATGTCGGAATTTTCCCCGGTATCGGCCCTATAGTTGGCCGTACTGATGCAGAAGCTGAGGAAAAATATCAGGCAATCCGCAATCTGGTCAGTGTCAACGAAGCGCTTTCGTATCTCGGACGCTTCTTTGATCACCATGACTTCACCGCTTATGATCTTGATGCGCCTTTTCCTGATCTTGGTGATGTTGGCAAAAACAGCTTCCGTTCGACAACGGATCGCATAAAGCGTGACGCCGCCGAAAACAAGCTGACCTTACGCGAAGTCGCTCTGAATGTTGCAACACCGCGTACCCCTTTTATCGGCACGGCAGGGAAAATTGCAGACGAGATCATCCTTTGGAAAAAACAGAAAGCCGCTGATGGCTTCATTCTCGGTTTCCCGGTGATTGCCGAAGGGCTTGATGATTTCATTCAGCATGTGCTGCCGGTTCTACAAGAACGCGGATATCACGAAGGCACGCTCCGCCACGATACGCTGCGAGGAAATCTGGGACTTGAACATCCTGGCAGCCGCTATTCAAAGCCTGCTGAAAACAGTGATAGCACAAGCCCCCAAAAAGGCGCCGCATGAATATTCAGCAGTCGGCAGACGTGAACAGAAAGCTCGAAATCGAAGCAGGGCTTGCCTCGTTTATCGGCGAATTTATCGCTTTGCGTCACGACATTCATGCGCACCCGGAACTGGCCTTCAAGGAAAAGCGCACATCCACTCTGGTTGCAGATTACCTGCGCCAGTGGGGCTATGATGTTACGACCGGTATTGGCGGTCGAGGGGTGGTCGGCACATTGAAGCGCGGTAATTCCTCCAAGGCCATTGGCATCCGCGCCGATATGGATGCCCTGCCAATTTCTGAAGCAACAGGTCTCGATTATGCAAGCACTGTTTCCGGGGTCATGCATGCATGCGGCCATGATGGACATACGAGTATTCTGCTCGCTGCAGCGCGATATCTTGCAGAGTCCGGTCGCTTTTCCGGCACATTGAATGTGATTTTCCAGCCAGCCGAAGAAATTGGTGCGGGTGCCCGCCGCATGATTGAGGACGGTCTGTTTGATCGCTTTCCATGCAATGCCATTTATGGCCTTCATAACTGGCCGGGCGTGCCTGCCGGAAAATTTGGCTTTGTAAGCGGTCCTGCAATGGCATCGGTCGATCGTGCAAGAATTCGAGTCAACGGTCGCGGTGGCCATGGCGCGGAACCCCACAAATCAATTGACCCGGTTGTGGTTGCCTCATCGATTGTTCTGGCACTGCAAACAGTGGTCGCACGCAATCTGGACCCGCTTGATATGGGAGTGATAACCGTGGCCTCCATTCATGGTGGTGACGCACTCAATGTCATTCCCGAACATGTTGATCTTGGTATTACCATTCGCTCGTTCTCGCAAAGCGTGCGTGAAGAGTTGCGACGACGCATCGAAGCAGTCGCACGATCGCAGGCGGAAAGCTTTGGCGCGGTTGCGGATGTGAATTATCAATGGGGTTTTCCTGCATTGATTAATGCAAAAGCTGAAACGGAGTTTGCGCGACAGCTCGCTCTGAGCACCTTCTCCAACGGCACCGTTATTGAGGCGTTTCGTCCACGCACAGCGAGCGAGGATTTTGCCTTTATGCTTGAGCAAAAGCCGGGGACATATTTTTTTGTCGGCAATGGCGACAGTGCAAGTCTGCACAGCCCCAATTACAACTTCAACGATGAAATCCTGCTGCCAGCTTCTCTGTTCTGGGTTCGGCTGACCGAAGCCTCTCTGATCTGAAACTGCAGATTTCCTTACTATGGATGTTCCATCATGGCAGATGAGTTTCTCTATACATCAACGTCAGATAGTCGTGCAGTACCACTCATTGAAGCACTGACGTTTGAGTATGATACGCGCTACGGCACCTATTTCAGTGAAGCAGGTGCTGCCGCGGAAATGAATAAATATCCGCCGGAAGTCTTTGCACCGCCATATGGTAATTTTCTGCTGTTGCTTCGTGACGGCCAGACAATTGGTGGCGGCGCATTCATGCGCTATGATGACGTAACAGCAGAGTTTAAGCGTATCTGGACCCATAGCGATCTGCGTCGTCAGGGACTGGCAAAAAAAGTGCTTCAAGAACTGGAAGCGCAGGCGCATCGGCAGGGTTACAAGCGCGTTTATCTGACAACCGGCTTCAGACAGCCGGAAGCAAAAGAGCTTTACCTGCGCAATGGATATACAGCGCTTTTTGATGTGACCGCCGATCCGGAAATTTACGGTATACTTCCTTTCGAGAAAAACATTGAAAACATCCGTGAAGTTAATTTCCTGCTTTCCGAAAACACGCCGAAGCAAGCTGCTTTTGGCTGAGCAAGTGCGTGGCTGCGCAGTGGATGTTATGGAAAAAACATCCGCTACGGTGCGTTTAAATAGACTTATTTGTTTTGAAACTCCGCCCTTCTTCTCCGACACTTGGATAGAGTGACTTCCATGACAGACGCGTCTGGATTGAGTCATCAGTTAAATGGCAATTCGGAGCAGCGTTGATTATGTCTATTGCTACAGATTTTGCGGGGACCGACCGAGGGACAGATGCCCACGTCAGTGCTGGCGACTTCAAACACTATCGCATCGTTCCGGCGCGCTATCCAGCCCGCGTCATTGGTACAATCTTCGCGGCTGGCCTTATCATTGCCGTGCTGCAATCGGTTTTGACCAATCCAAAGTGGGGTTGGCCGGTCTTTGCAGAATGGTTCCTCTCGGAGCCGGTTCTTGTTGGGCTGATGCGAACGCTATGGCTGACAGTACTTGCGACAGTGCTTGGCTTTACGCTGGGAACGGCTCTTGCACTGGCACGCGTTTCCCGCTCGCCTCTGCTATCTGGTCTATCCTGGGCTTATATATGGTTGCTGCGCTCTATTCCGCTGATTGTCCTGCTGCTTGTTCTGAACAATCTCGGTTATCTGTATGAAACGGTCAGGCTTGGTGTTCCCTATACTGATATTACATTTGCTGAATATCCCACCGTTCAGATATTAAGCCCATTTGCTGCAGCGCTTCTGGGGTTGAGTCTCAATCAGGCAGCTTTTTCTTCCGAGATCATTCGTGGCGGTATTCTTTCGGTCGATCAGGGGCAGCTTGAAGCAGCAGCAGCTCTGGGTTTACCGCGCCGCAGACAGGCATTCCGCATTGTGCTTCCGCAAGCCATGCGTACGATTCTTCCGACCGGCTTCAATGAGATCATCGGTCTCGCAAAAGGCACGTCGATGGTTTACGTGCTCGCGCTGCCCGAACTCTTCTACACGGTGCAGGTGATTTATCGCCGTAACCTTGAAGTCATTCCGTTGCTGATGGTCGCGACCGTCTGGTATCTCATCATCATGACAGTTTTGTCGATTGCGCAATATTATATTGAACGGCATTTTTCACGCGGCGCGTTGCGTAACCCGCCACCGGCTATGCTGACACGTCTTTTCGGGCGCTTTATTCCGGCGCAAACCGCGATACCGGCCAAAGCCCAGAATGTTGTTTTGAACGAGCAGGATGCACAACTTATCCAGACGCTGGCCGAAAACGGATTCAAAAGTGCACGGCGCGGAGCGGTTGATATTCATGGCGTCTCTAAAAGCTTTGGCGACAATCGCGTTCTCGATAATATCAGCCTGCATATCAAGCCCGGTAGCGTAACTGCTATTCTTGGTCCGTCGGGTTCAGGTAAATCCACATTGCTCCGCTCGATCAATCATCTGGAGCGCGTTGATGATGGTTTCATTGCGATTGACGACGAGCTGCTTGGTTATCGCCAGAATGGCAACACACTCTATGAGCTGAAAGAAAAGGATATTCTGAAGAAGCGCGTCGATGTTGGAATGGTCTTCCAGAACTTCAATCTCTTTCCGCATCTGACCGTGCTGGAAAACATCATTGAAGCACCAATGATTGTGCGTGGCATGAGCCGCGAAGCTGCCACCCTCATTGCGCAACGCCTGCTGGCCCGCGTTGGCCTCAGCGAAAAGATTAATGCTTATCCGCGTCAGCTTTCCGGGGGGCAGCAACAGCGTGTCGCCATTGCCCGCACCCTCGCACTTAATCCGAAAGTTATTCTCTTTGATGAGCCAACCTCTGCCCTTGATCCCGAACTGGTTGGTGAAGTCCTCGATGTCATCAAGGAACTGGCACGCTCGGGCACAACACTGGTGATCGTGACCCACGAGATCGGCTTTGCGCGCGAAGTTGCCGACACAGTTGTCTTCATGGAGGAAGGTCGCATTCTGGAAACCGGCAGGCCGGAACAGCTTTTCAATGCGGCAAGCCATCCACGAACCCGGGAGTTTCTCGCAAAAGTCCTCTGAAGCAAGAACACCCTTTTAGAGCAAACCACAAGTTCTCAATACCTTGATCGCTTTTGAGCGAGCGATCGACAGGCGTTGTTCGTCCAAAATTCAAGTCATCAGGAGCCAGACAATGAAAACAGCCAAATCAGGCAATTATAAAAATGCAATTGTAGGGGGTATTCTCGCAGCAGCAACACTGCTCAGCGCACCAGCCTTTTCTGCAGAACTGGATTTGAGCCCGGAGCAGCCAAACCGTCTGCGCACAGAAAAGAGCGATGCTGTCATCAATGCCGTCCCTAAGGATTTCAAGTTCGTACAGGACGGCAAGCTCGTCGTCGGCATCAACCCATGGGTTCCGCCGATCAGCACCTATGCGACCGATGCAAAAACCGTGGTTGCATTTGATCCAGATCTTATCCAGCTTGTTTCCGACACTCTGGGACGCGAGTTGGTACTGGTGCCAATCGCATGGGCTGACTGGCCGCTTTCACTGCAATCCGGAAAACTGGATGCTGTTATTTCAAATGTGACCGTGACCGAAGAACGCAAGGAGAAGTTCGACTTCTCGACCTATCGCAAGGATGAGCTTGGCTTCTATGTCAAGGCGGACAGCCCGATTGCATCCCTCAAAGAGCCCAGGGATATCGCCGGATTGAAGATCATTACCGATCCCGGTACCAATCAGGAAAATATCCTTCTTCAGTGGGACAAGCAGAACGTGGCCGCTGGCCTCCAGCCCGTCGAAGTGCAGTATTACGACGACGATGCTGTCAAAGCCCTTGCGCTTGAATCCGGTCGTGCCGATGCGGTTTTCAGCGTCAATGCCGTGCAGGCCTATGCCGCATCGCAGCATGGTAAAACCAAGCTGGTGGGCACAGTGAGTGGTGGCTGGCCGCAGACCGCTGAGGTCGCGATCACGACCCGTAAGGGTAGCGGTCTTGCCGACGCGTTGACGCTTTCGCTCAACGAACTCATCAGGAATGGCAAATATCATCAGGTGCTTGAACGCTGGAGCCTGAGCTCGGAAGCCGTTGATGAGGCAAAGACCAACCCAGCCGGACTGCCAAAAAGCGGTTCTTGAGGGCCTGGGTTGACCCATGCCGGGGTACTTGTGCCAGCCCGCGAATATTTCAAAGAGATGGAGAATGGTTCATGAGAGCGAGCGCTCTGCTAACGGCTACATTGGGATTGGTGATCGCTTCATTTTTTCCAGCCTCAGCGGCGAGTGATTTTGATTTATCACCTGAGCAGGCTGGACGCATCCATGTAAAAAAGAATGCAACCGCAATCGCTGCCATTCCCGCAGATTTCAAGTTTGTCACGCCGGGCAAACTGACCGTCGCTGTGGCACCTGGTGGCCCGCCGCTTGCAGCCTATGCAACCGATGCAAAAACAGTTGTGGGTGCAGATGCAGATTACGCATCGGCAATTGCCGAAAGTCTTGGGCTGGAACTCGAAAGCGTTGCTGTCGCATGGATCGATTGGCCGCTTGGCTTGGCGTCCGGCAAATATGATGCTGTGATATCCAATGTCGGCGTGACGGAAGAACGCAAGGAAAAATTCGACTTCTCAACCTATCGGCAAGGGCTTCATGGCTTCTTCGTGAAGGCTGATAGTGGCATTACGTCCATCAGGGAACCCAAAGATGCCGCAGGGCTGCGTATTATTGTGGGTGCGGGAACCAATCAGGAGCGCATTCTTGTTAAATGGAGCGAGGAAAACGAAAAGTCCGGGCTTAAACCACTGGACCTGCAATATTACGACGATGAAGCGGCCAGTCTGCTCGCACTTCAGTCAGGGCGTGCGGATGTAATCGTCCAGCCACATGCACAGCTCATTTTTATCGCCTCTCGTGACAAAAACATCCGGCGTGTCGGCACATTGAGTGCGGGCTGGCCGGACCGATCCGATGTGGCGATTACCACCCGCAAAGGCAGCGGACTTGCAAATGCTCTGACCATTGCCACCAACGGCCTAATTGCAAACGGAGACTATGCACGCATCCTTGATCGCTGGCATTTGAGCGAAGAAGCTCTGCAACAATCTCAAACCAATCCGCCGGGATTGCCAAAGTTCAAATAAGAGATCGACGATACCTCATACCAAAGGACAAAACGTGGCCAAAACTATTGATTATTTCTTTTCCATTGGATCGCCATGGTCTTATCTCGGGCTTGATACGCTTGAGGAACTGGCAGAGCGGCATGTGGTCGAAATCAAGCCTTATCTGGCAACCGTTATAGAGGAAAATGGCGGAATTTTCTCTCGCAACAGGCCAGAGGTGCGCCGCGCTTATGGCACACAGGATCTCAAGCGTTGGGCCAAGTTTCGTGGCAAGCCGCTTTTCATTGATGACCGGCCAGCTTTAAGCGATCCCACCCCTGCTTCCTATAGCGTTATAGCGGCGTATCTTGATGGCCAGAACTGGTTGCAACTGACCCGCGTGCTTCAACATGCATTCTGGTCTGACGCAAAGGATATTGGCCAGGCTGAGATCCGCAGTGCTATCGCGGATGAAGCTGGTTTCAACGGCCGATATCTGGTCGGGCGCGAAAACGATCACGATGTTCGAGCCAAGTGGGAAGCAGACCGGAAACATGCACTCGACAAGGGCGTTTTCGGTTTTCCAACCTATGTGTACGATGATGAAACCTATTGGGGACAAGATAATCTTGGATTTTTGGCCAGCCATCTGCGCGGTAAAGCATTCTGAAAATAATGCATAATCCTTATAATCGAAGGTTCTGTCGCAAAATTCTCGAACGTAGACTTTAATTCTCTTTGTAGACATATGCGCCCTGCAAGCAGGCCGATTATATCCGCTTATTAAGATCTGCAGCCTCGCCTTCACTGGCCAATATATTAGCCTGTAGCGGAGGTTCATGAAATGATTTTCTAGCCTTTTTGCGCTGTCAAAAATTTGCGACAGAACCGTGAGTAACGAACAACTCAGCGGTTCAATGTTGCATGATCAACGTTCACACCACGTGCAGCCATAATTTCCTGAACATTACGATAGGAGCCGGGATAGTTCGGGTAAAAGGAAACAGCATACAGGGTGACACTTTTGGGAAAGTAAGCGCCTTTGTAATCGATCACCATACCCATTCACCGTCATTCAATTATGCGAACCGAATACAATAGCGCAGCAGAAGTGAAAAACTCGCGACAGAACCATTGAGAATGCTATAATATTCCTCGCAAAATATCTTTCCCTGTCTTGCCTGGACGAACAGTATATGAATGATAAACAAGGCTCTGATACTTCAAAGCCGTTGAATCCCGCGAAGGCTTTCATCGAAAATGAGAGGCCCACTCTCAAGACAATCGCCTTTATGACAGGGCTTGGCGTGACTACAGTTTCGCGTGCACTCAAAGATGCACCGGAAATCGGTCCGGAAACCCGAAAGCGTGTCCAGCTTATCGCACGCCAGATCGGCTATCGGCCGAACCGTGCGGGTGTTCGACTGCGCACCGGGAAAACAAATGTCATTGCGCTCGTCCTCAACACGCAAGACGAGATCATGGGTTTTACAAGTCAAGTGATCCATGGTGTCGCGGATATGCTGGCCGACACACAATATCATCTTATTCTCACACCTTATTTCAGTTCCGGCGCATCAATTGAGCCGATCCGTTATATCGTTGAAACAGGCTCAGCTGACGGGATTATATTTTCGCGAACTGAACCGGATGATCAGCGCGTCCATTATCTGACCGAACATAACTTCCCCTTTGCTACGCACGGCCGCACAAATACCGGAATTGAACACCCGTATCATGATTTTGACAATCATGCCTTTGCGCGAGATATGGTCGACCGGTTATCCTCGCTTGGGCGTAAGAATCTTGTTCTCCTGACACCCCCGGCGCAACTCACCTATTACAGTCATATGGTTTCTGGATTTTATGAAGGCTTGCGTCAGTTTGGGTGCAATGGTTCAACGCTGGAAAATGTCGACCTGGACAGCCCCCTTCAGCACTTGCGCCGCTACATCGCAGAACGAATGAAATTGCCGGCGCGGCCAGATGGCATTATTTGTTCTGGCAGCGCCGCAACGCTGGCTGTGGTCGCAGGAATAGAAGATGCCGGCTTGTCCATTGGTAAAGACGTGGACGTTGCGGCTAAACAGTCAACCGAGATACTGCACTGGTTCCGACCCGAACTGATTGTTGCTGAAGAAAGCTTCAAACTTGCCGGTCAGCAATTAGGCAAAGCTATCCTGGGGCGGATCAATGGACTGGATATTTCATCCCTGCAAACGGTAGGCTAGAGCATAAAGTCCTGTTGAAACGATGGCGAGTATCAATAAGAGTGTGCTTCAAAGAAAAGGTCTTAAAGCACTGATCTAATTTAAACACATGGAAAGACCGTGCGCCCCATTGAGCGCACTAAGCCGTTCTAACTGGCGGCGTGTCGCCTGTGCATATCCATCGGACGCAGGAGTGCCTCGGCATCGGCAATACCCAGTGCCTGAGGCCGCGTGCATGTGGTTTGGATATCGATAAAGCGCTTCTCCTCACCCGATTTAAGAATTGAAAGCATAACCTCCACACCGTGCAATGCACGCTCAAGAGAGCATCGCATTTCGCGCCCTCCAAGAATGGCCGCAGCCATATCAGCCAGCCCTGCAGTGCGATAATTCGCCATCATTCCACTGGAATGCTGCTCATTCTCAACACCGAAAGGATGGTCCCAGGCTTCTACGGCAACGGCAGCGTTTTCAGGTTTTGCCAGCAGCACCTCACCGCCAAAAAAGTTCGGGTCCGGCAGATAGAGCGAACCTTCCGTGCCATAGAGTTCCATATTGGCGTGACGATGTGCCCAAACATCCCAGCTTGCCATCAACGTAACTGTGGCCCCCTGTTCAAACTCCAGCAATGCCTGAATAGTGGTTGGCGTTTCAACCGGGATGATCTCGCCTTTTCTTGGTTCGGAGCGAATGACACGAGTACTCGTTGCTGCAGATGTCAGCGCGGCAACCCGCTGAACGGGGCCCAGAAGATTGATGAGATTGGCAATATAATAAGGTCCCAGATCAAGGATTGGACCACCTCCTGCCCTGAAGAAAAAATCGGGGTTTGGATGCCAATGCTCCATGCCATGGCTCATCACATGGCAGGTTCCCGAGGTAATCCGCCCAACATTTCCGCTGTCGATTTCACGCCGTGCCAGCTGATGCGCACCACCGAGAAAAGTGTCCGGTGCGCATCCCACTTTCAGGCATCGCCCGTCCGCAAGTGCTTTCAATTCGAGCCCCTGCTCAACTGAAAGCACCAGGGGCTTTTCAGAATAGACATGCTTTCCTGCCGCCAGAATCTGTTTTGAAACGGTATAATGCGCATCTGGAACCGTTAGATTGACCACAATATCAATGTCGTCGTTCTGCAGCAGCGCATCAATCGACTGCGCAATAATCCCGAACTCAGCGGCCCGCGCTTCTGCAGCCTGCGGATTGATATCTGCACAGGCTCTGATTTCGATGTTGCGAAACAAGGGAGCCAGTCGCAAATAAGCGGCTGAGATATTTCCACATCCAATGATGCCAACACCCAGTGTCCTGATCATTACATTCTCCACTTATAAATCGCGAACTGTATCGATAGAACGGCTTGCAAAACGCGTGTCATCAGACGGATTGTCATGCTCCATGACGAAATAGCGGGCAGGTGTTTTGCGCAACGCCGCGATGAGCCGCGGCCAATCGACGATACCATGCCCCACATCTTCCCAGCCGTCTTCATCCGCCTTCTCGCCAGTTTCGGCAATGTCCTTAACATGGACAGCAATCATCCGATCTCCATAACGCTTGATCCATTCAAACGGGTCAGCGCCACTTTTGATAATCCAGGCAATGTCCGCCTCCCAGACAAGGTCTGGTGATGCGTTGAGAATGTGCTCCTGTGGGACAGAACCATCTGACAAGGGACGGAATTCAAAATCGTGATTGTGCCAGCCAAAGGCATATCCCGCCTTTCGATATGGCTCGCCTGCTGCAGCAAGTTGCTCACCAAACGCCTGCCATCCGGCAGGTGTATCGGGTCGGCGTTCAGCATCAAGATAAGGACAGAAAATAGCCTTCATATCGATGACCCTGGCAATTTCCAGCACACGATCGACTTCGTTTTCAAGCATGTCGATCCCGAAATGTCCCGTCGGCATGGAAAGTCCGAGACTATCCAGTTCCGCCCTGAGTTGAGCTGGATCATTATAAATTCCGCCATAACCCTCAACCTGACGATAGCCGAGATCACGCAGCATTTTTAAAGTTCGCTTCAATGGCTGAAACTTCCGCGAACTATAAAGCTGATAGGAATACCCATTCATAATTTTAAACCTTTGTTTAATCGCTGATAGGCCTGCCTTTTAAAAGGCAATAACAATCCCGCGTGATTGAAATGGCTCTTCAATCACGTTGCTGAAACAACTGGAATTGCGCGGGGAATTAGGAGGAGAGCATATTGCTGATCATCTAAAGCCTTTCCTCTGTCTGGGCGTCGAACAACGAAAGCGTGTCAGGCTTGAATCCGATCCTGACCTTATCGCCTGCCCGATAACGTTTGCTCGCTTCAACACGCGCTGAGATGGGGTGCCCGGCGAAGCGAAGCCAGACCAAGCTGTCAGCCCCCATGGGTTCGTCCAGATCAACAGTTGCCTCCAAGCCATCTTGTTGATCCAAACAAATATGTTCAGGTCTGATGCCAAGTGTCGCCTTGCGCCCATGCTCGACAGAGCCATCATAACCATCAAGAAGAATGGCCGCGTCACCGATATGGAAATAGGGAAGACCGTCCTGAACCTTGATCTCACCAGAGAAAAAATTCATTGACGGCGATCCGAGAAAACCAGCAACGAAGCGGTTGCACGGACGATTATAAATGGTCAGCGGATCAGCCAATTGCTGAATCACACCGCCTTTCATCACAGCGATACGGTCAGCCAGCGTCAAGGCTTCAATCTGGTCATGCGTTACATAGATCATCGTGTTGCCAAGCTTATGGTGCAATCGCTTGATTTCGACCCGAAGCTCGGAACGCAGTTTGGCATCAAGGTTTGAAAGCGGCTCATCAAACAAAAAGACATCAACATCACGCACGAGAGCACGGCCGATGGCAACGCGCTGGCGCTGCCCGCCGGAAAGCGCAGACGGCTTGCGTTGCAGCAAGGGCTCAATCTGTAAAATTGCAGCAGCGTGTTTAACGCGCTTGTCGATCTCAGTTTTTGGCAGCCCCGCAACCCGCAGACCAAATGACAGGTTTTTCTCAACGGTCATCTGCGGATAGAGCGCATAAGACTGGAAAACCATGCCGATACCCCGGTCCTTTGGCTCCTTCCAGGTCACGTTCTGTCCTTTGATATA
This sequence comes from Brucella sp. TWI432, assembly GCF_039674445.1. NCBI lineage: Bacteria > Pseudomonadati > Pseudomonadota > Alphaproteobacteria > Hyphomicrobiales > Brucellaceae > Brucella > Brucella sp. TWI432. The sequence goes on along the minus strand of NZ_JBDJNL010000002.1, from coordinate 11,960 downwards.
TATACTGCCTTCCGAAATATCGAGCAGCCCGGCAACGCAGTTCAAAAGTGTGGACTTGCCACATCCGGATGGCCCAAGAAGAACGAGAAATTCGCCTTCATTGATTTCCAGATTAAGGTTTTTAAGCACATCGACTGAGCCGAAACCAAGAGACAGATCCTGGACAGAAACACTTGATTGCATGATGTTCATCCTTTCACGGCACCTGCGGCGATGCCGCGAACGAAATAGCGCCCCGACACGAAGTAAACGAGCAGCGGCACAGCACCGGTGAGAATGGTTGCAGCCATATTGACATTGTATTCCTTCACGCCCTGCACCGAATTGACGATATTGTTGAGCTGCACTGTCATCGGAAAATTTTGCGTTCCTGCAAACACCACGCCAAACAGGAAGTCATTCCAGATCCCCGTGACCTGCAGAATAATTGCAACCACGAAAATCGGTAATGACATTGGCAACATGATCTGGAAGAAGATGCGCCAGAACCCTGCGCCGTCCACGCGCGCAGCCTTAAAGAGCTCAGGCGGAAGCCCCGTAAAATAATTACGGAACAGGAGCGTTAAAATAGGCATGCCAAAGATGGTATGGATAAAAACGACACCTGTCAGAGTGCCAAAAATTCCGAGTTCGCGCGTTATGATAACCAGCGGGTAAAGCATAACCTGGTAAGGGATAAACGCCCCGAAAAGCAGTATTGTGAAGAAGACTTCCGAACCTTTAAACTTCCAGTTTGCAAGCGCATAGCCATTCACAGAAGCAATGGCGATTGAGACGATAACGCTTGGAATTGTAATCTTCAAAGAATTCCAGAAACCTGTACTGATACCTTCGCAATAAAGCCCCGTACAGGCCTGGCTCCATGCCTTTACCCATGGCTCAAAAGTGATATCGACGGGCCGGGCAAAAATATTGCCAAGCCGGATTTCGGGCATGCCTTTGAGCGATGTGACCACCATTACATAAAGCGGCAACAGATAATAAACTGCGGCAACAAACAAGATGCTGTAGAGCATGATGGTCGCAGGTGCGAAGCGTTGCTTCGGCTTGCGCCCCCATGGCTCTCTGCCTTGCACCGCAGGCACAAAAACACCTTGCCTGTGATGCCCGCCCTCGCTTTCCATCTTGCGGTTCACAACAGCTTCGCTCATCGCGTTTTCCTCCGTCCGAATTCGAGCATTGCCCAGGGAACAAGGATAACCAGCACTGTGGTCAGCATGACCGTAGAGGCAGCGAGGCCCTGCCCAAGATTGGCCCAGCCGAACATGAAATCGTAGACATATTTTGCAGGCACTTCAGAGGCTATGCCCGGACCACCATTCGTCATGGCGACAACAAGGTCGTAAAGTTTGACGATACCAGTAGCGATCATCACGACAGTTGTGACCAGCACGGGCCGCATCATCGGCAAAATGATAAAAAGATAGGTTTTCCATTTTGGAATGCCATCAACACGTGCGGCCTTCCATATTTCGTCATCAACATTGCGCAGACCGGCAAGCATCAGTACCATCACAAGCCCGGTCATTTGCCAAAGACCAGCAATTACAATGGCATAAATGACATATGTGCGGCTCGACAAAATCGCCATCTGGAAATTATCAAACCCCATATCCCGAACGACCTGTTCAAGCCCCAGTTGAGGGTTGAAAATCCACTGCCACACAAGACCCGTCACGATGAATGAGAGAGCATAGGGGTACAGAAAAATTGTGCGAAACGTGTTTTCAAAACGGATTTTCTGATCCATCAACGCCGCGAGAACAAACCCGCCAAACAACGAAAACCCCATACACAACACGCCATAAATGGCGATGTTACGCACCGAGATGTGCCAGCGCGAAGCGCCAAACAACCGCACATACTGATCAACACCGACGAAGTTTAATACCGGAAGCGACCTCGAGGATGTAAAAGAATAGAGAATGGTCCAAGCCGTGCAGCCGATAAAAACCACCAACACTGTGGCAATCATCGGAAGCGCTGCGACCTTTGCATTCAGATTTCGAAATAAGCGTGACGGTTTTCGATAACCGCCTCCATTCGTCACTGCCATGACTGTCCTCGCTGTCATCGCCGATAATGAAGCATAGCCCTCCCAGACCACACCAGTTTCAGCTTCGAAGCCTTCTCAGACATATTGGCTTCAGATAAGCTGATGCGCTAAAATGCTTGTTCAATGATCTCCGCAAAACGCTCCTGCAACTCATCAACCGTCATGTCAGGATTGGCGAAAAACTCCGCCGCAAGACTTTCCATCTGTCCGTGCGTATCAGGTGCGCGCAACTGATCGATCGATGGTACGATATTGTCTGCCTTATTAAGGATGTCGATGCCGGCACGCATACAGCTTGAGGCCGTATTAAGATCAACGTCACCCCGAATAGGCAATGAGCCTTTTGCGAGATTGAATGCCACCTGCGTATCTTTTGCCACCAGCATACTGGCAAGCTTCAGCTGGGCTTTGGTGACTTCTGGATCTTTATTCTTCGGGAAATAAACTGCATCTCCACCCGTATCCAGATAGGGTTTTTCACCCAACCCTGGCAGGCAATCATAATCCTTACCCGAAACTTTACCCGCGGTGCTAAACTCTCCCTGCGCCCAGTCACCCATGATCTGAGCACCGGCACGGCCGGACATGACCATGCCCGTTGCCTCATTCCAGGACCGCCCGACATAGCCAGGATCGGCAAGATCGCGCGCCTGTGCAAACGCCTCAAAGACCTTCTTCATCTCCGGTCCGCGTGCAGCCTCAGCATCTTTGTCCCGGTTTACTTTCAGATAAAGCTCTTTACCTCCAATAGAAACCATGAGAACCGTTAGAATACCATTGACCTGCCAGCCATCTCCGGCTGCGAGCGGGACTATGTTGTTCTCTTTGAGCTTTGGCGCGGCAGCAACCAGATCATTCCAATTCTCCGGCGGCTTAATGCCCACATCGCGGAAAGCCTGCGGATTAAGCCACATCCACTCCCATGAGTGAATGTTAAGCGGCACACAGTAAAGTCGGCCCTTGAATGTGCAGGAATCAAGCAAGCTTTTGGGACGAATAAAGTCAGCCCAACCTTCCTTTTCCGCCAGTTCGGTCATATCCGTCATGAGCCCGGCTTCAACGAGCTCTTCAGCCTGCCGACCGTGATTAAGCTGCGTTGCCCCCATCGGATTGCCGCCCAGAATACGACTGATGATGATTGGGCGGGCGGTGGACCCGCTGCCAGCAATTGCACCATCCACCCATTTATCACCGCCAAGTGCGTCGAATTTTTCAGCCAGAACCCTGACCGCCGCGGCTTCGCCACCGGATGTCCACCAATGGGTCACTTCAAGGTCTGCAGCCCGCGCGCCCACGACCGCCGGCAGAGTTGTCAAAATTGTACCAACGGACAAAGCCACAACGGCCGACTTTAAGCTGAACATTTCATTTCCTCCCAAATCTGAAACGTTACAGGTAGACTAATCAAGTTGTCACCGGATGCAAGCGCTTATTTAGGCACGCCCCTCGGAACTGGCAGATATTACGTAAAATTCCTGCGGATTTGTGGAGATAGCAGGCCACTAGCAGTATCCAGGGGCACAAGGGTAGCCGTTGATTGGATACTGTAACGTTACAGTTTATAATAATTTTCTAAACAACGGTAAATTTGCTGCAAAAAAAGAACCGGCACGAAACATGCTGATTCATATGAAATAGCCTAGAACTTAAAGCCGCGTTTGGGCATTCAGGAGAATGCACAACGCCTGAATTATTGACTCAGATGCGAATTCCGTTCTCATCGCAAAACAGATGCATTGCCGATGTTTCAAACGAAAGGCCAACTGTAGTTCCGGCTCTAACATCGCTCCGCCCCTGAAGAACGAATGAAATTTCAGGTTCCGTTTTAAGCGAAATAAATGTCGATGAGCCTGTCGTCTCAACTGTTGCGACTTCAAGACTAAGACACGTGTCACTCGATGAAGACAGGCTGATGTGTTCTGGCCGTACCCCGACAACAACACGTCGCCCTGATTGCAGAACCCGTGGTGCGCGTAACGGTTTCACAGTATCTGCACCCAATTCCAGCAGCAAGGTGAGTCCGTCCGCACCAACAACAGCAGGAATAAAATTCATTGCGGGAGAACCAATGAAGCCGGCGACAAAGCGATTGACCGGCTTATCATAAAGATCGATTGGTGTGCCCTGCTGTTCAATCAAGCCATCTTTCATCACAACAACATGATCTGCCATTGTCATGGCTTCAATCTGGTCATGCGTAACATAGACTGATGTGGCGTGAAGCCGGTCATGAAGCGCACGGATTTCCTTACGCATATGCACACGCAGAGCGGCGTCCAAATTGGACAACGGCTCATCAAACAAAAAAGCTTGCGGATTACGAATTATCGCCCGGCTCATAGCCACACGCTGTCGCTGACCACCCGACAATTCGCGCGGATAACGTTTCATGAGATGAGAAAGCCCTGTCGTAGCCGCGACTTCTTCAGCTGCCTTTCGCGCCTCACGTTTGTTCACACCACGTACTTTAAGTGAGTAAGTCAGGTTCTCCTCGACCGTCATATGCGGATATAGCGCGTAGGACTGGAAGACCATTGCGACATCTCGTTTGCGAGGTGGCACACCATTCATCAACCTGCCGCCAATACGCATATCCCCACCGGAAATGCTTTCAAGTCCTGCGAGAGATCGCAGCAAAGTCGACTTTCCGCAACCTGAAGGGCCGACCAGCGCTACGAACATGCCCTTTTCAATAGAAAGGTTGATATTCTTCAGCGCATGATAATTACCATAATGCTTATTCACGTTAGATAATTCGATCTGGAGGGTCATTTGAGCGCTCCCGAGGTTAGGCCGGATACAATACGGCGCTGCAAGAGGATGAAAAGAGCAAGAATGGGAGTAACATACATAGCCGCGTAAGCCATGATGTTGTTCCATTCACTCGTATTGGGCCCCATGAAGGAATTAAGCCCGACACTGGCTGGCTGAAGTTCGACAGCTTGAATGAGCGATTTCGAATAAACAAACTCGCCAAAGGCCTGCATGAAGATCAGGATCGCGCTGACGAGAATGCCGTTGCGTGCGAGTGGCAACACTATGTGGAAGAAAGCACCGATTCTGGAGTTGCCATCCACAAGGGCTGCTTCCTCAAGCTCTTGCGGCACGGCCATAAATGTCGCGCGCACCAGAACGACAAAGAATGGCAGGCTCTTGGCAGCGATGGCCAAAACAACAGCAAATCGCGGATAATCAAGAAGACCAACCTGCGAGAACCCGACAAAAATTGGCGTTATCATGAGCGATGGCGGCAACACCTGAAGTGTCAGGATCAGAAAAAGCCCGATATCAATCCAGACATTGCGATAGCGCGCAAGCACATAGGCACATCCAACACCAAGAACAGTTATCAGGCTGACTGCACCGAGCGCAATAACGATCGAGTTCCACAGATAGCGCCCCAAATTGCGGCCTTGCCAGACATTCGCGTAAGTCTCCCATTGTGCGGAACGCGGCAGCAACGTCGGCGGCGTGGCAAACATCTCCGAACCGCTTTTAAGCGATGTAATATACATCCAATAAAGCGGAAACAAATACACCGTTGCCAGAACCAGTCCGATCACGAGCATGAGGCGATTACGGGTTTTCCGGCTCATCCGCGCACCTCATGACGAGTCGAGCGCACATAGACAACTGAAGCGAGCATGACAAAACCGAGCATGATGGCCGAGATTGTAGCGCCCTTACCAAAGTCATATTGCCGGAACGATAGATCCCAAGCCCAATATTGAGCCACGTTTGATGTATTGTTAGGGCCACCGTCAGTGATAGCAGCAAAAAGATCAAATTGTTGAAGGGTGAAAATCAGCCCGAGCGCGATCATTGCACCAATTGTCGACCGCATCATCGGCAGCGTAATTGTGTAAAAGCGCTGCCATGCATTCGCACCATCAAGCTCCGCGGCTTCATAAAGATCTGCCGGTATGGCGGCAAGTCCAACCGATAACAGGATCATATTGAAAGATGTTCCCAGCCATATGTTGGCAATAACAACCGCCCAAAGCGAAAAATCAGGGTCCGAACGCCAGAAAATATTGCCATCGATAATACCACTCTCTCGGAGCATGAAGTTGAGTACGCCGAAGTCACCGGAAAGTATCCAGTTCCATATCGCCCCCACCACAAGTCCAGGCATTACCCAGGACACGAGAAACACACCACGCAACCATGTTGAGCCAGGAAAATCATTCCAGAAAAATAATGCGAGTCCAAATCCGATCAGAAACTGCCCGACGATGGAAGCAACAACAAACACGAGTGTATTGATCAGTATGGGGAGCGTTTCGGGCTGTTTGAACAAATCAATATAATTCTGAAACCCAACAAAAGGCCTGGCAAAAGTGCCAAGGCTAAACATGTCAACTTCCTGAAAGCTCATTACAATGTTGTAAACAAGCGGTATGCCGGCCAACACGAATAGAAACGCAAATGGCACGGCTAGCAACATGATATCGAAGCCGCGACCATCGCTCATGCTGGAAAATATCTTCTTCATCTGACATCCCTTGGTTCCAATTGAGCTGCCTGTCACTCAGTGACAAACAGCCCATCCGGGAGGATAAAGCTCGGTTTTGTTGCGAAAGGCTGACCATCCAAACATGGTACGTTTCAGGATCCTCAGCCCTCAATAAGCTTGATCTTATCTGCAGCCTGATTGAGCGCTTCTTTTGCCGACATTTGGCCCGTTAATGTGGCTTGAATTGCATCCTGTACCGCCTTTGAAATCTTAGGCCATTGCGGCGACGGCCCACGCGGCTGAGCATATTGCAGCTGTTCGACAAAGACCTTAAGTGCTTCGTCTTTCATCTGGTTACCAGTCGAAGGCGCCGCGATATCAGATCTTGCTGGCAACTGCCCAAAGTTCTTGAACATGTCTTTGTCCTGGGACACGAAATATTCGAGAACTTTGAATGCTTGATCTGGATGCTTGCTGGTAGAGAAGATCGCCCAGTTGTAATCCCCCATCGCAGATGAACGTGAAGCATCTGCATTCGGCACAGGTAAGAGCGCCACGCCCCAGCTAAATTTTGCGTCGGTGACCATTCGGTCAATTTCCCATGGACCGGAGATAGCCATACCGACATTGCCGGCGTTAAAGGTCGCTGTTGCGTCCCACTGGCTGCGTGTGAGCGTATCCGGAGAGGCCAACTTTTCGTCAAGAATGGTTTTCCAGGTTTCCAGCGCCTTCACCGCACCATCGGCATTGATGTTCTTATAAGAACCACCGGCCATCTGCACCCATGGAAGAAACTGGAATGTTCCTTCTTCGTTGGCTTTGGCAGAGAACGCCAGTCCGTAAACATTCTTTGATGGATCGGTCAGTTTACGTGCAACATCTACCAACTCCTCCCAAGTTTTCGGTGGGCTTTCCGGGTCAAGTCCTGCGGCTTTAAACAAATCCTTATTATAATAGAGCGCAATCGTATTGGTGGCTTTCGGGATACCGTAATATTTGCCATCCCACATTGTCGATTTGAGAGGTCCTGGAAAATAATTCTCCACCGTCACCACGTCTGATGCAGCGATCCTATCAGTCAGGTCTAGAAAAGCGTTACGCGACGCAAACATGGCATGGTTGGGATTATCGATTGAAATAATATCGGGTGCATTGCCCGTGGAATAGGCGCGCATCGCCTCACTAACGACATCATCAAACTGGATTTGCCGGTATTCTACACGGATACCGGTGTTAAGCTTATTGAAGTCTTTGATCATATTAGGGGCAGGCTGGATCTCTCTATCCACTGCCCAGACATTGATTGTGATGTCTTCAGCCTGGGCTTCAATCAATGGAAACGAAACCCCGGTCAGCACCAAAACGCCAACAGCTAAATAGTTTACGATACCCATAGTCTCCTCCTCTTTGGTTATCGCGTTCAATAGTTTGACAGGTGCCGCTCCCTCGGCCACCTATCCGCTCAGTCATACCGGATCGACGATAAATTCTCCCCCACGGCATTTTTTAAGGTAATTCAATCCGTGGACCTGTCCTGTCATTTCAAGTTGATCCCGATATACCGGGTCATGCCAACCCTCGATATCGATAGATCCCGACCAGCCAGCCAGACGCAGTTCCGAAATGACATCCGTCCAGTTCGTGTCGCCAAAGCCCGGCGTCCGCATGAAAACAAACTTTTCTTTCCCAAAAATCCCATGCTCTTTGATGACATCCCAGCGAATGGTCGCATCTTTGCCATGGACGTGGAAAATTTTGCTAGCCCATTTGCGGATCTGCGGTATTGGGTCAATCAGATAAACCATCTGATGGCACGGCTCCCATTCGATGCCAATGTGATCATCCGTGGTTTCATTGAACATCAATTCCCAAGCATCAGGATTATGGGCGATGTTCCAGTCACCAGTTGCCCAGTTGCCATCCATCGCACAATTTTCAAATGCGATTTTTAAACCTTTGTCAGCGGCCCGCTTGGCCAGCTCACTCCAGATTTCCTTGTAGCGCGGCAGACTGTCCGTCAGCGGCTTGCCGCGCACACGCCCCGTAAAACCAGCAACACAAGTCGCACCGAAGTGATGCGCATTATCGATGCAATCTTTCCAGCCCTGCAACGTCTCAAGATCTACATCCGTGGTTTCCAGAGGATTACCAAACATGCCAAGCGTTGAGATCGTAATATCGCGATCTCCAATTGCCTCAACACAACGTTTGCCCAGTTCTGCCAGATCCTGACTATTTGTAGTTTGCCAGAAAAATGGCTCGAAACTCTCAAAGCCCAGATCGGCAATCTGCCCGATGCGCTTTGCCGCGTCGCCCTTGGTAGCGCTGACCATTGTACCGATGCGAACGGATTTTGCCGGATTGTTCACTGTCTGCACCTCATGCTGCAATTGTTACGCGCTGCCGCAGGCGGGCGCTTTCAATCGCGCCAACCACCATCGCCAGACTGTTGATATTGTCGAAGGATACGGTTTCTGGAACCGTTCCATTTTGAACCGCATGCAGGAACGACGAGATAACGCTCGCATGCCCCTGTGTTTCGCGCGCACTCTTCGGCTCAGAAACGTTTACGGTCACAAAACCATGCAGAAGCCCCTCTTCATGCCCCGAGACGGAGGCCCGCAGATGATCCTCGCCGTCCCAGGTAATCATCCCCTTTGAACCGACAAGACGCCAGTGACTTTCCCAACTCGTCCGTTCTCCTTCCGCGCACCACGACCCGCGATACGTGAAAACCACATTGTTGGAAAACTCGAAAACCGCATTGGCAACCGCGCCATGTGCATACCACGAACCTGTCGGATTGGTTTCGAGACAATAGACGGCTTCCGGCTTCTCACCAGCAACGAACCTTGCCGCATCGAATGTGTGTATTGCCATATCAAGCAACAAAACATTCTGCATTTCCTCACGAAATCCACCAAAGTGTGGCGCAATGAAGAAATCACAATGTATCGCGGAGATTTCACCGATCAGACTTTCTTCCACAGCGCGCCGCAACCGGCGTATTCCTGCGATAAAGCGTCGATTTTGCACGATAGCATGAATCTTTCCGGCTTTTTTTGCCAGATCAATCAGCTGATGCGCCTCGTCAAGCGATGACGCCATCGGCTTTTCACTCAAAACATGGCACCCTGCGGCAAGACCAATGGAAACCACAGAAAATCGTGCCGCCGGAACGACAATATCAAACAGGATATCGGCATTTGTCGTGCTGAGCACTTCCGCAAGATTAGTGCCGATCACCGCGCTAGATAGATTAAACTCCTGCGCCAAGCGTTCTGCAGTTTCTTGGTGCAGATCAACCAACCCGGCAATGCGGATCGCTGAAGACAGCTCCGGAGACGATACGATTGCGCGCAGCCATCCTTTGGCCATAGCTCCGCATCCGCATATAACGGCATTCAATGTCACGATTTCCTCCCGATTACAGCGTGCATTCCCCTTAACGCACATATTCCGTAAACGTTTACGACGCTATGCGATGAGTGCTATTTATGTCAAGACCTGAAAAACCAGAACAAGAAATTGCGCCTTGGGAGAGTATCATGAAGGGTATACGCCAACTTGCGGAGCATCTGAATATTTCCATCGGCACTGTTTCAAGAGCGCTTAATGGCAAACCCGATGTCAACGAAGAAACGCGCCAGCGTGTGCTCGAAGCAGCGGAAAGAATGGGTTATGTCGCCAATCAGTCAGGGCGCAGCCTGAGGAAAGGCGTGACAAATGTCGTCGGGCTTATGACCGGCAGCACACCCGAAACCGTCGAAAATGCTGATAATTTCTTCGTGGGGCTGACAGATGGGCTTCAGAGCGTGCTGTCGCAACACAATCTCGATCTCATTCTTCTCCCCTGCCCCGAAGGCGAAGACAGCGAAGAATATATCAAACGTATGGTCGCCCGCCGCATGGTGGACGCCATGATTATTTCTTCGACTAAACGCATCGACCGGCGCATCGATTTTCTGATCCGGGCACGATTACCGTTCATCGCGCTTGGACGCTCACAATCGGGCGGTTCCCATGCATGGATTGATCTGGACTTTGAAGGGGTGGCGCGCTGCGCAGTCAACCGACTGGTAGCCAACGGCCATCGATACATAGCAATCGCAGTTCCGGACAATGAAACCAATCTCGGCTATCTTTTCCTGGATGGTTATAAACTGGGCCTTGCTGAGAACGGAATCTCGTTTGACCCTTCCCTGATTATTCGCGCAAAATCCAGTGAACAGGGTGGCTATCACGCGGGCAGCGAATTACTCCAGATGTCACCACGCCCCACAGCAATTGTTCTGATTTATGAACTCATGGCTCTGGGTTTATATAGACGGCTCGAAGAGGTGGGCGTCTCTCCCGGTAGCGATATCGCAGTCATTGGGTTTCGCGAAGAATCCCGTGGACGCTTCCTGCAACCACCATTGACGAGCTTCCGGCTATCTTTGCGTGAATTGGGCATATCGGTAGGCCAATTGTTGCTCTCCACCATGCCATCATACAGCTCTGCATATCCAATCCAGCAAACCCAGATCGTCTGGCCAATGAAACTTGTTGAAGGCGAGAGCGGCTAATATGGCACTGATACGTTAACGTAAGCGCAGATGTAACTCGGTCTTTGACACAATTCCTATACGCGCTTCAGGCGTGCAATTTCTCGCCCCATGTTGGTAGCGGAACGCCGCAACTCACAATGACCAGCAGCGTTAAATTGATTGCGAGGAAAGTAATGAAAATTGTCGACCGGATCGTGTATCGACGTGAATCTTTGCACATGCCGCGCTGACTTAAAAACGCTTCATATCCCGCTCGCGTCCCCGGATCGACTGATCCCAACTTGTCGGTGACCACGAGTCGCGGCGCATAGCCCTGACCAGATAGGAGCATGCGCATGAAACGCCTGGCGGCTTTGGTATTGCGGCGTTTCTGGACCAGAACCTCCCAAGCAAAACCATCCTGATCAACCGCTCACCACAAAATGTATTGCTCACCTTTGATCAATATCACGTGTTCATCCAAGTGCCACTTGTCACCAAGATGTTGAGCGCAATGACGGATAGCTTCCAGAAAAAGCCAGTTGTTGCAGCCTTTGTCGCCCCGACGAGGCAAGGACGCTTGAAACACTTCAAGCGCAACGGCCCAATCTTCGCCCGTGATCTTCGTGCTCATGCCGACCTCCAAATCAGTCCGCATGCCATGAATCAGACAAAGCTCAACCGCCCTCCCCCCATTTCCGTTACATACGGAAATCCATCCGAACAGCCTAGGCTCAGGACCCATTGATTTGAGAATGAAGAGCTGATTCAGTTTCGCTTGAGGAGACTGAACGATGAGCAATCTTTACTGGCTGAGCGAAGGACAGATGTCACGCCTTCGCCCCTTTTTTCCCAAGAGCCATGGACGACCACGCGTTGATGACAGACGTGTCTTGAGTGGAATTATCTTCATTCTTCG